>DASRSE010000046.1:0-21100 GCA_035656655.1 Pirellulales bacterium
CCTCAGCGAAGCCACCGCGAAATGGGTCAGCTCCACCTATCCGGTCGGCCGGCTCGTGTTCAGGACGGACTCTTTGGCCGGACGCGGTGTGATGCGAGCCTATCGGGCGTACCGCCGCCGCCAGCAGCCCGCGCGCAGCCAATCGCTCGAGCCCGCCGAAGCGATGGAGCAGGCCGCCGCCGCAATCTCGCTTTGAACCGATTTGGCGATGCGGCGTCGGATTGCGATTGCCTTTGGCCTTAGTACAATAGACGCGGTTATTTGCCGCGTCCTTCTATTCTATCAGGCCCTTTTGGCAGAGCGATTCCAATGCCTTTTCGCATCAACGGAGTTGGCACCTCCTATTTCGGCAAAACGAACATCAAGGAACATCAGGGAATTTGCAATTCCTGTGGTCGCCAAGTGATGTTGCGTGATTATGAGACGCGACTCTGCTTCAGCGTCTTGTTTGTGCCCCTGATTCCGCTGGCCCGCAAGCAGATCTTTAATTATTGCCCGCGCTGCACGCGGCATTACGCCGTGCCGGTGGCCGATTGGAACATCGCCAAGGACAACGCCATCCAGGCGTCGACGGCGCAGGTTGCGTCCGATCCGACCTCGGCGGCCGCGAGCTTGGAACTGTTTTCAACCCTCGTTGCGTGCCAGCAGCCGGAGCAGGCGGCGGAGTTAGCGCAGGCGATGCTGAAGGAGTTTCCGGACTCGGCGGACGTGCTGCTCCGAATTGCCAGCTGGTATCGTTATCGTTCGACCGATCGTCGCGCCGAGGCCCGTCCGCTCCAAGAAAAGGCGCTTCAACTTGAGCCGGGCAACCTGGCTGCCAAACGCGTGGTCGCCTTGGATCATATCCAAAACGGCGATCCGAATCGGGCGAAGCAGGTTTTGCAATCCTTTCCGGCGATGACGCCGCTGGCCGAGCCGCAGCTCTTTTTCCAGTTGGCCAAGGCCTTTCAAGGAACGAATCAGCACGCGGAGACGCTGGAGATCTTGCGCGCATTGCAAACGACTCCGATCGTTCGCGATCCGTTCTTCAAGAAAATTGCCCAACAATCCGAGCGAACGCTTGGCGTCGAAGAATCGCTCCTTCCGAAGACCCCCTGGTATCGCCGCAAGCCCGCGATGATCGGCGCGGCAATGGCCGCCGCGGCGGTCGCGCTGTTGGCGGTCAACGCGTATCTGGCGAGCCATTGTTCACTCTTTGTGGTGAATGGTTTCGCCGAGGCCTTGGAGGTGCAGTTGGACGGAGTGAACCACGCCGTGCCGCGAAACAGCTCCGTTAAACTCGCGGTTTCCGAAGGGCCCCACCAGGCGGTTACCACGCACCACGGGCAAATCATCAGCGACGATCATTTTACGATCGCACGCAGTCCCCTCGAACGCGTGTTTAAAGGACCGACGTTTGTCTTGAATGCCGGGCATGGCGCCGTTCTGAAACATCAGAAAGCAACCTACGCCGTGGCGGGCAACGCACCCCCGACCACGACCAATTATCTCATGGGCACGACGTTCATCCAATTTCGAGACGTGGACTATGCGATGGAAACATTGCCGCCGCAACTCGATCTTCCTAACGGAAAGCCCATCACCGTGACCCGCATCGATTTCGCGCGCGAAGGTCCGCTGGCTTCGCTGGCGGAGTCCGAGGCCAGCCCCGATCAAATGATCGGCTATTTGGAAAAGCATCTCCAAGTTACGCCGGAGACTCCGCAATTGGCGCAGATCTATGCGTCACTCGCCGTCGCCGAACCGCAGCAAAAACTCCATTGCTTGTCTTTTCTGGAGAGCGGACTCGAGCGCCGACCGGTGGAATTGGAATGGCATCGCGCCTACCAGTTCCTGGCCGGTTGCCAGCGCAAGCGCGCCGACCTCATCGACCAGTATCAAAAGTTTCTCGATCAGGATTCCAAAAATCCGAACCTGTTGTACTTGTTCGGCCGGATTCAATCGAGTCGCCAGCAGGCGATTAAGTATTTTGACGAAGCAATCGCGTTGAATGCCTCTCACGCCCATGCCTTGCGCGCCCGGTCGTGGCGGAACCGAGTCGCCGGCGATTTTGCCGCCGCGCGGCGCGATGCGGAGGCCGCCAGGCAGGCTGCTCCCAGCGATCCGACCATGCTCGAGGATTGGCGCGAAGAGGGATTTCTGCTTCAAGATTATGCCAGCGTGGAGCAAGCGGTGCGAGAGGAGTTGCTCGCGTCGCCATTTAGCCTTGAACTCAACGATGAGCTCTTGGAAGCGCTCGTGGATCAGAATCGCCGTCCGGCAGCGCTCGAATCGATCGAGCAATACCGGCGACATTTGCAGGCGAAGGAGATTCCCTTGGATGTCGCGAACCACTTGGTCCAATCGCTCAATTATGACTCCGGCGATTTCAAACGCTTGGCCGAAGACCCTTGCGACCCAAACGACGAATCGCGCATCCGCTTTGAAGCGGCATTCGAGCTCGGCGACCTGAGCCGCGCCGCCGAGCTGTTGAAAAACCTCGCCAAGTCTGGCCCTGCCCCGGACGAGGAGTTGTGCTTTGCCATTGCGTGGCGGTCACAGCAAGACCTCGCGAAAGCGAAGGAATGGGAGCAGCGGGCGATCGAGCATTTCCGCGAGCGCGGAATCGATGAGAGCGACATCGGCGACTTTTTGGAACATCCGGAACGAGCCACGATCGAAAGCGCCCGCGACTTGCCGGTGGACGTGCGCGAAAAGGCGATTGTGCTGACGGCCGTGGCGCAGCAATGCGTTCCTGAGCAGCGGCAAAAAATCTTGGCGCTGGCGCGCCAACTCAACGGCCGGCTGCAATTTCCGCATCATTTTTTGACGCGCATGCAGCGGAAACTCGACGGGGCGCCGCCGAGCGCAAAGTGACGCGGCTTGTCGAATTCGCGAGTTGAATCGGACCGATTCAAATCGCGCCGCCAAGCGCGGATCCATTAGACCTCGAGCAGCATCCGCAACGGGTTCTCGATGATCTCCTTGATGCGGCGGAGAAAGGTCACCGCTTCGCGCCCATCGACAATCCGGTGATCATACGTCAGCGCTAAATACATCATCGAGCGAATCACGACGTTGCCGTCGCGGGCCACCGGGCGATCTTGGATCGCATGCAAGCCGAGAATGCCGCTTTGCGGCGGGTTGATGATCGGCGTCGATAGCAGTGAGCCGTAAACGCCGCCATTGCTGATGGTGAACGTCCCTCCTTCCAGCTCCTCGATTTTCAGCTTGTTGTCGCGAGCGCGCGCGGCCAGATCATTGATCGCAATCTCGATCTCGGCAAAACTCATGCGCTCGGCATTGCGGACGACCGGCACGACCAGCCCCTTGCCGCCGCCGACCGCGATGCCGATGTCGTAATAATTGCGGTAGACGATGTTGTCGCCGCGAATTTCCGCGTTGATCTGCGGGAACATCTTCAAGGCTTCGATCGTCGCCTTGACAAAAAACGACATGAAGCCGAGCTTCACGCCATACATTTCTTGAAAGACATTTCCTTGTTCTTTGCGAAGATGGATCACCGCGGTCATGTCAACTTCATTGAACGTCGTCAACAAGGCGGCATTCTGCTGCGCCTCGACCAGCCGCGAGGCGATTTTGCGGCGGATCATCGTCATCGGGATGATTTCTTCCTCGCGGCCCGCCGCCGTGGAAAGCAGCATCGGCCGCGGAGCGGGCGCGGGCTTGGTCGGCTTGACCGCCGGCGCGGTCGGCGGCTTTTCCGCGACCGTCAGCGGAGCGGTCTTGGGCGCAGGCCGCTCGGCAAGCGGCGCCGGCCGCGGCGGATTCGCGACGGGCCGCGTCTCGCGCGGTGCCGGCGCGGCCGCTGGCGGAGCCGTTTCTGTTTGCGCCGCGGTCTTCTTCTGGATTGCCGCTTCTTTCTGCGGAGCAGGGGCCGGCGCCGTCGCGCCGTTGGAGCCGCCGACCGCGGCGCCTTCCTCCAGCAGGCCAATCGTTTCGCCCACGGCCGCCGTCTCGCCGCGCTTCTTCAAAATCTGCGCGATCACGCCCGACACCGGCGCGGGCAACTCGACCGTGGCCTTGTCCGATTCGATCTCGACGATCGGCTCGTCTTTTTCTGCGCGCTCGCCGGGCTGCTTGAGCCACGCGCCGATCTGCACTTCCGTGATCGATTCACCGACCTGCGGGACCTTCAATTCAATCGCCATGAAATACGCCGACCTTTTCTGTTGAGCGCCAGGAATTGCCGCTGATTCGCTAAGGGGTTGCCATTGCGAGAGGGTTCTGGCCTGCCGCGGCCAACCTCCGCGCGGCGAGCAAGCGAAGCAACGCCGGCAAATCGCGCGGAGACCGCCGGTTCAGCCCCCGATTGTCCTGAAGTGTGAACCGTTCGGCAAGTCCCTAAACGCCGCCGAACGCTTTAATCAGCAATTGCCGTTGTTCGAGTTTGTGGCTGCTGCCTGAACCGGTCGCCGGACTCGCCGCCGCCCGGCGAAAGATGCCGGAAAATGGCAGCCGATCAAACAGCCGGTCGCCCAGGTTATAGCGGAGATTTCGCCAGGCCCCCATGTTTTCCGGCTCTTCTTGCACCCAGAAGACGGGCGTGCCATCAGGGTAGGGCGCCAAGGCCGCCCGCAGCGATTCCTTCGGCATCGGGTACAACTGCTCTAGCCGAATAATGGCGACATCGTCCCGCTCGAGCTCTTCACGCTGTTGTTCGAGCTCGTAGTAGATTTTGCCGCAGCAAATGAGGACGCGATCGACCTCGGCCCGTTTCGGCTCGACGTCCGGAATGACTCGTTGGAACCGGCCATTGGCGCATTCTTCAAGCGTCGAGACCGCCTTCGGATGGCGGAGCAGGCTCTTGGGCGACATGATGACCAGCGGTTTGCGCCAACTGCGGAGCACTTGGCGTCGGAGACAATGAAAGTACTGAGCCGGCGTGGTCAGATTCACGATCTGGATGTTGTCCGACGCTGACAGTGACAAAAACCGCTCCAGCCGGGCGCTGGAGTGCTCAGGCCCCATCCCTTCAAATCCATGGGGCAAGAGCAGCGTAATCCCGCTTAGACGGCGCCATTTATCCTCGCCGCTGGCGATGAATTGATCGATCACCACCTGGGCGACGTTGCAAAAGTCGCCGAATTGGGCCTCCCAAATGACGAGTCCCTCCGGCGTGTCGAGCGAGTAGCCATATTCAAAGCCCAGCACGGCCGACTCCGACAGCGGGCTGTTGAAAATCTCGATCGGCCCTTGGCTCGGTTCAAGATGGGCTAGCGGCATGTACTCGCTGTCGTTTTGATAATCGTGCAGCACCGCATGGCGATGGCTAAACGTGCCGCGCTGACAATCTTGACCGGTCAGGCGGATGCGCAGCCCCTCGGTCAGCAACGTCGCAAAGGCGAGCGATTCGCCCACCGCCCAGTCGATTCCGCGCTTGCCGGCGGCCATTTCTCGCCGCTGCTCGAGCAACCGCTCGATCTTCGGATGAGGGGTGAAGCCCTCGGGCAGCTTCGTTTGAATCTCCAGTAACTCTGAGAGCCGCGATTTCGACACGCGAAACTGCACCTCTTCGATGTCGCTCTCGGGGCCTCCCTGCCACCCGCTCCAGAACCGGGCGGGCGTTTCATTGTGCGGCTGATACTTGTCGCTTTTGGCTACCGACAGTTCTTGCTCAAGCTTTTCGCGTTGCCGCGTGGCGATTTTGTCGGCTTCTTCTTGGGTGATTCCGCCCGCCTTGAGCAGATTTTCCAAATAGGCGTCGCGGACGCTCTTGTGCCGCTCGATCACGCGATACATTTTCGGCTGGGTGAACGAGGGTTCGTCCCCTTCGTTGTGGCCGCGGCGGCGGTAGCAGTACATGTCGATCACGACGTCGCGCTGAAACGTGTCGCGAAATTCCATTGCCAGGCGAACCACTTGCGCAACCGCTTCCGGATTTTCGCCGTTCACGTGGAAAATCGGGATCTGCAGCATCTTGGCCACGTCGGTCGCATAACGGGTCGACCGCGCGTCGCGCGGCGAGGTGGTGAAGCCGACCTGATTGTTCACGACGATGTGGACCGTTCCGCCGGTCCGATAGCCCTCGAGCTCGCTCAGATTCATCGTCTCCGGCACGATTCCTTCGCCGGCAAAGGCCGCATCTCCGTGAATCAACAGCGACAGCCCGCGCTTGCGCTTGTAGTCCTCATGGCGATCTTGTTTCGCGCGCAGCCGCCCGAGCGCGACCGGATTGACGTACTCTAAATGGCTCGGGTTGAAGCAGAGCGAAAGGTGGATTTTGCGGCCGGCGGTCGTGATCCAATCGCTGCTGTAGCCGAGGTGATACTTCACGTCGCCGCGGCCGAGGTGCAGTTCCGGATCAAGGTCCGCAAATTCGCGGAAAATCTCCTGCGGGCTCTTGCCCATGATATTGGCCAGCACATTCAAACGGCCGCGGTGCGCCATGGCCAAGACGATCTCTTCGATGCCTTGCTCGCCCGCCTTTTCGATCGACATTTCCAAGAGCGGGATCAGACTTTCCGCCCCTTCGAGCGAGAAGCTTTTGGAGCCGAGAAACTTCTTTTGCAAAAACTCTTCGAAAATGACCGCGTCGGTCAGGCGGACCAGGATTCGCAATTGCTCTTGGCGCTTTAGCTGCAAGCGATTCTCGGTGCGCTCCATCCGGTCTTGCAGCCATTGACGCACCGCCAAGTCGTCCATGTGCATGAACTGCACGCCGATTTCGCGGCAATACGTATTCCGCATCCGCTCGATGATCGCCCGCAGCGTCAGCGTTTCGGCCCCCTCGATCGTATCGGTCGAGAAAGTGCGATCCAGGTCTGCTTCGGAAAATCCGTACCGCGACGGATCGAGTTCGGCAATCGGCGGGCGCGGAGTGCCCAGCGGATCGAGCTGGGCCATCATGTGGCCGCGGACGCGAAAGGCGCGCACGATCTGGTCGACGCGATCTTGGAGCATCGCCATGCTCATCGAGGGCGAAGCCGTCTGCTCCAGATGGGCGACGCGCGGCGCCGGCGACACCGCAATCGGCGTCGGCGGATTGAAAATGCTCCAGGTGGCAAACGAGGGGCCCAGCCGAGACGCCGCATGACCATTGCCCGGATGATGGCCCGCGCCGTTCTCGGAGCGCTGCGCGTGGCCGTTGCCGGACAGATGGCCATTGTCCTGGGGTTCACGGTCCTGGGGTTCACGGTCCTGCGGTTCAGGCGCCTGCTCGGGTTGCGCGTGCTCTAAGTTCTCGAAATAGCTGCGCCAATCCTCCGGCACCGAATCCGGATCCCGCTGATATTCGTCAAACAAACCCTCGATAAAGGGAAGACTAATGAGATTGTCTAACTGGTCGTCTTCAACGCTGCTCATGGTAGGAAGCTGGGGTGGGCGAGAGAGCGCTCGGCTCGCAGCCGAGACGGATTGCCATGGTTTATTTTCGTGTTTTTCTACCCAGTCGGCAAGGGCGGAATAAACGGCAAAGGCTGCGCGGATTACCGGGATTAATAGTCCGCCGAGGGCGTGGGGGGCCTGCTACTGCTAGGCAATGCCAAAATAATCGTCGTCGGCCAGCGGAGTGACCGAAACACCCGTCATTCTACCCGGAGCGGCAATTTCTTTCTTCTCCACCACGATTTCCGGGGCAAATCCTTGGCGGACAGCAATGACGCTGGCGGTTGGCGGCGCGACGACCGGCCGGACCGGCTGTTCCTCGACCCGGCCGCGAACGGCCACCCAGTCTTCGAGCTCGCCGTCAAACTCTTCCGCCGACCACTTCGCCCGCTGCAAGTATAAGGCGGAGCGCTCCTGGGGCGGATCGATCCGGCGGCGCGGCGGAACGGGGGCACGCCGTGCAGGCTCCATTTTCCGCGGCGATGGCCCGGCCGCCACGGCGAACGGGGCGGGGACATGGGCCGGCTGCAACCGCTCGACCCGTACGATCGGCTGCACGGCCGGCGCGACCGGCGCGGGTGGATGCGGGCGAGCGGGCTCGACCGGCGGCGCCGGTTCGAGCGGCTCATCGGCCGCCAACTCCAACTCGGGTTGCGGTGGCTGCGGCTCGCGCTTCAGCGCGCGTTCTTTCTTGCCTCGCCTTTTCGGCGCGGCCACCGGCGCGATCGTTCGATCGGCCAGCCCGTTGCGCTCGGCGTTGCCATTGATCGGCAAGTAGCGCGCGTCGACGCCTAACTCGGCAAACAAGTCGAGAATGTGTTCGTGGCATGTGAAGACGAGGAGCTGATGTCCCTTGGCGGCGAAGTCTTTGAGGACCTGAGCGGCGGCTCGAGCGCGATGGGTGTCGTAGTTCACCAGCACGTCATCGAGCACCAAGGGCAAATTGGCTCCGCGGCGCGAGTAGAGCGCCGCCAGCGCCAAGCGCAGGCTCAAAAACAATTGCTCGCGCGTGCCGCAACTGAGCTTTTCCACCGGCAGCGTGTGCCCTTCGCTATCGTCCACGCGCAAGATGGGCTCGCCCAGCGGCGTCCAGACGCGCCGATAGCGGCCTTCGGTCAATCGCTCGAAATAGTCGGACGCCTCGCGCAAGGTTTCCGGTTGCCGTTCCGTCTCGAACTCGCGGCGGGTGTGCTCCAACAGGCCGGTCGTCGTGGCGAGAACTTGCCAGCGCTCGATCGCGTCGCTCAGTTTTTTCTCGATGCAAGACAATTCCAATTGCTGGTTCTGTAACCGGCGGTCTTCTAGGAGCGTGCGCGATTGCGCGGCGAGCTCGCCACGCTGCTGCAACAAGGCCGCAAACCGCTGCTGTGCCGCCTCCAGCCGCTGCGCGCCTTCGGTCCGCCGCGCTTCAAACGTCTGCGGATTGGCATCGAGATGTTCGTGCAGAGCCGCCTCGGGAAAGGCGCCCGCCAAGGCGTTGGCAATATCCAAGGTCAACAGATCGCGCTGTTTGCGCAACTGTTCAAAGCGGTTGAAGTTGGCGGTGCGGCGGCGCACCTCGGCAATGTTCTTGACCCCGGACTCCTTGAGCAATTTGCCTCGCACATGGCGGAGCCGCTTGATTTGCGTGGCCATTTTTGCCACGTCTTGCCGGAGCGCCTTGCGGCGGCGGTGAAGCGCGCGGCGCCGCGCCAGCAGGGCGCGCTGCTCATCGACATCGCGGCGGAGTTGCACCAATTGCTCGAATGGATGGCGGCTGCCGGCGAGCAAGCCCGCATCGCTGAGTAGCTGCTTGATCCGGGCGGTCACGGCCTCGTGCTCGCGGCGGCGGTTGCCAATCTCCTCGCGTTTTGTCTGAATGAGCTGTTCGACGCCGGAGAGATGTTCTCGTTTGGCGGCGTGCTCGAGCGCTTGTTTCTGCTGCTCGCGTTCGGTGGCCAATTGTTGCTGCTGGTGCGAGTGGGCCCGCTGCTCTTCTTCGCGCGTCCGCTGGGCCACATCGGCCGGAGACAGCCCTTCTTCAAGCCCGGCGGCCCGCAATAGTTTTCGCCAGCGCTGCTTGGTCTTGTGATATTCCTCCGCGGCCCGCCGCGCCTGATCTTCGACGGAGCGAGCATGGTGCTCGGTCGATTCCTTATGGGAGTGCAAGGGGAGCAATTCTTGCAGACTTGAGAGCTGCGCCTCGGCGGTTTGAAGCCGTGCGGCGAGCGCGCCGCCTCCCTTGGGCAATTGCGCGTCGAGCTGGTCGCGTTCGGTTTCGGCTTCTTGAATCTGCTCGTTCAAGGTCTCCAATTGCCGCGAGCAGTTGTCGACGTGATGGTCGGCTTTATGCTCGAAGAACCATTTGATCGTGCCAGAAATGGCCGTTCCCGCCAACCCCAGCAGAGCCAACCACCAGCCGACGCGGCCGGTCAACGAGGCGGGGAAAAACAAGCCGGCGAGAATCAAGACGACGCCGAAGACAAACAATCCGCCGAGTCCAAACAGCACTTGCGGCGGGAGGAGAATTTCTTCGAGGGCCGCTTCGACGTGGTTATCGAGTTCGGATTTTTGTAAGCCGAGTTGTTTGAGATTGTCGTCGAGTTGAATACGGCGGCGGAGCTGGGTAACCAGGGTGCCTGTTTTTTCCAGTTCGCTGGTAATGTCGGCGGGAGAACGCGTCCCGAGCTTGGAGCTCACCTGCGTTTTGACTTCGGTCGCTTTATCTTTATGCCGTCCCAACTCCTCTTGCGCTTCTTGGTGGCGGCGCCGCGCGTCGCGCAGCCGTGCTGCAGTCGGGCTGAAGTACGACCAGCCGGCGCGCAGGCCCAGCGCGTTCGAGGCTTGAGCGCTGCTGGCAGCGCTGCCGGAAGTCGCGATCGACGAAGCCGCGGCCAAGAGGGCCGCCGTCGCGGTGGGAGCATGCGACGAAACGCCCAACTGCTGCTTACGCGCGTGATGCCGATGCTCGAGTTCGTCTAATTCCTCTTCGAGCGTGGTGATTTGCTTCTCCAGCGCCTGCGTGAACGGAATCTGCTCGGCCAAAACTTCAATCCGCGGGGCCTGCTTGATCAGCGCCTCGTCGATCTTGATCGCGGACGATTCGCCTTGGGCAATCCGCAATTCGCCCACCAGGCGGGCATGCCGCTTCAACCGTTTTTTCAAGCGGAAGTGCAAACGATCGAGCTTCGCGAGCAGATCAGCCGGTAAGGCCTCAACGGGCCCGAGCGCCTCCAGTTGCTGCTCGATTCCTTGCCGCTCGATCCATTTGGGACGGAGCGAGCCGGCCAGATCGTAGATTCGCAATTGTTGCTGCAAGCGACCGATCTCGGCTTCGATTTGCTCGCATTCCGCCTTTAAGCCGTTGGCTTGCGCCGCTAGCCGCCCGAGGCGCGGAGCGCGGCCGGCGAAGTCTTCGATTTCGCTTTGCAAGCGGTCGCGCTGCTGCGATAGCTCGGCAATCAAGGCGGGCTTTTCGGCCGTTCCGCCCATCAACCGAACCCGCGACGTCTCCAGCTCGCGGAGCACTTCGGCCAACGAGACGCGATCGCGGCCGGCGGAAATATCGTAGAGATATTGCGCGGCATCGGTGTCGCTGAGCGTGTTCAACTCCTGCACATCGCGCAAGCCGACGGCAAACACGTTGTTGAACGTCGGTTCGTCGATCCCTGACAACAGGGCGCGCCAAAAGGCGTCGGTTTGGGCGCTGCCGTCCGGCGCGGTGACGCGGAGCGTGCCGTGTGGAGTCGCCGCGAACGGATCGTCCTCGTGACGGCTGACTTGAAATTGGCCATGCGCCGCGGCAATCGTCAGCGCCCCGCCCGCGCGGCCGCCATGCACCGGCGGCAAGAAGCGGCGGCGTTCCGGCGAATAGCCGAAACAAACCGACCGCACAAATTGCAGCAAAGTCGATTTGCCCGCTTCATTCGGGCCATAGAATACGGTAATGTCCGGCGCAAAGCTGTTCAGGTTTAAGCCTGACCAGACGCCGAATCCGTCAATCTGCAAGTCGGTTATTTTCACGTCCGTGTTTCCTCTCCACTAAGCAAATCCACTCCCAAAGCGGCCGCTTGGCGCAACACGCGCTGCAACTGCTCTTCGTCGGTCAGCTCCAATTGCGACAAGCGCGTGCCGACGGGAAGTTTTTCGGGGAGATAGCGATTCCATTCGGGCAACTCGTGCGGTTGGCTCTGAGTCCGCCGCCAGGTGCGGAGAAAGCCGCCGCGGATGCTTTCTTGCTCGTACCACGATTCGGGCCAAATATTGGAAGATTCGACCGTCAAATCGATTGTCCAGGCCGGGCTAGGGCGCTGTCCAAATTGGAGCCGCAGATCGCGCACCATCTCGCTCGCCAGCGTGCCATGGCGCAGCTTACCGACCACGGGGCCGTGGCCGGTCACCCGCCACGAGATCAGTTGTGTCGCGCCGGCGCCGGCGGTCAGCAACTGCTGCGTGCGCTCGGCGAGCCGCTGCAGAAGTTCCTCCGCCGTCAAATTGGTCGTCAACTCCAGATGCTCCGTCGTCCAGCGGACGGCGTCGGCGCCGAGCAGGCTGGTGCGCGCTTGGCCATGGTCATCCAGTTGCACGAGCGTGCAACCGTGCTGACCTTCCTCGGCAGCGCAGCGGCCTTGCGGCGTGCCCGGATAGTGTGCCGTGGCGTGCGCGCCGGCCAAGTTCTGTCGCTCGTGGCGGCCGCCCAAGGCCCAGTAGTGAAAATTGCGACGGCCGAGATCGTCGCCATCAGCATCGCCATGCGCGACGCCAATCGTGAACAGCCCGCTGCTGTCCGGCGGAAAATCGGATGATTGCACATTGATCCGTTCTTGGCTTAAGCCCAAGATTCTCGCGAGCGGCTGACCGTCACGTTTGAAGATGCATTCGCCGACGCGTCCGAGCGGAAAAATGCGCACGTTTTCGGGCGGCGCGAGATACTCGGCCAAATCCTCTGGCCGATCGGCGCGGCCCCCCGCCCAATAGACCGGTATGCCGCGCTCCGCCAGACGCTCGAATTGCGCGTGCAGGAATAATAGCCCGCGCGCTCCGGCGGCGCGCGGTTCGATAATGTCGCCCGAGAGGACCAAGAAATCGGCCGACTCGCTAATCACCGCGTCGAAGACCGCCGTGGCGGCGCGAAAGGCGCAATCGACCAGCGGCTCGCGCAAATGATCGGGCACTTCGGTCAGTCCACTTGGCAACTGCTCTAAGTGCCAATCGGCGGAATGAATGAATCGTAACGACCGGCCAACCATGCCAGCCTCCTTGCCAGTGGTAAAAACCTAGGTGCCGCGCTGCTCGCGGCAGACCGCCGAGCATTCGCAACCTTCCTGAGTCGCGTAGCGGTCGCGATTACCGCCTATCCCGAGCTTCAGCGCGGCGCTAATCTATCCGATATTGCCCATTCCGACTACTCCGATTTGACCGCTTCTTTCGGAGCCCATTTCCCAGCGAATTCGCTGTCCAGAAGAATTGCGCAGGGGAGCCATGCTAGCAGCGCCGGCGTTCCACAAGCTGGTCAGCTTGGGGATTTTGGCGAAGCTTCTAGGCCCTCGCTTGCAGCCAAGGTCCAATCGCCCGTGCCAATTCCGCGTACCGGCCATTGTAGACATGGTCGGCCCCTTCGATGAGGTGCACGCTCAAGTCTTGCTCCGCGCGCGCGGCTCGTAAAATCTCTTGTGGCATGTGCTCGAACGCGATCTCGCGGCCGACTTCAATCGAGCCATACGTCAACAGCAGGGGACGCGTCACGCGCGGCAAGAGATTCAAGATATTGAACTCTTCGCGCGGTCCATATTTTTCCAGATAGCCTGCCGCGGAAATCGTGGCCGTCAAGGGAAACGTCACCTCGAGCAACGTATCTCCTTCGCCCGCCGCGACGAGCAGCTCGGCGCGGCGATACGCGTCCAAAAAATTTCCCTTCTGTGCGGATTGCGTGAAATGTTGGTACGACAAACGAGGCGGAGAAATCGCAAGCAAGCCGGTGATCTCAGGCTGCGGTTGGACCGCTTCCGCATAGATCGCCTTGACGGCGCCGGCGCTGTGGCCCGCATAGACGATCCGTTCGCAGCCGCGACTCTTCAAAAACTGAGCCCAGCCAACCAGGTCATGCGGCGATTCTTGAAACTGTTCAAACGCCGCGCCTTGGCGGCGGCGCCCACGGCTGAGATAAGCCGTCGAGATGCTGTCGTGTCCGCGGGTGTTGGCCCAGACCACCTGCATGCCGGCGGCAACCCAGCTGGGCGTCAAATGCTGAAAGACCGTGGAGGTATAAAAGTTCGCGCCGGTGCCATGCAGACAGACAATGCCATCCGCACGGGAGCCCGCATTCGCTCCTTGCGGCGCGTGCCAAGCGCCGTCCAGCCGCAATCCATCTGTGGCCTCGATGCGCACCAGATCAACCTGCATGGTTTTTCCTCCCTTGAAACCGAAATCGCGAACGGGAGCGCCATTATAGCGTTGATCCGGGGCGAGCGACTCGCGCTGGCCGCCGGAGGGCGAAACCCGCTGGCACGTTTTCTCGAGCGCGCCCTGCCTGACGCCGCCCATTCGCATTCGCTATAATCCTCGGCAGAAAGGAACTCGCTATGCAACTGGGAATGATCGGCTTAGGCCGGATGGGCACGAACATGGTCAAACGCCTTTTGGGCGCCGGCCATCAATGCATCGTCTACGATTTGCACGCCGAGGCGGTGCAATCGCTGGAAAAAGAGGGGGCGATGGGGGCTACGTCGCTCGAGGACTTTGTCAAAAAGCTGAGCACGCCGCGCGCCGTCTGGCTGATGGTTCCGGCGGCGGTCGTCGATAGCACCCTCGCCAAGATTACTCCTTTGCTGGCCGCGGGAGATATTCTGATCGACGGCGGCAATTCGTATTACCACGATGACTTGCGCCGCCAGGCCGAGTTGCAAAAAAAGGGGCTGCACTATGTCGATGTGGGGACCAGCGGCGGCGTCTGGGGAGCGGAACGCGGCTATTGCCAAATGATCGGCGGCGAAAAAGAAGTCGTCGAGCGACTGGACCCAATCTTTGCGGCGCTGGCCCCCAGCCGCGATTCCGTCGAGCGCACGCCCGGCCGCGACAAAGTCGGCGGGACCGCCGAGCATGGCTATCTTCATTGCGGCCCCAGCGGCGCGGGCCATTTCGTGAAGATGGTTCACAATGGGATTGAATACGGCTTGATGGCCGCCTATGCCGAAGGGCTGAATGTGCTGCGCCATGCGAACGTCGGCAAACACCAGCAGTCCGACGATGCCGAAACGACGCCACTCCGCCATCCCGAGCAGTATCAATACGATTTGAATCTCGCCGAAATTGCGGAAGTCTGGCGGCGTGGAAGCGTGATTTCATCGTGGCTGTTGGATCTGGCGGCGATCGCGCTTTTGGAAAATCCGGATCTGAGCAATTTTGCGGGCCATGTTTCCGATTCCGGCGAAGGGCGGTGGACGATCGCCGCCGCAGTCGACGAGGCGGTGCCCGTGCCGGTGCTGAGCGCGGCGCTGTTCGAGCGGTTTCAATCGCGCGGCGAAGGCGATTTTGCCGACCGCATTCTATCCGCGCTGCGGTTGCAGTTCGGCGGCCACCAAGAAAAGAAGAAGTCGTAATCTCCTTACCGAAAGCAGGTGCTGGATGGCTGCGCAGCGTTCCGACGCCCTCGTTATTTTTGGGGCGACCGGCGATTTGGCCTACAAGAAAATCTTTCCGGCGCTGCAAGCGGCCGTCAAGCGCGGGAATCTCAACATTCCGGTGATTGGCGTTGCTTGGTCGAATTGGAGCCTCGACCAATTCAAGGCCCGAGCCAAGGACAGCGTGACCCAGCATGGCGGCTTGGACGAGGCGGCCTTTGCCAAATTGGAAGGGCTGCTGAAATATGTTGACGGAAACTACGCCGACGCCCAGACGTTCGCGAATCTGCGGACCGTTTTGGCCAACAGCGAACGGCCCCTCTATTATCTGGCGATCCCGCCAAGTCTGTTCACAACCGTCGCTGAAGGACTGGCGAAATCGAACGGGATCACGAACGCCCGGGTCGTAGTCGAAAAGCCGTTTGGCCGCGACTTGAAATCGGCGCAAGAGTTGAACGCCACGCTGCATCGCTTCTTCGCGGAAGACGCCATTTTTCGGATCGATCATTACCTTGGCAAAGAGCCGGTCCAGAATCTGATGTACTTTCGCTTTGCCAACCCGCTGCTCGAAGCCGGGTTCAACCATCGGCACGTGGCCAGCGTGGAAATCACCATGGCCGAGCACTTCGGGGTGGCTGGCCGCGGCAAGTTTTACGAAGAGGCCGGCGCCATTCGCGATGTGGTGCAGAATCACATGCTGCAGGTCGTCGCGTGTCTGGCGATGGAATGCCCCAGCGGCTCGCATCCTGACGCGCGCCGCGACGAACGCGGAAAGCTGCTTGAGTCAGTTCGCAGTCTGTCCCCCGCCGATTTGGTGCGCGGTCAATTCAACGGCTATCGGCAGGAGCCGGGGATCGCGCCCGACTCGCAGATCGAAACATTCGCCGCGCTCCGCTTTTGGATTGACAACGATCGCTGGCGCGGCGTGCCGTTTTTTGTCCGAGTGGGAAAATGTCTGCCCATCACGGCGACCGAGGTCATGGTTCACTTCAAAGGCTCGCCGCAGCCGGTCCTCGATGAAACCGCGCCGCTAACCGGCGCCTATTGCCGCTTTCGCCTCAATCCGGAAACGGTCGTGGCGCTAGGTGCACGGGTAAAAAAGCCCGGCGAACGGATGGTGGGCGAAAACGTCGAACTGATCGCCCACTATCAACCACCGGACGAGATGGAGCCGTATGAGCGGCTGCTCGGAGACGCCGCGCATGGCGATCCCACGTTGTTCGCCCGCGAAGATTCGGTCGAGGCTTCATGGCGGATCGTGGATCCGATTCTGGGCAATGTCACGCCCCTCTCCTTTTACGAACCGAATACCTGGGGACCGCCCGCGGCGAGTCAAGCCTTTTCGCCGACCGGCGGGTGGCACAATCCCGAGCCGGAGGAAGAGCCACAATGAAACCGGCGCGGGTCGTTTTTTTGCTGGATGTGGATAACACCTTGCTCGACAACGATCGGATCGTTGCCGATCTGAAAACGCATTTGACGGCCTCGTTTGGCGTCGAACGGCAAGAAAACTATTGGAAAATCTTCGAGTCGCTGCGCGACGAACTGGGCTACGCCGACTATCTCGGTGCCCTGCAACGCTGCCGGATTGAAAGTCCGCACGACGCCGACTACGGCGAGGTCTCGCAATTTCTGCTGGAATATCCGTTCGCGGCGCGGCTCTTCCCCTTAGCCCTCGAGGTCATTGACCATTTGAAACAGTGGGGCTCGGTCGCCATCTTGTCCGATGGCGACGTCGTCTTTCAACCGCACAAAGTCCGCTGCGCGGGCTTGCAACGGGCGGTGGCTGGCCGCGTGCTGATTTATATTCACAAGGAACACGAGCTGCGCTTTGTCGAGGCGGCCTTTCCCGCGGAGCATTACGTCCTGATCGACGATAAATTGCGAATCCTGGCCGCGGTCAAAGCTAGTTGGGGAGCGCGCTTGACCACGGTTTTTCCGCGGCAAGGGCACTATGCGGCCGATCCCGAGAATCTGAAGCAATATCCGCCGGCCGATCTGACCGTCGCGCGGATTGGCGATTTGCTCGGCTGCGATTTGTCCGATTTGCTTCCCCGCGACGGCGCGCCGCCGCGCACCCTCACTTGATATGCAACCTTGATCGAGCGGCCGTTTTCTAGGAGCGTTTACAATGCGAGTTTTGGTTCTCGATGTCGGCGGCACCCATGTCAAGCTGATGGCGACGGGCGAAACAACGGCCCGCCGCTTCGATTCCGGCATGTCGCTCACGCCGGCCGCCCTGGTCCCTGAAGTTCTCGAGGCGGCCGCCGATTGGAAGTTCGACGCGATTTCGCTGGGCTATCCCGGCCCGGTTCTCCGCGGCAAGCCAGTGGCCGAACCGCACAACCTGGGGCCGGGCTGGGTCGGCTATGATTTCGCCGCGGCCTTTGGCGTTCCGGTCAAAATCATCAACGACGCCGCCATGCAAGCGCTCGGGAGCTACCAGAGCGGCAAAATGTTGTTTCTCGGACTGGGCACGGGGCTCGGCTCGACGATGATCGTCAACGGCATCGTCGAACCGATGGAGCTCGGGCATCTGCCGTATCGCAAGGGGACGTACGAAGACTACGTCGGCGAGCGCGGCCTGCTACGCGTCGGCAAAAAAAAGTGGCGCCGCTACGTGGCTGACGTGGTCGCGCGCTTGACCGCGGCCTTGGAACCGGACTCGGTTGTGCTCGGCGGCGGCAATGTTAAAGGCTTGAAAGAGCTCCCTCCCAACTGCACGCTGGGCGAAAACAGCAACGCGTTTCTCGGCGGCTTTCGCCTCTGGGAAGCAGAAAACCAAGTGCAGATGAATGCGGTTCCCGTCCTGCCTGTGAGCAAATCTCTTTCACCCTCGACTGAATCAGGAGCTTCCATGACCCGCGACACGGCTGGACTGACGCAAACGGCGGCTTGGCAGGCGCTCGCGGCGCACTACGCGCAAGTCCGCGATCTGAAGCTGCGCGATCTGTTTTCGCAAGACCCGAACCGCGGCACAAAATTCGTCCTCGAAGCGCTCGGGATTTATTTCGACTATTCCAAGAATCGCATCACCGCCGAAACCATTCCCTTGCTCGTGCGGCTCGCGGAAGAGTCGGGACTCGAGGACAAAATTGCGGCCATGTTTCGCGGCGACAAAATCAACCGCACCGAACAACGCGCGGTCCTGCATGTCGCCTTGCGCGCGCCGCACGATCAAAAAATCTTTGTCGATGGCCAGAACGTGGTCCCCCAAGTCCATGCCGTCCTCGATAAGATGGCCGCCTTTGCCGACAAAATCCGCAGTGGCAGTTGGACAGGCCACACGGGCAAGCCGATTCGCAACATCGTGAATATCGGAATCGGCGGCTCCGATCTGGGCCCGGTCATGGCATACGAGGCGCTCAAGCACTATAGCCAGCGCGATTTGACGTTTCGCTTTGTCTCGAATGTTGACGGCACCGACTTTGTCGAAGCGGTCCGCGATCTGAACGCCGAAGAAACCCTGTTCATTGTCTCGTCGAAGACGTTCACGACCCTCGAGACGATGACCAATGCACACTCCGCGCGGGTCTGGGCCCTGCAAACCTTGAAGCACCATGCGGCCGTGGCGAAGCATTTTGTCGCGGTCTCGACCAACGCGGCGGAAGTCGAAAAATTTGGCATTGATACCGCCAATATGTTCGAGTTCTGGGACTGGGTCGGCGGGCGCTATTCGATGGACTCGGCGATTGGCTTGTCGACGATGATTGCGATCGGTCCGGCCCTGTTCCGCGAGTTTTTGGCCGGCTGCCACGAACTGGACGAGCACTTTCGCACCGCGCCGCTGGCGGAAAACTTGCCTGTCCTGCTGGCGCTGCTGGGCATTTGGTACAACAACTTTTTTGGGGCGCAGACGGTCGCTGTCTTGCCCTATGAACAGTATCTGAAGCGGTTTCCGGCCTATCTGCAACAGTTGACCATGGAAAGCAATGGCAAGCACGTCACGCTCGACGGGGCGACGGTCGATTACGAAACCGGACCGATCTATTGGGGCGAGCCAGGCACGAACGGCCAACACTCGTTCTACCAACTAATCCATCAAGGAACCAAGCTGATCCCGTGCGACTTCATCGCCTTTTCGCAGGCGCTGAACCCGCTTGGCCGCCATCATGATTTGCTCTTGGCGAATGTCTTCGCGCAAGCCGAAGCGCTCGCCTTCGGCAAGACCACGGCCGAAGTTCAAGCCGCCGGCACTCCTGACTGGCTGGCGCCCCATCGGACCTTCGAGGGGAACCGCCCGTCCAACACAATTCTGCTGCCGAAGCTCACGCCCGCCGCGCTGGGCAAGTTGCTCGCCCTCTATGAACACGCCGTGTTCGTGCAAGGGGTGATCTGGCGGATCGATTCGTTTGACCAATGGGGAGTTGAATTGGGCAAGGTTCTGGCGCAGCGAATCATTCCTGAATTGGAAAGCGCCGAGCCCCCCCCGGCTCAACACGACAGTTCCACGACCGCGCTCATCGCTCGCTATCGTCAACAAAAAGGGACCGCGTCATGAATGTCGGATTCGATCAACCGCTCTATCTGTTGCCGTTTGACCATCGCGAGTCGTTTGAAACGAAGCTTTTCGGCTGGCAAGGCCAGCTCGACGCCGCTCACACCGCGGAAATCGCCGCGGCTAAGCGGATCATCTACGATGGCTTCTTAGCCGCGCTGGCGGCAGGCGTTCCGCGCGAACATGCCGCGATTCTGGTCGACGAACAGTTTGGCGCGCAGATTCTGCGCGACGCCCAAAAAGAGCGGATTATGACCGCGTGTCCCATCGAGAAAAGCGGCCACAAGGAATTTGACTTTGAATATGGAGCGGATTTCGGCGCGCACATTGAGCAATTTCAGCCGACTTTCGGCAAGGTCCTGGTGCGCTACAATCCCGGCGGAGACGCTGCGCTCAATCGGCGGCAAGCCGAGCGGCTCAAGCAAGTTTCCGACTTCTTGCACAACGCCGATCGCCGTTTCATGTTCGAGTTGCTCGTCCCGGCCGAACCCGCCCAGCTCCAGCAGGTTGGCGGAGACGCAAAACGCTATGACTTGGAACTACGGCCGACCCTCATGGTCCAAGCGATCGGCCAACTGCAAGACGCCGGCATCGAACCGGACGTCTGGAAGATCGAGGGGCTCGACCGGCGCGAAGATTGCCAGCGGTTGGTCTCGGCGGCGCGCCGCGCCGGGCGCGATCGAGTCGGCTGCATCATCCTGGGGCGCGGCGAAGACGATGCCAAGGTGCGTGATTGGCTGAGCACGGCGGCCGCAGTCGAGGGTTTCGTCGGTTTCGCGGTCGGCCGGACCACGTTTTGGGACCCGCTCGTCGCGTGGCGGTCGCACCAAATCGCGCGCGAGGCCGCCGTCGCGGAGATCGCGCGCCGCTATCGTGAATGGGTCGATCTGTTTCGCCAAGGGAGCGCGGCTCGGCCGAAATAGTCGCAACCGAGCGCTCCGCTGCCGCTCGCTCCGGGCAGTGAACAGACTAAGCCGCGCCGTTCCGCGCGTCCCGCCCGCTTTATTGCAGAGCGAGACTTAAGCTGATCATCAGGTTAACTGAACATTCGGAATGGAATGTTATTCAGCAAACGCGTTCCCATTTATATCTACACCGCAGCACGATAGACCGAAATGGACGTAACAGAATTCAACACGGTCGTCTTGCGTCTGTCTTCGACGGATAGCATGGAACGCCAAATTGCTCGGGCTATTTTGATCGCTGATAAAACGAAGTGCCGTGCATATTGGTTACAAGCGCTCGAGTCCGAGCGGAGGGAATTGCAGATAAATGCGCTTTCCGTAGCTTCTGACTATTATTGTGCCGACGACTTTGAAGCATACCTTCGAATTCGGAATGCTTTGTCTGGTAGTGATCCTTGGGTGCGGCACCAGGCATGCTGGGCCCTCGAACATGTTTATGAGGTGCAACGCCAAGAGGAAAAGACGCTGGAGGACCTGCTGCGGGATGACAACCCCCACGTTCGATTGGCAGCCGCTTCGGCCCTTGGCGCGCGCTACGGTCATCCGACAGGGCAATCGAGTGTCGGATCGCGGGTTCAATTATTGCATGGAGGAGCTTCCGGGAAAGTGGTCTCGCGTGAGATCGCGATGCTAGCAACCTGTTGGCCCGGAGGTGAATTCAATGGCGACCGTATTCGTTGGTAAAATTTACAAACATTTTGTCAATCTTACCG
>DASRSE010000047.1:0-7940 GCA_035656655.1 Pirellulales bacterium
ATCATGGCGCTGAGTATTTCGACCGGATAGTCCTTGAACTCAGGAGCGCTGATCAAGCGCCGCGGTTGCAGCACGATGACGCCAAACGCGTCGGCCGGAACACCGGTCAGATCGACGGCAGGCGCCGCAGTAGGATTGGCAGTCGAGGCCGCAGGCCGAGCCGCCAGTGCCGGCAGCCCGAGTGTGCTTAGCAAAACGCAAATACCGACCAGCCAGAAGCGGCCCCCAGAGCGTGTGGGCGACATGACGGTCTCCTCGAAATAGACAGGAGGAACAAGAAAAGCAAGCGGCTTTTGTTGTACCGTCAGACTGCGGCGAAGGCAAACATTCTAAAGCTCGCCCGGCGAATCGAGGCCGCCCCCCGAGCCGAGCGCGCGGCGGCGACTGCGCGATTTGCGGCGGGGAAAAAGGGCCCAGGACTCAAGCAAAGATCGCCGCGGCGCTCAGCCGTCGAGCTTCTTCAACCGTCCGGTGCTGTCGCCGAAGTGGTCCGTCTTGGCGTCCATCCGGTCAAGCAGCGAGAGCCACAAATTGTTGAGCGGCGTGTCCTTCTCATAGGTGACGTGGCGGCCCGTTTTCAGAGTGCCGCTGCCGCTGCCGACCACGATCGTCGGCAGATCGTTGTGGTTGTGGCGGTTGCCGTCGCCGATGCCGCTGCCGTAGCTGAGCATGCAATGGTCGAGCAGCGTCCCGTCGCCATCGTTGATCCCTTTTAGCTTGCCCACGATGTACGCGAACTGGTCCATGTGGAAACGGTTGATTTTGGCCAGCTTGGCTTGCTTTTCAGGCTTCCGCTCGTGATGCGAAAGGTCGTGGTGCCCCTCGGGCACGTCAATAAAACGATAACTCTTGTTGCTGCCTTCGTTTTGGATCACAAACGTGCAAACCCGGGTCATGTCCGTTTGGAACGCGAGCACGAGCATGTCGCCCATCAGGCGGATCTGCTCGGCAAAGTCATGCGGAATGCCGTCGGGGACGTGCGTGTTCTTCACGATTTCCGAGTTCTTGCTGTCCTGCATGTGCTTGAGCCGCGTTTCCACCTCGCGGACCGCGGTCATATACTCATCCAATTTGCGGCGGTCCGACGAACCGAGCTTGAGGCGCAGGTCGTTGGCATCGTCCATCACGTAGTCGAGGACGCTGGTCCGATATTTCTGCCGCGCTTGAGCCGCCGGGTCGCCGCTGCCGAAGAGCCGCTCGAACACCGCATGCGGATTAATTTCTTTCGCGATCGGCGTCGAAGCATCCTTCCAAGCCATGTTGGTTGAATAGGCGCAGCTATAGCCCGAGTCGCACTCGCCCGACTGCCTGCCGGGATCGCATCCCAGTTCGAGCGAGCCGAACCGCGTAATCGCGCTGAGCCGCTGTGAGGCGATTTGATCGACCGAAACGCCGACATGAATATCCGCGCCGGAAGTCTTCTTGGCTTGCATGCCCGTCAGATAGGTTGCCATCGCGCGGGCGTGATCGCCCGGCCCATCGCCATTGGCAAAGGCATGGTGTTGGCTCAGGCCGGAGAGCACGAGCAATTGATCTCGATACGGCTCGAGAGCCGCCAAGGTCGGCGGCAGGGTAAAGTCGGTTCCTTCCTTTTCCGGGGTCCAGTTAGGCATGTGGACGCCGTTTGGAATATAGAAAAAGGCCATCCGGTTTGGCGACTTCGGCGAACCCCCCGCCGCGGCCCGGGCGGAACGAACGGCCATAATGTCGAGGAACGGCAGCGCCATCGTCGCTCCCAAGCCACGCAGGACGGTGCGACGCGAGATTCTCGTGACGATGCTCATGGTTTCGTTCCTATTTCGCGTTTCAGTTGAAAGGGCTCGCTTTTGGCAATTTCGATCACCAGCGACGAAAACTTGTAGTTATTCTGTTTCAACGCTACGACTAGCCGGTCCAGCGAGCGGGCATCGCTGTCTTCCGTCCCGCGCCCCAACGCATAGATTAACATTTTCTCCGCCAAACAGTGGCAAAACAAGTCCGACTGTTCTTTTAACAATCCTTTGAGCTCTTTGGGCCCCTTAAAAGTTCGATTTCCGGGTAATTCTCCGGAAGGATCGATGTCGGTCCCGTTATCTTTGGTACGGAAGGCCCCAATCGCGTCAAAATTCTCCAAACCGAAGCCGGGCGGGTCGAGTTGTGCGTGGCATGAAGCGCAGCTCGGATTCGCCCGATGCTGCTCCATCTGCTGCCGCAAAGTCCCATGCAAAGCGCCCCCCTTCTCGTCCGGAAGGGTGAACATTTCCGGCGGCGGCGGGGGCGGAGTTCCGAGCAAATTCTCAAGCACCCATTTTCCGCGTTTAACCGGCGAGGTCCGCGTCGGATTGGACGTCACCGCCAGAACGCTGGCCTGGGTCAAGATGCCTCCGCGCGGATTGTCCGCCGGCAGCGTCACCCGGCGGAACTCGGAGCCTTTCACGCCCGACAAGCCATAATGTTTCGCGAGCCGCTCGTTGACGAACGTCCAATCGGAGTCCAAGAACTCGAGCACGCTGCGGTCTTCGCGCATAATCGAAGTGAAGTACAACTCGGTCTCTTTGCGCATGGCGTCGCGCAGCGCCGGGTCGAACGAAGGAAACCGCTTGGGGTCGGGTTGCAGCGAAGCGACCCGCCGCGTTTGCAGCCACTGCCCCGCGAAGTTGTCAACCAGCGCCTGCGACTTGGGATCCTTCAGCATCCGCCGCACTTGCGCTTCCAAGTTCGGCCGCAATTGCTGACGAAAGGCCAACGAGAGCAACTCGTCGTCGGGCATGCTGCTCCAGATAAAATACGACAGCCGCGAGGCAAGTTCAAAATCGTTCAGCGGGCGAGTTGTGGGCGCCGCGCCGGGAGCGACCGGACCATCCAATTCAACGCGAAACAAAAACTGCGGCGAAATCAGCGCCGCTTGCAGCGCGATCTGAATCGAACGCTCAAAGGGCTCGCCGCCGCGGTCGGCCACGTTCCAAACCTTCATCAGCCGGTCGATCTCGACCTTCGTCGCCGTGCGGCGAAAGGCCCGATTCGCGAAATTCTGGATGATCTTGCGCGCGGCCTCCGGTTTGTCGCCCGGCCCGCTGGGCCGCGCGATCATGATCTTCTTCTCAGCGGCCGATTCGGGCACTTCCGGCGGCGTGAATTTGCCTTCGAATTCGAGGTAGTTCACATATAAATTGCGATCGCGCGCTTCAGGGTCTTTCACCTTTTCGTCGTAAAAGTCGTTGACGAACGCGAGACTGATGGTGTGCGCCCCCTCCGGCAATTTTAGTTTTTGCTCGATCGTGCGCGGCTTCTTGTTCTTGAACTCAAAGACTTTGAGCTCTTTGCCGTCAACACGAAAGCTCAGTTTGCACGGTTCGTTACCGGCCTGATCGCCAAACCCGCGAATCCGGACCAGATACTCGTCCTCTTTGGGAAACGTCTCGCGCGCCGAGATTTCGCCTTCCGTCACGAACGCATAGCAATGGCGATCGGCTTCGACATGATTCGCCCCTTGCTTCTTGCCAAACTTCTCGGCGTCGTGCCGTTTCACCACCATCTTGGTCTTGTCCGGCGGAACGACGATCGCCTGATCGAGAATATGCTCGGCGGCGGCGAGATACTTTTCCAACAGAATAGGGGGCAGCCAGAGCACATCGCCGATGTTGTCAAAGCCGTACCCAACATCGTCCTGCGGAAAATCGTCGGCCGGCTTGAAGTCGACCCCCACCAGATCTCGAATCGTGTTGTTGTACTCCGACCGATTGAGCCGGCGCATGGTCACATGGCCCGGATCAAGCGGCGTCGTGGCGTCGATCTGTTTAATCTGCGCGACGAGCCAATTCTGCAATTGGTCGCGCTCGGCAGGTTGTGGAGCGTCGCTGTCCTTGGGAGGCATTTCATGCGTCCGCAGCTTGCGGAGCATTTTCGCCCAGGCGATCCGGCTCGATTCGCGGGTCTTGTCCTCGTGCAACGGCTCGAGCGAAAATTTGCCTTCGACCTTCGCACCGGTGTGGCAGTCGCCGCAGTACTTCTTGAGCAGCGGCTCGATCTGCCGGTGGTAGGCGGCCGAGATCGCCGCCGGCGATTCTTCGCCCGCCACAACAGGCCGTGGAAGCACCAGACTCAACCCGAGCCAGCCGACGCCTAGCACGCTGAGGGCAACCAGAACCAACAGGCGAGTTCGACGCGGCGCGGCCATCAAGGTTGAACTCTCGCAAGGCAGGGGCAGGACGAGGAAGGCAGGACTTCTATTACAACAAATCTCGCGGTCTTTGTCCAATTCGTGACAGGAATTCGCTCATTTGCCGCCATTTATCAGAAGGCGCGTATGTGGCCCAGGCAATCGGTGGCTAGGCGTCAAGCTAGAGTTGGACCGCGATTGGCTTACGCGCCGACGTTCGCGGGCCGCTTTGGCCAATTTATTTCCGGCCGCGCACGGCGCTCCTCCGGCAGAGTTGCTGCATCGCTTGACGACGCCCGGCGCGCGGTTCGATAGGGCGGCCACGATGCGGGCCAGCGCCAGTCCGCGAACGCATAAAAGGGGTTGTAAATTTGCAAAGGAAAAGTTAGCTTGCCTGCAATCTAGAATCGGTAAGTCATTGGTTGGAAACGCTTTTTTCACGGAAGTCGAGGAGCACCAGGAATCATGACGAAGTTGACTCAGAAGCTGCCGGTGGCGTGGCTCATCCTCATCCTGCTGGGGACGCTCGGGGCGGCCGGCTGGATGCAGTTGCGGCCAGAAATGGTGGTCGGTGCCGACGGCGTCGCGACCCCCGGCAAAATCACATTTTGGGAACCGCTCACTAGCAATAAATACGCGCCCTACGAGCGGGCCGCTCTGATCGCGAATGTGGTCGTCGCCTTGGCGGGCCTCGGCTACGCCTTGATGCTGGTCGGCCAAGTCAAGGGAGCCTCGCAAGGCACGTCGAAGATGCAAGAAATCGCCAAGGCGATTCGCGAAGGGGCCGACGCGTATCTTTTCCGCCAATTTCGCGTGGTGGGCGTGCTGATTGTTCTGATCACAATCGCCCTCTATTTTGCGGCTGCGTCCTCGGCGACGCCCGAAACGATTGCCAACGGAGATGCGGCCAAGATCGCCTGGGGTCGCGCCATCGCCTTTTTGGTCGGTTCGACTTTTTCCGCCACCGTCGGCTTCATCGGCATGCGGTTGGCAACCATCGGCAACTTGCGCGTGGCCGCCGCCGCTCGGACGAGTTTCGGCCAGGCCCTGCAACTGGGCTATCGCACGGGCACGATCACCGGCATGTTGACCGATGGCTTGGGACTGCTCGGCGGCTCGATCATTTTCCTGATGTACGGTGAAAACGCGTACGAGGCGCTCCTCGGCTTCGGCTTCGGCGGCACCCTCTTGGCGCTGTTCATGCGGGTCGGCGGCGGCATTTACACCAAAGCGGCCGACGTCGGCGCGGACCTCGTCGGCAAGCTCGAAGCGGGAATTCCTGAGGATGATCCGCGCAATGCCGCGACGATTGCCGACAATGTCGGCGATAACGTCGGCGATTGCGCCGGCATGGCCGCCGACATTTTTGAAAGCTACGAAGTCACGATCGTGGCGGCCATGATTCTCGGCATTCAAAGCTTTGGCCACAAAGGGGTGATCTTCCCGTTGCTCGTGCGGGCGATTGGCGTCGTCGCCAGCATCATCAGCACCTACAGCGTGCGGGCCGGAGATAAAGGGACCGCCGGCGAAGCGATGAAGTCGGTCAACAAGGGCTTTATCCTCGGCTCAATTCTGAGCATTATCGGCTTCTTGCTGCTGGGCTACTTCTATTTGCGGTTCGATCCGGCGACCTATCCCGGCTACGAAGAAATTCAGAAATATGTCACCAATCTGCCTGTCTGGGCCAATTTTGGGGTGGCGACGCTCGACATGCGGCCGGCGTGGACCTGTTTGATCGGCATTGTGCTGGCCGTGTTCTTGAACAAGTGCACGGAATACTACACCGGCACGGAATACGGCCCGGTCCGAAGTTTGACCAAGAGTTGTCAGACGGGACACGCGACCAACATTATCCAGGGCTTTGCCGTGGGCTATGAGAGTACCGTGGCGGCGGTGCTCATTATCGCCGCCGCGATTTTAGCCAGCGTGCTGGTTTATGCGCATACGAACGCCACGTTTGTGGCCTATGGCGTCGCGATGTGCGGCATCGGCATGTTGACTCTGACCGGCAACACGATCTCGATGGACGTCTTTGGACCGGTTGCGGACAACGCCAATGGCATCGGCGAAATGGGCTACGACAAAGAAGAAATGGGCGAAGCCCAATATAAAACCGCTCGCCAAACGCTGTCCGACTTGGACGCCGTCGGCAATACGACCAAGGCGATCACCAAAGGCATTGCGATCGGTTCGGCCGTGATCGCGGCCGTGTCGTTGTTCAATAGCTTCATCGTTTCGGTCGGCTCGGGGGGCAAGGGCGAAGCCGAACATATCGCTATGGATGTCTACCAAAAGATCGCCGCCGCGATCACAATTTCTGATCCGACCCTCTTCATCGGCATTTTGATTGGCGGGGCGGTCCCCTTCTTGTTCAGCTCGATGACCATTCGGGCGGTCGGCCGCGCGGCCTTCTTGATTGTCAAAGAATGCCGCATTCAATTCCGCGATAAGGCGATCTGGGCCGGCACCAAAAAACCGGACTACGGCCGCGTCGTCGATATCTGTACCACGTCGGCCCAAAAAGAATTGATTGGGCCGGGGTTGCTCGCGCTGCTGGTGCCGATGCTCGTCGGTTTTGGACTGGGCGTCATCGGCTTGGCCGGCTTCTTGGCGGGGATGATCGTGGTCGGCCAGTTGTTGGCCGTCTTCATGGCCAATGCGGGCGGCGCGTGGGACAATGCCAAGAAGCTCGTCGAAGACGAACCGAAGAATCTCGAAGCCAATACGGGCAAGGGGAGCGAAAAGCACAAGGCCGCCATCACCGGCGACACGGTCGGCGATCCGCTGAAGGACACGGCCGGGCCCGCCATCAATCCGCTCATCAAGGTGATGAACATGGTCAGCCTGCTGATCATCGGCTTGATCTTGCCCTACGATTCCAAAATCGTCGATGTGCTCAAAGGCGCGGGCAACACCGAAGTCGCGCTGCAACCGATCGACACCAAGTTCTGGGTCATCGTGGCGGTGGCCTCGGTCGGGCTAATCTGGGCCGTGTGGCAATCGAAACGCGACACGATGGAACTCAAGAGCACCTGATGCGCCGTCTGCCGGCCGCAATCAGAGTCGTTTTTACGAACAGGCTTCGCCCCTCCGGCGAAGCCTGTTTTTTTTCGTGCCGACCTTAATCGCGCTCGGCGCCGCCGATGCCAACCGCTTGCCATTATTCGTGCATGCGCCGTCCACCGGAGGTCTTTTCGTCATTCCCGCGCAGGCGGGAATCCATCGCCACTCGGCAGTCTCGCGTTCGTCAGTGACCGGTCCTTTATTCGTCATTCCCGCGCACGGCGGTCATCCGTGGTTTCTTCGTCATTCCCGCGCGAACCGGGCATCCAGCGGCCGCGGGTTGGGTCCACGACGCGATAGGACTAGCGACGGCGCCCGGTTTCGACATTCCGCGCCGGGCTTGCCTGCCTATTTGAGGCAAACGACCGCTCTGGGCCTGCGCCTGCCCAACAGCAAATACCCAAGTGCGGCCAGGCTGGCCAACACCAAGGTCGATGGCTCCGGCACGGGCGAAAATAAGAATTGCGCGTTTGCATGATCGTACCAATGATCGGGCAGCGGATCGTTCACCGACACGAGCGAGTCCAAATCCGGATACGCGTCGGTCACTGAAAATCCCTCTTGCGGCCAAACCCGTCCGCCGCCGGCCGGCGGCACAGCCAGCGATGGAATATCGAGCGCGAAGGGGAGTCCGCGCGCGTTGATAAAATGGGCCGTGGACGTGCTGGCATCATCGCCCGTATCAAAGAGCGACGTATCCATGGCATCCGTGCCCGGGTACTGACTCAAATGGACTTGA
>DASRSE010000048.1:0-11592 GCA_035656655.1 Pirellulales bacterium
GTCGCTCAGCAATTGTTGAAGTCGCTCAACGCTGCGAACAACGGAGCTGCGAACAACGGTGCTGCGAACGATCTCCCGCCCAACAATCTTCCCGCGAATCCGCAGCAGTAAGCGACGTTATCGCAAATAGCAGCGGCAGCCGCGTCGAAGTTTTCGTCGCCACCGGAAGGGGCTCGCGGCGAGCTCGCGGCCGCGCTCCGCAAGGAGCCGCAACCACTTGGCTGGGCCGTTATTGCTTGTTGGCGATATTTCCGAGTGCCCGCTGGGCTGCCGGGTGCGTCTCGAAATCGCGCAGCGCCGCGACGACTAGATTCGCGCATTCGGCAACCGTCCAGCGCGACGTGTTGAGCACCAAGTCGTAATCACGCGCATCGGAGGGGTCGCGGTTGAAGTGCGCTTTGACAAATTCAATCCGTTGGCGTTCGCGGCTTTCGATCCATTCCCGCGCTTGGTCCGGCGGCAGATTCAGCCGGTGGCCGGCGAAAGCGATGCGATCGTCCAACTCTCCGATGAGCCGCACCCGTAGCGTCGTGGCGGCCGGCAGGATATAGCCTGTCCCGCGCCCGACCAGAACGCATTTCCCTTGGCGGCCGATGTCAAAAACCGATTCCACCAAGTGGCGAATGTAGTTGCTCTCGGTAATCGGCTTGCCGGAGGACATTCCGACCAGCGATTCGACGATCCAACTCATTTTGCGCTCATCAACATTCTGAAGCTGGCTCAAGCGCACGCCCATTTCCTTCGCGATTTTCTCGACCAGCTGATAGTCATAGACGGTCCACGCTAGCCGGCGGCCCAATTCTTGCGCGACGGAAGTGCCCGGAGTCCCCGCCTCGCGGGAGATCGTGATCGACAGTCCGTGAAAGTGCTCTTCATGCAGACCTGGGCCGGCCGTCTCGCGATGCCGCGTGGACCAATAGCTTTCGGCTCGCTGAGTCGATTCAGAATAGCGCTCCAAACTAGACGCCTGCATGGTGACCTCCCTCGCTGAGTATCGGGCCAGACTCGAACACCGTGTCCAACTCCCGCCGTCTTTCATTATAGGCGATTGAACCGGCCGAATAGGCCAAAACCCGACAAGAAAAGCAGTCTCCTGGCAAGGACCCGGCCGCCGACGCGAACGATGTTGCGCCGGGCGCAACCATGCGCGGAAATTCTTGCCGCGTGCCGGTCCAGTCCGACGAGCGGACCAGCGGCCTCGGCGAAGTCGGAGCCGTGCCAAACCGCGGGGCTCAAGACGGCGCCAACTCGCTGTTTTCGGGCGCGCGCTGGAGCCAGCGCGGCAGCGAATAGGTCCAACCGAAGAGGACAATCGCGATGCCGCCGACGATTCCCCACGGCGCGTGAAACCAGGCGGCAATCCACATCACGATTTGTCCGGAGAAGCGCACCCCTTCGGCGAGCCGCGTCATGTGAAAGCCGACATACCGGCCTAGTTTCGAGTCGCGCTGCCGCTCGAAGCGCATCCAGCGGAGCATCGCCGCGGAGGCGATGATCGCTGGCAAAAAAGCGCCGAGCATCCCGAGCCAAAGGTCGTGCTGCCAGATCAGCCAGCCTGACAAGATGCTTGCCGAGATATCGGCCGCCAACTTGAGCGGGTGAATTTGATGATACAAGATGCGTTCGCGCAGTTCCACCAGGCAGTCTCCGCGGACTAAGCTTACCGCCGATAGTCTTACCTATGACAGTATAATCAGCAGCAGTGGAGACTGCGAGGAAAGCCTGGGCTATTCGCGAAGGATGAAGAATTCAGACGGTTGCTAGAGCGCGCCGCAGACCAGGAAAATGCCGGCCAGCGAGATCAATCCGCCGGTAAGGCGGACTGTTTTCGAGCTGAGCCAGCGGTTCAAGGTCAGCCCGCCAGCGACACCGGAAAAATGCAGAATCGCCGTCGCCAGCAAAAAGCCGACGGCATACGCCGACCACGAATTGCCCGACGCCATTTCGGCCGCATGCGCATACCCGTGAAAAACGGCGAACAGGGCGACGAGGCCCGCGCCGATTGATAAAGGGACGATCTGCGTTAGCGCGATCAAGACGCCCAAGATCAAGACCGAGGCTTGGATTCCTTGCTCGACCGCCGGCAGCGGGACCCCCATCGCGGCCAAGATTCCGCCCAGAAACATGCCACCGAGAAACATACAGGGCAGGATCCACAGCGCCTTGCCTCCGATTCGGACGGCCAATAATCCAACCGCGACCATCGCCAGTAAATGATCGATGCCCGAAAAGGGATGCGTAAATCCGTCCGTAAAACTATGTCCTGGATGGCCGGGATGAGCCCAGGCTGGTTGCGCACAGAGCAAGACGGCGAGCAGCGCGAACAACGAGAGCAGGACGGACTTGGACGACCGCATGGCGAACTCCTTTGGGTTTGGTGCTGGCCTGATCTTACTTAATCTTGTAGTATTCGCTCAAGTGATCGTTGCCTGTCTCGATTCCCGTTTCATGAAAATGAACCGGCCCAATAAACGCCGCCTTATCCAGCGGGGTAGTTCCCGTATCGTCGGTCACTTGAAAGACGACTCCTAGCGGGCCATAAGCGACCGACGGCGAGACCTTGGCATTATCGTCATAGACGACCGGGGGCTCTTGAATGGTTTTGCCTTGCATCGTCGTGTAGCGACCGACTCCAAATGCCACGTAGGTTGCATTTGGGGAAGTGCCGAAGGCCGCTGCAACTGCCGCGCCGTCTACGCCCAAGACCTTGGTCGAAGTACTCAACAAGACCGAGTCCGGCAACCCCGACGCCAGCTCCATACGGACAAAAGATCGGTTGCCAAACTTCGCTTGCATTCGACCCGCGGAGCCGCGGTTGTCCATCTCTCGCATTAACCGATACCAATGGGACAGCGGACGAGGCCGAAGGCCCGCATCACGCCAGCGTCAGTACCGCGAACCGCGTCGCGTTCTCCGCTCGCGCCCGCCCTGACCACCCGGGCCGGCCAAGCGCGCTCAAGGAGCGGCGCTCGAGCTGGCCGTGGTGGTACTTCCGCCCCAGGCGGCTAGCGCCCGGCGCGGGGCGGCGACTGGGCTTCCGCAGTAAACATTAATTGGCGGTCTGCGACTTCGAGTAGTTATCGACATTGTCCATCAAACAGGTGCCGTCTGGAGCGAAACAGCCGACATACTTCGCGGCAAAGTAGCCGGTGTCGGTGGTCGCGGTTACGCCGCTGGCGGGAATCATATAGACGCACAATCCGCGGGCGTAATATTTGTTCGGCTGCGCCGAGGCAAAGACCGGCGTATCTTGGACGGCGTTTCGCTTGAGGGTCGATTCATTGCCGAAACCCACGACGATGAAGTTATTGTTCCAATCGCTCGTGAACGGGTGAATGGAAAAGGCGCGATCGGAAAAGAGCACGTTGTGTCCGCCGACGCTGTCGAAGTTGCTGGCGTTGACGGCGCTGGTCGGCAAGGTGAGAAAGCAGCATTTGACGCCCGCCGCCAGCGGCACATAATCGCGCCCGCTTTCGCTCGGCGCGCCGGCCCAGCTATCGTCTTGAAAGTGCAGCGCGGCCATGCCGGCGTCGTTCAAGCTTTTCGCCTGCATGTCAGTCAGCGACTGCGGCACGAGGGCCGTCCCTTGCGCATCGAGATTGGCGCTCAAGGCCGGATGCAGGTTCACGTACAAGGTGCCGGCGCTGGTGACGATGCCGTCGCCCGCGCTGGGAAGCTGGTTGAACTGCGCCTCGTAGCGCGCTTCGGCCTCATTGATGCCTTGCAGCAACGCCGCGTTCGTGGCAATGCCGGCTTGGCCCATGATTCCGGTGATCCGCGGAATGATCAGCGTGGCCAAGGCCACGAGAATGCCCATCACCACGACCAACTCCATCAGGGTGAGCCCGCGGCGGCGGTGGGAGCCGGCGGAATTCAATAAAACTTCTTCGGGATTTCTGGTCTTCATCGCATATCTCCGTAGATTAAATTTGGAAAGAATGAATCGCAACGCCGCGCGCAACCGGCTCTCCAGCGCAACAGGCTGGACGGCGGGCGCGGCGCCAGTTCAGCCGGCCGCCGGCGATCCAGGCAGGAATTCGCCGGCGGGTTCAGCCTTGCGCGCAACGGTACTGTCGCGCGCAATGGGATCGTTACCACGACGAAGGCGGTCCTTCGGCGAACCGCGCGGAGCCATGCTCCTCGCTGAAGGCGGGGAAGCGAAGGCGCCCGCGTCTGGTTTGGGTCGCGGTCAGGCGGCGCGCGGCGGAGGAATCGGCGGCGCGGCAGCCTCCCGCGCGAGCCAAGTCGATCGAGAGATGGCCAGAGCGGCCACGAGCGGTGTTGCGTGCTCGTCGCGGGGCGCCAACGGCAGCACGGCCCCGAGCGTGACCCACAAAATGGGCAGCCCCTGGCAGGCCCGCGCGCTGATCCCTTGCAGCCAGCTTGGCGGCCGCGCACGTTTCGCCGCCGTCTGTCGCGCGGAACGCGTGCCACAGGCGGCGCACGGCTGGTCTGGACAAGGGAGATTGGAGTGTTGCGGCTCGGAGCAAGCGCGATCCGTGCTTTGCCGCTCCGTGCTTTGCGGATCTGCGTTCCCTTGACCGCAATGCGGACAGAGGCCGGGCGCCGGCGCGTCGGCTGTCTCAAAGAATTCGCGCGGTGGAGTGACGCCATGTTCGACCGCCCAAGCCAGCTTTTGCTCGCGCGTGAAGCAGCAGCAGGTGCGCCAACATTGCTCCGCGCAGCAACAACCGCACAGATGCCCTTGACATGGATACGGCCGATCGTCGAGCGGATCTTTGGCTCGCACCGGGACGCCAATAACCGTGGTCAAGTAGCTCAGCAGCAGCGCCGCGACGAACAAATTGCGCAGCCCGCGCGAGCGGCAGAGCGTCCGACAACCAATCATGGTGGGCCAGTCAAAGGTGGGAATAGCGACCGGCGCGATTCTAGTTCGGCCGCGCGGCCCGGTCAAGTTTTGGTCGCGGCCGGTTTACCGCCGCGGTCCAAGCCGCGTTTCACGGAGGTTCAATCTGGGTTTGTCGTCAGAAACTCCGCCTTTCCGCGCGCCCGGCGGCCGTCGTCGCATGCTGCCGAGCGGTCGCGGCGTGGCGCGCGCCTACTATCACGTTTTCTGCACTTGGCCACGCACGCAACTCAGTCGCCGCAACAGTAACTGACCGGTTGTCGGGCGGAATCCAGACCGATAGAATGAGGGGCTAAATCACTGACTGTCGTCCTCCGTCATGCGAGATTTGGTTTGAGCAGGGACGCCATTCGTGCACAAAAGGAGGATCTCCGTGTCCATTCGTGTTGGGATTAACGGTTTCGGGCGGATTGGCCGCTTGGTGTTTCGCAATCTGGTGGCGCGGTCGAGCGAGTTTGAGGTGGCCGCAATCAATGATCTGACCGACACCAAGACGCTCGCGATGTTGCTGAAGTACGACAGCACGCATGGCCGATTTGCCGGCACGGTCGGCTTCACCGAAGACAGCCTCATCGTCAATGGCAAAGCGATCAAGGTGCTCAAAGAACGCGATCCCGCCAAGCTCCCCTGGGGAGACCTGAAGGTGGATGTGGCGCTCGAGAGCACCGGCATCTTCACCGCCAAGAGCGATCCCGCCAAGAACAAGGCGGGCTTTGACTCGCATCTGGCCGCCGGGGCGAAGCGCGTGGTCCTCTCCGCCCCGCCGAAGGATGACAAGGCGGTTGACCTGACCTGCGTGCTCGGAGTGAACGACAACATGCTGAAGGCCGACATGAAGATCGTCAGCAACGCCAGTTGCACGACGAACTGTCTCGCGCCGATGGCCAAGGTGCTGCACGAAGCATTCGGCATCGAGCGCGGCCTGATGACCACGATCCACAGCTACACGAACGACCAGCGATTGCTCGATTTGGCTCACGACAACATCTACCGCGCGCGAGCTGCCGCGGCCAATATCGTGCCGACCACGACCGGCGCCGCCAAAGCGGTCGCCCTGGCGATTCCGGACCTCAAGGGCAAGCTCACCGGGTTGGCGCTGCGGGTGCCGACGCCCGATGGCAGCGTGACCGACTTGACGGTGCAATTGAAAAAGAAGGGAACGAAGAAGGAGATCAATGCGGCATTTCAGGCGGCGGCCGCCGGCCCGCTGAAAGGCATCCTTGAGTACACCGAAGATCCAATCGTCTCCAGCGACATCATCGGCGATAGCCATAGCTGCATTTTCGTGGCGGATCTGACCCTTTGCTTGCCGAAGGACGATGAACCGAGCGATTTCATCAAGGTCATCGGCTGGTACGACAACGAATGGGGCTATAGTTGCCGCACGGCCGACTTAATCGCGAAGTTCGGCAAAATGTAAATTGGCTCGCGCGCTGGGCAAGGAGCCGGCAAGTGCCACCTCGCCGATTGTCGATGAGTTGGATCCAAAGCCAATCCTCAAGAACACCTCGTCCTGCGGCCGAGGTGTTTTTTTGCGCCGCCGCGGAGTTCGCCGCGGCGGCCCGAATGATTCACCGCAATCCGCGCGAGTCCAGCGCGCAAATATTGCTCTGGCATGCGGATATGATATGCTGAAGGCGCCGCTAGCCCTTCTTTTTCAAGCTGACTTTTCATGTCGGATGCTGAACAATCCGCTGCACCGTACTCAGAACAAGGTTTACCAGTCGTCTCACCCGACGTAATCGAGCAAGACTTTCCCGACGAACTGGACAATATCGTTCCGACGCGCGGCTATCAGATGACGCCGATGGTGGCGCTGGGCGGGTCGGCGGGCATCATCCAGCCGCTGATCGAGTTTTTCAAGACGATGCCGGCCGACAGCGGGCTGATCTTCGTCGTCATTTTGCACTTGTCACCGAGCCGCGATTCGACGTTAGTGGAATTGCTCGGCCGCGCGACCACGATGAAAGTGCACCAAGCGGAAGATGGCCAACGGGTCGAGCCCAACGAGGTCTACGTGATTCCGCCGGGCAAGTTGCTGGTCACGGTTGACGGACATCTCCGGCTGCATGAACTGGATCTGGCGCCCGGGAAACGGGTCGCGGTGGACATCTTTTTCCGCTCGCTTGCCGATACGCATGGACCTCACGCCACGGCGATTGTGCTCTCCGGCGCCGATGGCGATGGCGCCTTGGGCATCAAGCGGATTAAGGAGCGCGGCGGGCTGGCCATCGCGCAGCAACTTGGCCAGGCGGAATATCCGGGCATGCCCTCTGCCGCCATCCAAACCGGCATGGTCGATTGGATCCTCGACGTGCAGGAGATGCCGCAGCGGATTATCGAATATTATCGCCATGCCGAGCGGCTGAAATTGCCGCCGGAGGAGGGCGCGCCGCCGCTGCCGATGCAAACGGTCAGCATCGACGATCGCGAATCGGTGCTCCGCGAGATCCTCATTTTTCTGCGGACCCGCACGGGGCGCGACTTTTCTTATTATAAACGAGCGACGATCCTGCGGCGGATCGGACGGCGGATGCAGGTGAACGGCGTTGACGATTTGTCCTCGTATATGAGTGTCTTGCGGACGCGCGCGGGCGAGGCGGGCGCCTTGTTGCAGGACTTGCTCATTTCGGTCACGAATTTTTTTCGCGATCGCGCGGTCTTCTCGGCGCTCGAACGGCACATTCCGCAGCTGTTTCGCAATAAAAGCCAAGCCGACTCCGTGCGCGTGTGGGTGCCGGCCTGCGCGACCGGCGAGGAGGCTTATTCGCTGGCGATGCTATTGCTGGAACATGCGCGCATGCTGGAAAGCCCGCCGACGCTGCAAATTTTTGCTTGCGATCTGGACGAAGTGGCGATTCAATCTGCGCGCATGGGCCATTACCCCGAGGCGATCACCGCCGATGTGAGCGACGAGCGGCTCCGCCGCTTTTTCATTAAAGAGCATCAAGGCTATCGCGTTCGCCGCGAACTGCGCGAAATGGTGTTGTTCGCGCCGCATGATTTGCTCAAAGACGCGCCCTTCTCGCGGATGGATCTGATTTCATGCCGCAACCTCCTGATTTACCTGAACGCCGAAGCTCAAGAACGCGTTTTCGAGACATTTCATTTTGCATTGAATCCCGAAGGCCTGCTCTTGATCGGCTCGTCGGAATCGATTGACGAGGGCAACCCGCGGTTTCGCCCGATCGATAAGAAACATCGCCTCTACGAGCATCAAGTGACGAATCGCAGCGGCAAGCCGACGATTTCCGCGCCGAGCTTCCGCGTGCACGGCCTCGCGGCGCACGATCCGCCGGGGCCGAATCCGGTCGTTCACGGCAAGCGCTTCTTGACGGACGCGGCGGTTCCCTTTCATGGTCCATTGACGCCGGCGCTCGATCGCGCCGCCTTGGCCGAACTGCATTTTAAGCTGATCGAACGCTTCGCGCCCCCTTCGGTGATTGTGAATGCCGAACACGAGGTGATGCACTTCTCCGAGCACGCGGGGGACTTCCTCAAATTCACCGGGGGCGAGCCGACCATGAACCTGCTCCGGGTCGTGCATCCGAGCCTGCGCGCCGAATTGCGCAGCGCCCTGTTTCGCGCCGTCGAAACCAACGGCCCGTTTGAATTGCAGGCGACCTCGGCCGAACTCGACGGCGAACCGTGCAAAGTGGACATCCGCGTTTCGCCCGCCACGGACATCGCGCCCGGGCTGATGCTGATTACGTTCGACAAACATCCAAATTTGCGGCCGGATTCCGGTGACGAAGCGCGCGGCCCGCGCGAATCCGAATCGGCGGTTCGCTTGCTCGAACGGGAGCTGGAACAAGTCAAAGTCCAGTTGCGCGACACGGTCGAGCAATATGAAGCCTCGACCGAGGAACTGAAGGCCAGCAATGAAGAACTGCAAGCGATGAACGAAGAACTCCGTTCCGCGACGGAGGAGTTGGAAACCAGCCGCGAGGAGTTGCAGTCGATCAACGAAGAATTGACGACCGTGAATTTTGAGATGAAGCAGAAGGTCGAGGAGGTCGCGCATGCCAACTCCGATCTGCAAAATCTGATGGCTTCGACGTCGATTGCCACCGTCTTCTTGGATCGCGAGTTGGCGATCATGCGTTACACGCCAAGCGCCGCGGACATATTCAATCTGATCCCCGGCGACATTGGCCGGCCGCTAGCGCATTTAAAACATAAACTGGATTATCCGGCTCTCTTGAGCGACGTGGAAACGGTCTTGCGAACCTTGGTTCCGCTGGAGCGCGAAGTGCGCGACGACGTGCATTGGTTTCTGGCGCGGATCCAGCCGTATCGAACGGCGGAAGACCACATTGCCGGCGCGGTCCTGACGCTGGTGGACATCACCGAGCGCAATCAAGCCGCCGAAGAGCTGCGCCGTTCGGAAGAGCGTCTGCGGCTGCTCATCGAAAGCGCGCGAGAATACGCCATTTTTTCCACCGATCAGGAGCGGCGAATTGATAGCTGGAACAGCGGCGCCGAGCATCTTTTCGGATATGCGGAGGCGAACATCCTCGGGCAATCGGCCGACATCCTGTTCACCCCGGAAGATCGGGCGCGGCAAGAGCCGGAACGAGAATTGCAACTGGCGCGGGAGCGCGGGCACGCTGAAAGCGAGCGCTGGTACGCGCGCAGCGACCGGCAGATTTTTTACGGTTCCGGGTCGATCATGCCTGTTCGCGATAAATCCGGCGCGCTGCTTGGGTTCATGAAGATCATGCGCGATCTCACGGAAACAAAACGCGCGCAAGAGGCTATTCAGCAACACCTCGACGAGCTGACGCGGTTTAATCTGGCCGCGGTCGGGCGTGAAACCCGGATGATCGAGTTGAAGCGCGAGATCAATGCGCTCTGCGAGCGCGTCGGCGAGCCCGTTCGTTTTGGCCTTGAATTTACCGACCCTTGAGCAGCTGCCTCTTGTTAGCAAGCAGGGCTAAGAGATGACCTTGGAACCGGATTCCCCCGCGCCCCCAGAAGCGGACTCGCGCACGGCTGAATTGTTGCGCGGCAATGAAACCTTGCGCGGCGAGGTGCAGTCGCTGCGCGAACAGAATCAAGCGCTGTTGGGCCGCCTGCATGAATTCGAGCAGACCATCTCGGCCAATCGCGAATCGCGTCTGGCGGCCTTGAACCTGATGGAAGACGCGATCGAGGCGCGCCGCCTGGAACAGCGCGAAAACGATCGCCGCCGCTGCATCGAAGAAGAGCTGCGGCAGGCCGACCGCCGCAAGGATGAGTTTCTCGCCACGCTGGCGCATGAACTCCGCACTCCCTTGGCGCCGATTCGCAACAGCTTGAACATATTACGTTTGGCCAACGAAGATCCGGGCGCGGCGGAACGCGTGCACGAGATGATGGAGCGGCAAGTGAACCACATGGTCCGCCTGATCGACGACCTGCTGGAAGTCTCGCGGATCACGCGCGGCCGCATCGAATTGCGAAAAGAACGAACCGATTTGGCCTCGATCATTCGCAGTGCGGTCGAAACGAGCAAGCCGTCGATCGAGGCCGCCGAGCATCAACTCGCCATTAGCCTTCCCCCGGAGCCGATCTTGTTGGAGGCCGATCCGGTGCGATTGGCGCAAGTCTTGGCCAATCTGCTGAACAATGCCGCGAAATACACCGAGAACGGCGGCCAAATCTGGCTGACCGCCGTCCCTTCTGATTATTCCGTCGCCATTTCCGTCAAGGACACCGGCGTTGGGATTTCCCCCGAGATGCAGTCGCAGGTGTTCGAGTTGTTCACGCAGGTCGATCGCACTTATGCGCGGCGCCAAGGCGGGCTGGGCATTGGCCTCACGCTCGTCCGCCGGCTGGTCGAAATGCATGGCGGCACGGTTGAAGTGCATAGCGAAGGGGTCGGCCGCGGCAGTGAATTCATCATCAACTTGCCGCTGCTTCGTACTACGCGCGGACCCGCGGCAGAACGTGAAAAAAGCGCGCCGCGAGTCAAGATGGACGCGCACCGCATTCTCGTGGTCGATGACAACCGCGACGCGGCCGATAGTCTCTGCATGCTGCTGAGGTTTCTCGGCGCCGAGGTGATGGTCGCCCGCTGCGGCCAGGACGCGCTGAAAATGCTCCAGCAAGGCCGCCCTTCCGTCGCGCTGTTGGATATCGGCATGCCCGACCTCGATGGCTACCAGGTCGCGCGGCAGGCGCGGCAATTGCCAGAATGCCGCGAGACGGTCTTCATCGCCCTCACCGGCTGGGGCCAGGCCGAGGACCGCCGCCGCTCGAAAGAAGCCGGTTTTGACTTTCATCTGGTCAAGCCGATCGATCTGAATGCCTTGCAAGAATTGCTCGGCACGATCGGCTGAGCGCCCGCATCCGCGACGCGGCCCGCCGGCATAATCGGCACGAGCCGCGCATTGCGCCGTCAGAATCGCGCCCTTCCGCAGGCTTTCTCCGCCCGCCGCCCTACATGTTGGAAAAAAGCCCCAGGTTGCCATTTTGCATGGTACGTTTTCCCAGGCGAGTTTGTAGACCTCGCTCTGAACCCGCGAATTCCTTCCCGCCATGCCCCGCCTCGCTCCTTCCGCCGCGCTCTGTTTGCTGGCGTCCGCCCTTGCGGCGACGACGCTGCCGGGCTGCGCTGAGACGAGCCGGCAATGGTTCGCGCCGTCGCAAGGCTATGTGCTCGAGCCGGGGCCCTTCAGCGATCGAAACACGACCAGGATCACCGTCGAGCCGCGCGACATCGTGGCGCCCATCAACAGCGA
>DASRSE010000049.1:0-10878 GCA_035656655.1 Pirellulales bacterium
AAATGTCGAAGAACATCGATGCCGTGACGGTCAGCATTCCCGATCATAATCATGCCACGGTTGCCGCTACCTCGCTCCGTTTGGGCAAGCACACCTTCTGCCAAAAGCCGTTGACCCACACCATTTCCGAAGCTCGCATGCTGGGCGAGCTCGCGCGCGAGATGAAGGTCGCCACCGAAATGGGCAATCAAGGAACGGCCAACAGCGGTTTGCGCGAAGCGGCCGCGATCGTGCAAGGCGGCCATCTGGGCAACGTGACTGAAGTCCACGTCTGGACGAACCGGCCGATTTGGGCGCAAGGCGGCGAACGCCCCAAGGAAGAGCCCGTGCCCAAGAATCTGCATTGGGAAGAATGGATCGGACCGGCGCCGTACCGCCCGTATGCCAAGGGCTATCATCCGTTCGCTTGGCGCGGCTGGTGGGATTTCGGCACCGGCGCCCTGGGTGACATGGCTTGCCACACCTACAACATGCCGTTTGCCGCGCTGAACTTGCGCGACCCGGTCTCGGTCGAAGCGCAAAGCGCCGGCACCAACAAGGATAGCTATCCGAAGTGGTCGCAAATCGTGTACGAATTTCCGGCCAACGACAAGCGCGGCCCGGTGAAGGTGACCTGGTACGACGGTGGCAAGAAGCCCCCGGTCGAACTCGTCGGTTTGAAACCGGGCGAAAAGCTTGATCAGAGCGGTTCGCTCTTGATTGGCGACAAGGGCAAGATTTACTCGCCCGGCGACTACTGCGACCAGTTCCGGACGATTGGCTTTGAGAAGCCCAAGGTCGAGTTCACCAAGTCGCCCGGTCACTTCGAAGAGTGGGTTCGCGCCATCAAGGGCGGCCCGCAAGCGATGTCGAATTTCCACGACTACGCCGGCCCGCTGACCGAAACGATTTTGCTCGGCAACTTGGCCGTTTGGGCCACCGGCAAAAAGGTCGAGTGGGATGCGAAGAACATGGTGCCGAAGAACGCTCCCGAGTGCGAGCCGATCGTGCGGATTCAATACCGCAGCGGCTACACGTTGTAATTGATCTCGGTTTGACTTGCGGCTGCGCGAAGCAATTCGCTTCGCGCAGCCGTATTTTCATGTTCTTTGCAGTCTTTTTTGATTCGCGCGGCGGGTTCGTGTTTTCGTGGAATGGATCCGGGCCTTGAAAACGGCTTGGTCGGAGCATCCGCCAGACGATTTCCGGCCTCTTGTCCGTCGGCGTTGCGTATCTCAATAGCAGTTGCGCCGCTCGAACCGGGCGGCGCGTGGCGCGGCTGGCTTGCCCGCGGCTGTTTTGCTTCCTCTTGGATTTGCAGCATTTCGGAGATTTCGATCATGATGTGCCGGCGCTGGTTGTTGATGTCCGTGTGTGTTTCGCTCGTTTGCGGGGGGCTTTTCTGGGCTCCCGCGGCACTCCGTCTGGGCGCTGCCGCGGAGACGGCCGCTCAAGAGAACCCCGCGGACTTGGCGGCGGTTAAGAAGTGGGGCGGCAAGCTCACCTATGACATGGACAAGCATCTGATCGGCATCGACCTCAGCGACACACCGCTGAAAGACGCCGAACTCAAGCATCTGGCCGGCCTCCCGTACCTCGAGGCCCTGAAGCTGTACGGCACCGACACCACCAACGATTGCGTCAAGTATCTGAAGGGTTTGCCGAAGCTCAAGGAACTCACGCTGGAAAACACGGAGATCACCGACGCGGTCGCCGAGCCGTTGAAGGAATTGTCGAATCTGAAATCGCTCAACCTCCGCCGCTCGTCGTACCTGACCGACAAGGCGCTGCAAACGCTGTACGGGGCGACCAACTTGGAGCAATTGCATTTGCTCTATTGCAACTTTTCCGACGACGGCTTGAAGAACATTGAACGCTTGAAGAATCTCAAGGTGCTCGACCTGCGCGGCAATCCGCTGATCTCCGACGAGGGGCTCAATTCGGTGACCAAGCTGGCGAACCTCGAAACGCTCAAGCTCCGCAATTTTTACGTGACCAACGACGGCTTGGCTAAAATCGCCAAGCTGAAAAAGCTCAAGTCGCTGAACCTGGAAGACTCCGACGCGATCACGGACGAGGGAATGGTCCACGTCCGCGACATGCCGAACTTGGAAGGCTTGTATCTTCTGCGGATCAATGTGAGCGACGCCGGACTCGTCAATTTGAAAAATCTGACCAAGCTGAAGAGCCTGCAACTTCGCGCCACGCAGGTCATTGGGCCGGGCTTGGCCAACATCGAAGGGCTCAGCTTGCTCCGCGTTTTGGACTTGAACGAAACGAGCCTCAGCGACGAGGGCTTGAGCCACATCAAGGGACTCAAGAACCTGGAAAAGCTCGACCTCTGGAATACGTCGATCACCGACGCCGGCCTCGACAACTTGAAGGGTCTGACCAAACTGACCAACTTGAATTTAGAAAGCACCGCGATTGACGATGCCGGCGTGGCGAAGTTGGCTGGCTTGACCGCGCTGGCAGACCTGAAACTGAAGGGGACGAAAATCACTGACGCGGCCGTGCCCACGCTGCTGAAGTTGACGAACTTGAAGAGCCTCGACCTGAGCGCTACCGAGGTCACCGCCGAGGGCGTCAAAAAGCTCAAGGCCGCGTTCCCCAAAGCTAAGATCCTGTTTTAGCTGCGATCCGCGGCCAAGGGGCACCGTGAGGGCCGCGGCGCGGAGCAATTTTCGGAGCAGCGGCTGCGCCGATCCCGGTTTCGGTCCGCGCGGCTGGATTGCCGGCCGGCAACGACGAGCGGTTCAAGGCCGCGGACCGGTGCCGTTTTTCACCCCCACAACCCACCCCACTTTCTCTGCTACGGAGGATGCTGCCATGTCTTTAAGAGTTCCGCGTCGCGAGTTCTTGCGCACTACCGCGATGGGCGTCTCCTTGGCGGGGATGGGAGTCTGGTCGAGTTCGGCAGTCGCCGAGCCAAAGTCGCCTAACGAGAAATTGAACATCGGCGTGATCGGGACGGCAAACCAAGCGCGCTTCAGCATCGACCATGTGAAGGGCGAAAACATCGTCGCCGTGTGCGACATCGACGAGAACTATCTGAAAAAGGCGGCCAAGGATTTTCCGACTGCCAAGACCTACACGGATTGGCGAAAGCTGTTCGATCAAAAGGACATTGAAGCGGTCGTTGTCGCCACGCCTGACCATACGCATGCGCCGGCGACGGCCGCGGCGCTTCATTTGGGCAAACACGTCTATTGCGAGAAGCCTCTGACCCACACGGTTTATGAGGCCCGAATTATCGCGGACCTGGCAATGAAGGCCAAAGTGGCGACCCAGATGGGGACGCAAATTCATGCCGGCAGCAACTATCGCCGCGTCGTGGAATTGATCCAGGCCGGCGCCATCGGACCGGTCCACGAAGTCCATACTTGGGTGGGCAAAGGTTGGGGCGGCGGCGAGCGTCCCAAGGAAGAAGAGAAGATTCCGCCGCAAATCCATTGGGATTTTTGGCTCGGCCCCGCGCCGGCCCGGCCGTACAACCATGTCTATTTGCCGGCCAATTGGCGGCGGTGGTGGGACTTTGGCGGCGGGACCATCGCCGACATGGCCTGCCATCACGTCGATTTGCCCTTTTGGGCGCTGAAGCTGCGGGCCCCTTCGACCATTGAAGCCGAAGGTCCGCCGGTGCATCCGGAAACTTGTCCGCTCGGCTTAATCGTCCATTATGAATTTCCAAAACGCGACAATTTGCCGCCGGTCAAACTTACCTGGTACGACGGCGACAAAGTCCCCAAAGTGCTGCACGGCATCAACGTGCCTGGCTCCGGCAATCTATTTGTCGGCGAAAAGGGAATGCTTGTGGCGGATTACGATCAGCACAAGCTATTTCCGGAAGCCGCCTTCGCGGGTTATGTCCCGCCGCCGAAGACGATCCCCGACTCGATTGGCCATCATGCCGAATGGCTGCTCGCTTGCAAAACCGGATCGCCGACGACCTGTTCGTTCGACTATAGCGGCGCGCTGACCGAAACCGTCTTGCTGGGCAACGTCGCTTATCGAACGGGGCAAAAACTCGAGTGGGATCCGAGCAGCATGAAAGCGACGAACTGCGCCGCGGCCGATCCATATCTGCGCAAGGAATATCGCAGCGGCTGGACGTTGTAAGGCGCGCTTTCGGGGCGCGTTTGTACGCCATGAATGCGTTGACGACAAGCGGCTCGCAGCCGCTCGTCCGGGTCGGGGGTACGCCCTGGCTAGCCTTATTTCGAGCCGGGCGACGGGATTTCTTCCAAGCCGGGCTTCGGCGCCGGATTGAGCCCTTTTTCTCCCGGCGCAGGGACGGGAACCGGCGTGAACGGCGCCACCGCGGTTTTGTGTTCCACGTCGATGGTGGCATTCGCGTTAATCGCGTTTTGCTCCATCGCAAAATTCAAATCGAGCCCGCGAAACCAATTCATCGGAGGAGGCTGATAGCCGGCCGGCAGATGGAAGTCGATTTTGGTGCTGTTCGACTCCAGCGCCGTCGAGGTCCACATCCGCAGCCCGGCTTTCTCTTGCAGCTTATAGGCTCCGCCTAGCGGGCAGACGAGTTTCGCGTCGAGCAGATTCTGCGCGACCGCCAAGCAATCTTCGCGAGGCAATTGAAACTCGAGCGCTAAATAGTGCAGAAACTGCAAGTTGCCGACCGACGTTTTCCGCGCTCGTTGATAGGCGTACGCATTCACGAGATCGGATAGCTTGGCCTGGGTCAGATCGGCCACATGCAACCGCACCTGGGCCGGACGCTCCGCTTCGACGACGCTTAACTGCGGCGTAATCGCCTGGAGCACTTCGCGGTGAAACGACAGAACCGAAAAATCGTTGAAGCGGCGCGACCAAAGGCCCAACAGTGGCACCTGCGCGTAGCCTTCCGCGTCGGCCGCGAGGGGGCGATTGCCAAAGAGCAAGTCGAGCACGCCTGCCTTGGGCCACGCCCCCAGATAGCCGTGCATCATGTCGAAGAGGCCATTTCCGAACAGGCTGGTGAGGCCCGCCAGCGGACCATTTCCGCCGAGCGGCGGCGCGGCTCCTTGCGGGACGACCTGGCCGTCGCGGATATCAAATGGCGGATTGAAATCTTGCAGGCCAAAAAAGAGTTGGTGAGTCGTTCCGCCGCCGGCGATGTTCAAAAAGGGCAAGGAGCCAACCACGGCGCGAATGGAAATCAAATCGCCGGCGACCGGAGAAATGGTCGTTTTCGTTTCCGGTCCGAGATAATTCGTCAACAGGTTGTAGTGCATCTTGGCGAACGGAGTAACGTGCAAGTCGAGGGCGATGCGCTCGCGCTTGTCGGTCGCGCCCGGCTCGCGGCGAATGCCGACGAGGACCGGGTCCATGCGCTCCCATTGCGCCCGATAGGCGCTGGCGAACTGCTGATAGGCGGCGACCTCCGCCTGCGTCACTCCTTGAACCTTGACGTCCGCGATCGGCAGAAACGTTCCGCGGCCCCCGCGGAGAGAATCGCGATAGACGCCGTCCTGAAAGACGAGGTGGCTGCCGTCAGCCTGGTGGTCGAACCCCGGCGGCAAAAAGCCCCCTTGGACAAGGTCGTCGAGCGTTTCGGCGGGCTTTTTCTCCGCCTTGGCGGCGAGCTTGGCCAATTGCAACAGTTCCAGATCGGTGAGAGCCTGCATTCGTCGCGTCATCTCGATGCGATATTTCGGACCGACCAAGTTGCGAAAGAATTCGTCCGACAGATAGACAAAGGCCGCATGGTGGCTGCTGACCGGCATGATTGACCGAGCATAGTGAAATTCCTTCGAGTCGCCGAGCGAGTCGTTTCCCTTGCCGGCGTCAAAGAACCGCTCGACGAGCGCCCGCGAATTCGTCACCAAATGGAAATCGCCGTCGATCGCATAAAACGTTCGAATCGAATTGTCAGGCGTCGAGATAAACGAGACCTGATTGCCGGCGATATCGAGGATTTCTTGCTTCACCCCGGGCAATTGCAACAGGGCGCGGCGCTGCTGGACAATGTCGTTAGCCAGGAGCTGGCCGTTGCGCGCTTGAAAGAGGAGCCCCACGCAAGCCCCTTCGCGGACGAACGTGTCGTCGCCAATAATCGCGACGTCCGCGACGACCTGCGGGCCAAACAGCTTCGACAAGGGGCCTTCTTTCATGGCCAACTGGTGTTCGAGCCGCGCGGAATTGCCGTAATCAACGCCGCGGACCGCCAGCAGGTTCCGCAGATCGCCTCCCCATTCGTCCATGGTCGAGCGGAGCCACTGGAAATTCTGAAAGCTGCCGAAGCGGACGTAAAAGCACTCGTGCGGAACGTGCTGCGCGATTGGTTCGATGACGGCGTCGCTCGCCGTCGGCAGACTTAAGGTCGGCGGGACGACGGCCGCCGGCAAGGCTTGGTCGGCCGGCTCGGGTGACTTGCTGGTTTTCAAGATCGTGTTTTTTTGCATCGCAGCGCGGATCGACTCCGTGCCGAGCAACATGCCGAGCGTCTGATCAACATCTGCTTGGCCGGTGACGCGGCCAAACTCCCGATCGTACGCCAGATTGAGCCGCCGCGCGAGCATGGCGGATAAATAGTTTTCCACGTCCGGCGGCATGTCCGAATCGCGATCGGAGCGAATCAGCTTTTGCTGGGTGAATTCTTTCCACCAAGCCGCTAACAGCCGTTGCTGACCCGCTTTATCCGCGACCGGTTGCAGCGTCATCCGCTGCGCGGCCGGCGTGTTCAGCGTGATCTCGAGCGGTTGGTCCCCTTTGAAGAGAAAATAGAAGTTAACCGTCGGTGGCCGGTCGAGCAATTCTCGCAGCAGCGTCCGAACCGGCGCGGCCGAGTCAAACGCCGGATAGAGAACGCGGCCGTCCTTCTCGGTGACTTGAAAGTCGCCTGTGCCGGGCGAAAAGTCGGTTTGGCCCGCCGCCAACGGCAGCGTAATTCGGCCGACGCCGAACGGCTCCCCCGCGAAAACCTCGATCTGTGGATTCGCTTCACGGATCCGCTCGCGCAACCGGAGCCGCTGCGCCGGCGCCGACGCCGTGAGGAAATAGATGCACAGCAGCAGGAGAATCGCAACACCGACCCCGCGTCCCAGTCGAAAGTTCAATCGTGATCTCATCGCCAGACTCCTTTGTGCTCATCGCCTGGAAAAACGGATTGGCCCGAATCAACGGAGGCGTTGCTGCCGGCCGTTCATTTCGATCGCCTCATTCGTGACTGGGTAAACTTCGATCAGCCATCGCTCGCGAGCAAACCCGACCTTGCGGGTTGGGAAAACCTACGGGCCATCCTGACGCAAGGGCTGCCAAAGTTCAAGCGCGCTGACGGCTGGGTGCGTCTGCCGGCACGGCGCAAAGCGAATTCCTAAGCGCTAGTATGGGGTCCAGATTCTCTCTAAAATAGCCGGCATGGAACCACAAACATCGTTGGAACGTCGCCGGTTGGAATCGCTCGATGCCGAGTCCTTGCATCAGCATCAAATTGCGCGCCTAAACCAGCTTTTGGACGAAATCTTGCCGAAAAATCGGTTCTATGCCGACAAATTGGCGGGAATCAAACGTCCTATCGAATCGCTAGAGGAGCTCGAAGACTGGCCGTTTACGTTCAAGGAGGAGTTGCTGTGCGTCACCCCGGGCGGCGATCTGGCAAACAACCTCACGTACCCGCTCGAAAAATATTCGCGGTTTCATCAAACTTCCGGCACGCGCGGCCGGCCGATGGTCGTTCTTGATACCGTCGAAGATTGGCAGTGGTTTCAGCGCTGCTGGCATTTTATTCTCGATGCGGCCGACGTGGTGCCCGCCGACCGCGTGTTGATGGCGTTCTCCTTCGGCCCTTTCATTGGGTTTTGGGGCGGCTATGACGCTTTTACGACGCGCGGCTGTTTGGTGGTGCCCGGCGGAGGAATGTCGTCGCTCGCCCGCTTGGAACTTGCCCGCGCCAGCCGCGCGACAGTGATGTGTTGCACTCCCAGCTATGCTTTGCATATGGCGGAAGTCGCCGCCGAACATCAGATCAACGTCGGGGAACTCGATGTCCGGCGGATCATCGTGGCGGGCGAGGCGGGAGGCTCGGTCCGCGCGGTCCGCGGCCGGATCATCGATGCCTGGGGAGCAACCGTCTGCGATCATGCCGGCGCGACGGAGATCGGTCCGTGGGGTTATGGCGACCTGAACGGAGACGGCTTGCACATTCTGGAGAGCGAGTTTATCGCTGAATTTCTCTCGGTGAAATCGGGCACGCCCGCCGCCGAAGGCGAACTGGCCGAGGTCGTCCTCACGACACTGGGACGCGCCGGCAGCCCGGTGATTCGCTACCGGACGGGCGACCTCGTTCGTCCGACGTGGCATCGGCCTGGGGCCAATCGGTTTGTGTTTTTGGAGGGGGGCGTCTTGGGCCGAGTCGACGACATGCTGATCATCCGCGGTGTGAATGTCTTTCCCACCTCGGTCGACCAGATTCTGCGCAGCTTTCCTGAAATCGTGGAATATCGCCTGACGGCGTTCAAAGAAGCGGAAATGGACCAGTTGCGGATCGAGATTGAGGACCGGTTGGGCCAACCGGTGCGGGTGGCGAACGAATTCAAGCTGCGATTGGGGCTGACCATTCACGTCGATGCCGTTCCGCTTGGTTCGCTGCCGCGCTATGAGGGAAAGGGCCGCCGGTTCGTCGACAAACGCTAATGCCGGCGGCCACCGTGGCGGCCGCCGCCGGCGAAATCGGCCAGTGCTTGGCATTCGGGGGAAATATTGCTTCGCGGCGCTCGAATTTGCCCGTTTCCCCCGCTAGGCGCGGTGCTGCGCATAACTTAGGCTGTTGGAACTACTTAGAGGCGATTGAAAGGCTCTTTTGCGAACTTGATCAAGCCGCGCAAGGGCTTTCTGGATTCGCGAGCCAGCTTGCGTCTCAATGGCAGATTGCGCGGCAGAGGATGGTTTGCGGCGCTGCGCGGCTGACCGCGCGTAACAAGTTGCGTGGGCGAATTTAGCGGCCGCCAAAACCGCGTGCGAATTTGCCGGGTATAACCCGCGAGTCGCCGCTGGACGACGGCGGCAATCCACTCGCGGCCGCGGAACAATCGCTCGTGCGGCGAAACGACCTAACGCGTCGGAAGTTGATGAACCAAGAACCCCCCTTTCTGTTCAAGGAGATTTTGTCGTGAAAAAGGCTCTCTCGTCGGTATTAATCACCGGACTGCTGCTCGGCGCGGTCCAAATGGCCGCGGCCCAAAAAGCCGCCGCCCCGCAGCCTGTCGCGGTCGTCTCGATCGCAGGCATCGATAGCATCTTGAAGGACGTCAACACGTTGGCGAATGCGGCGGGCTTGGGCGCGGAAGCCGCTCCGCTGGCGCTGGCCGGGGCGCAAGCTCAGGCGTTTGGCCTGGATACGAAAAAACCCTGGGGAGCGGTCGTTTTTCTGAACACCGCCGCGCCGAAGGGCTTCGCCTTCATTCCGGTTTCCAATTTTCAGCAACTATTGAACATGGGCAAAGCGCTGAACGTGCCCATTGTCGATGCGGGTAATGGACTCTACAGCGTCGTGGGACCGCAAGGCAACAAGGTTTTTCTGAAGGAACAAAATGGCTGGCTGTTCGTGGCCCCCTCCGAGGACAATCTGGCCGATCTGCCGGCCGATCCGTCCACGCTGTTGGAAGGCTTGAATAAGCTCTACACGTTTGCCATTAAGGCGAACATCAAGAATGTTCCCGCGGATATGCGTAACCAACTCGTATCCTTGATCAAAGCCGGGGCGCAAGGCGGCCTGCGGCGGTTGCCGGGTGAAGACGAAACGCAGTTCAATTTGCGCCAAAAAATGATCGACCTACAAATCGATCAGTTTGGCACCGTACTCGATCAAACCGAACAGTTTACGCTCGGTTGGTCCACGGACAGCGTCGCCAAGAAAACGGCGATCGACATCAATATGACCGCCATTGCCGGCAGCGAGTTGGCGAAGCGCTACGCCTCGAGCGCTATCAAATCGGATTTCAATGGTTTTAATTCGCCTGATTCGGCCGCGACCTTGCACTTTGCGCAAAAAATGGATGCCGACTCGATCAAGCAAGTGGGACAGGCGCTCGAGAACGCCCGCGCCAATGCGATGAAGGGAATCGACAACGACAACAGCATTCCCAACGAAGACGGCAAGAAGATGGTGAAGGAGATCGTGAACCAATTGTTCGACGTGGCGAAGGCGACGATCGAAGCCGGCAAGATTGACGGCGGCGCGGTGCTCCACCTCGCCGGCAAGAACCTGACGTTTGCCGCCGGGGCCGCGGTCGCCGACGGCGCCGCCATCGAAAGCGCGCTGAAGAAATTGGTCGAAATCGCCAAGAACGAACCCGATTTTCCCGGCGTGAACTTCGACGTCGAGAAGTACCAGGGCATTCGCTTCCACACGACCAGCATTCCTAACCCTGATCCGCAGGCCCAGCAGATTTTCGGCGAGAAGATTGACGTGGCCTTGGGCATCGGCGACAAGAGCGCATATCTGGCCGTCGGCAAGGATACGATCAAAACGCTGAAGAGCATTATCGACAAGTCGGCTGCCGCAACGAGCGAGAACACGTTGCCCGCCGAGTTCGCAATTTCGCTGGGTCAGGTCCTGAATTTCACCTCGCAATTTGACCAGAATCCGGTACTGGCCTCCGTCGCCGCGGAAGTGGCCAAAGTCGGCGCTCAGGACCATGTGCGCGTCCAGAGCAAGTCGATTCCCAATGGCGCGACCGCACATATCGAGGTCGAAGAAGGAGTGCTTCGCGCAATCGGCGCCGGAATCAAGTCGGGCATGGGCGGCCGCGCCGGCGGCGGCGCCGCTCCGAATGGTTTGAAGACGTTCTAGCAGCCGGTTGAAGTAATACCGCAGGCTGCAAAGCCGCGTTCTCGGATGGGCGCGGTGAGTCGTCGTTTTTCTCCGACGCCGATCGAGGTTTTCTCGATCGGCGTCGG
>DASRSE010000050.1:0-23775 GCA_035656655.1 Pirellulales bacterium
TGCTCGTCCGGACAGGTCGCGAGCAGCCACGCGGAGCTTTGATAGGCGCGGCCAAATCGCGGGTTGACTTGAATGGCCTGGCGATATTCCTTGGTCGCTTCGGCGTAGTTGCCCTGGTTGGTGTGAAAATCGCCAAGGTTGACCCAGGCTGATGCATTGCCCGGCGCCAGTTCCACCGCGGCGGCGAAGTCGCGTTGGGCTTCCTTGACGTGGCCGAGCCGATACTCGGCGTGGCCGCGCGAGTTCAAATAGGAGCCGTCGCGCGGCACGATCCGAATCGCCTCGTTATAGTCTTGAATGGCCGCCTCGAAATCGCCTTGTTGATATTTCAATTCCCCCCGGTTGTACCAGCTATTCGGATAGGATTTGTTCAGCTCCAGCGCGGCGTTGAAGTCGGTCATCGCTTCTTGCAGACTGCCGGCTTGCGCATGGCTGACGCCGCGATTGTGGAGCGCCCGCCAGTTTTTTTCATCGAGCGTGACGGCGGAAGAGAAATCGGACAAAGCCTCGGTGTCGCGTCCGGCGGTGGCGTTGATTTCGCCGCGCCGATTGTAGGCCCAAGACATCAGACTCTCGGCATAGGCGACGTCGGGACCGTTGACGCCGACTTGCAGCGCCTGCTGGCAATCCTCGATGATCTTCGTGTAATCGGCCGAATAGCGCGCCGTCTTCGTCAGTTGATAGACACGGCGGAGCATTGGCCCGCCAGCCACTTCCGAGTTCGGCGGCGTCTGCAGCGCCGGGGTTTGCGTCGTGGCTTTTGGTTCCGCGGCCAAGGCCGCCATGCTAACGCCAAACACCAACAGCGTCGCGGCAATTGCGGTGCGCATCGAGATTTCCTTCCATGGAAAACGAGGGGGGAGTGAATTTGGTTACGCGTGGGGTTCGGTCATGCTCCAAGGGTCGAGGGCGCCGTTCAATTTTTCCTCGGGCAAGATCTGTTGTTCTTGGCATAATTCGCGAATCGTCTTGCCCGACTTGAAGGCTTCTTTCGCCAAAGCCGCCGCTTTTTCATAGCCGATTAGCGGGTTCAGGCTGGTCACCATCGAGAGACTCTTTTCGACGGAGGCGGCACACGCCTCGACATTAGGCTCCATCTCGAGCGCGCAAAAATCGACGAACGCGGCACATGACTTGGCCAGCAGCCGAATACTTTCGAGGGTCGTTTGACCCATGACCGGCATCATGATATTCAATTGAAACTGGCCCCCCGCCGCGCCGCTGATCGTCAGCACCTGATCGTTGCCCAGCACCCGCGCGGCAACTTGCATCAGGCTTTCGCACATCACCGGGTTGACCTTGCCCGGCATGATCGACGAGCCGGGTTGGCGGTCGGGAAGCTGGACTTCATAAAATCCGCAGCGCGGCCCGCTGCCCAACCAGCGAATGTTGTTCGCCACGTTGAAGAGCGTCGTGGCGATGGTCTTCAACTGGCCGTGGCATTCGACCAGCCCGTCGCGCTGCGCGTTGGCCTCGAAATGATTGGCCGCTTCGACGAAGGGAATGCCGGTTTCTTGGGCGAGGTTGGCGGCCACGCGCCGGCCGAACTCCGGATGCGTGTTGATGCCGGTGCCGACCGCGGTCCCGCCGCATGGCAACTCGAGCACGGCCGCCAGCGCCCGATTAGCCCGCTCGATCGACAGCTCGATCTGCCGCGCGAAGCCGCTGAACTCTTGGCCGAGGCGGATCGGCGTGGCATCGGCCAGATGGGTCCGGCCGATTTTGATGATCTGGTCCCAGGCTTTTGCCTTGTCGGCGAGCGCATCTTGTAAACGCCGCAGCGCCGGCAGCAGGTCACCTTGAATCGCCCGGGCGACTGCGACGTGGATCGCGGTGGGGAACATATCGTTGGTCGATTGTCCCATGTTGACGTGGTCATTCGGATGGATCGGCTTCTGCAGCGCGAACCGGTCGCCTCGCAGCAACTCAATCGCCCGATTGCTGATCACCTCGTTGGCGTTCATGTTGCTGGATGTGCCCGAACCGGTCTGAAAGACATCGATCGGAAACTCGGCGTCGAGCCGGCCCTCGGCGACTTCCTTGGCAGCCTGAAGCAGCGCGGCGACCTGCTTTGCGTCGAGCGGGTTTTTGCCGGAGCCGGTCAGCTTGTTCAAATCGCGGTTGGCGACACCGGCGGCATATTTCACGAAGCCGAGCGCCTGGATCAACTCGGACGGCAAGGGCCACCCGGAGATGGGAAAATTTTCCACCGCCCGTTGCGTCTGCGCGCCATAATAGGCTTGGGCCGGGACGCGAACGTCCCCCATGGAATCGTGTTCCGTACGAAATTCAGTCATGGCGGGCAGGCGAAACTCCTCAGGACAAAAAAGCGGACCGCACAGGCCCTGCAAACCGGATGAAGCCCCTATAATACCGCAATTTTCGTCGGGGAAGAATGCGAAAACTAACGTAAAAAACAGCGCGCCAGCAGTCTTATTTTCAAAAATTGGGCGGAAACCCGCGCCGCGTGCCTGAGGCGCTGCAGCGATCCGCCGGCGGCCGTCTGGCGGAAAGCCGCACGGTTTGCGAAGATGAAGTCGCCTCAGGACAGTCGCCCATCCGTCGCGGCGAGGCTCTTATCGATTTTTCTGACATGAGCACTTCCGACACCAAATTCACCGGCCCGCCCGAGTCGGCAACGCAGGCGTGGGATCGCCTCGCCGAGCAGGTCGATGCGCTCATTAGCTCGTGGGAGACCGGACCCGAGCTGCCCGACTTGCGGCAGTTCATTCCCGCCGAGCCGGCCCATCTGCGGCCGATGATGATTTCGGAACTCATCAAAGTTGACCTCGAGTTCCGCTGGCACGGAAAGCGGGCACCGAAAAAAGTCGAAGACTACGTCGCCGAGTTTCCGGAGCTCGCCCCCGGCGGGGTGGTCCCTTGCGACTTGATCTACGAAGAGTTTCACGTCCGCAAACAGAGCGGCGACTTGCCGAAGCCGGAAGACTATTACGAACGGTTTCCCAATCTGGTGCCGCAGTTAAAAAAACTGCTGAGCATGGAAGAGCCGCATCTGACCACCACCATGATCGGCTCGACCCGGATGAAGGAGCTCAAGCCGGGGACGCAAATCGACGACTTCGATCTCCTCACGCTGCTCGGCAAAGGAGCCTTCGCGCAGGTCTTTCTCGCGCGGCAAAAATCGTTGCAGCGGATCGTCGCGCTCAAAGTTTCCAGCGACAAAGGCACCGAAGGCCAGACGCTCGCCCAGCTCGACCACCCGCACATTGTGCGCGTCTACGACCAGCGCGTCGTCCGCGAACAGCGGTTGCGGCTGATGTACATGCAAAACATTCCCGGCGGGACGCTCCACGCCGTTGTCGAGCGGGTCAAGCAGACGCCGCTGGGCCAGCGGACAGGAAAACTGCTGCTCGATGCGATCGACATTTCGTTGGACAAGCAAGGCGAGACGCCGCCGACCGACTCTTCGACCCGCCGCCGCCTCTCTCAAGCGAGTTGGCCAGAGGCCGTATGTTGGCTCGGGGCGCGGATGGCGGCCGGGCTGGACCACGCGCACCAACACGGCGTCTTGCATCGCGACATCAAGCCGGCCAACGTGCTGCTGACCTCCGATGGCACGCCGAAGCTAGCCGATTTCAACGTCAGCTTTAGCTCGAAAGTCGAAGGTTCGACGCCGGCGGCCTATTTCGGCGGCAGTCTGGCCTATATGTCGCCGGAGCAACTGGAGGCGGCCGATGCCGACCACGAACGCGACGCCGATTCGCTCGACGGGCGCAGCGACGTCTACGCCCTGGGCATCGTGCTGTGGGAACTCCTCTCGGGGCAGCGCCCGTTTTCCGACAACGTGATAGAGGGCAATTGGTCGGCCACGCTCAAACAACTGATCCAGCGGCGACGGGCCGGATTGCCCAATGAGGCGCTCAAACAACTGCCCCCCAATCTGCCCGCGGGGCTCGAGGCGGCGATTGTCGACTGTCTGCATCCGGACGCCGAGCAGCGGCCCATGACCGCCGGCGTTTTGTCGCGCCAACTTGAACTCTGTTTGAAGCCGCGGGTGCAGCGGCTGCTGCGGCCGCGCGCCAATCGGCTGCAAAATTTCGCCAAGCGTTATCCGCTGGTGATGTTCATCGGCGCCAGCCTGATTGCGAACCTCGTGATGTGCGTTTTCAATCTGGAATACAATTATTACCAGATTATCAGCCATCTCGACAGCAAGTCGCAAAAGCTCTTCAACTTGGAAGTTGTCACGATCAATGCGTTTTGCTATTCGGTCGGAATATCATTGGGCGTCTGGTTTATTCGTCCGGTCATGCTCGGCTTGCGCGAACTCCGCCTCGGAATAAAGCTGGCTCCCGGCGAGTTGCCGCGGCTGCGCCGGCAATCTGCCACAATCGGCGATGTCGTCACGCGGATTACGATCGCCTTGTGGATCCCCTCGGGAATTGCCTTTCCCCTGTGGCTGCGAACCGAGGTTGGCGAAGCGTCCGGGTTGCATTGGGAGCACTTCATCCATTTTGTGTTTTCCAACTTATTGAGCGGGCTGATGGCCGCAACGCACACGTTTTTTCTGTGCACGTTTGTGGCCATTCGTTATTTTTATCCGCAATTTGTGCAGCCCGAGGGGGGATCGCAAAACTCGGATCTCGAAAAGCTCTGGCGGCTGGAACGGCGCAGCGGATATTACTTTGTGGCGGCCGTGCTGGCGCCATTCTTGGCGATGATGCTGCTGGCGACCATTCCGGCGGTCGCGAATGACGCAAAGGATAACGGCGAGGTGGGCAAATGGTTGATGGGCGCGATGGCCCTGCTTGGCTTTTTGGGCTCGGCGCTGGCGTTCCGGCTATATCGTTTGATTCAAAGCGACATCGCGGCGCTGGCGACGGCGCTCGACCCATCGCACGAGGCCACCGTCGGAACCGAAACGTTCGACGCCACCTGGACTTCGTCGCGGTAGCGGCCGATCGAACCATCCGTCCGGAGATTTGCCCACAGAGTTCGCCGCGGCCGCGGCCTTCACTTCCGCGATACGTACGGATTGCCGCGCACGTAATACCGCCAGGGATAATGCACGCAATGCCGCGCGTAGTCGATGCCAATCCGCGGGCCCACCATAATTTCTCGATCCGCCAGCACCTGGCCGTCGTCCCAAATCGAGAGCCGCGCGCTGGTCGTTAAATCTTCGCGATTGAGCTGCCGATCGATCCGCAAGGCGCGCGTCAACTTGCCTGGCCCATTCGTCAGGTTTCGATCCGTGGCCGGCCGGCGAAAGCGGCGCATCTGCTCGAGGCCGTTCAGCGGCTCGAGCGCTCGAATCAAAACGGCGGCCGGAAAATCCGACCGCTCCGTCACCACGTTCATCATCTGATACATCCCATAAATCAGATAAACGTAGGCCCGCCCGGGCGGCCCATATAGCGTCTCGGTCCGAGCGGTGCGTCCTTTGGCGGCATGGCAGGCCAAGTCGTCCGCGCCCACGTAGCTCTCGACTTCCACGATGCGGCCGCTCAGCCAAACGCCGCGCCACCGCCGCGCGAGAATCTTGCCGAGCAGCTCTCGAGCCACCTGCTGCGTATCACGCGCGAAGAACGAGCGGCCGAGGCGGCGTCCTGGCGGAAGATCAAACGCTCGAGCCGCCGTGCCCGCGGAAGCGACCTCGCGGAGAGACGCTGCGCGCGACAAACTGGACCGGGAGGTGCGCACGATGGATTAACCCGCCCGTGGTCCGGCGGCGCAAGTTTCGGGGCAGGCCTCGTCGGCGAACTTGTGAAAATTGGCAGCGAACAATTGCGCGAGCTTTTTCGCGCTCGCCTCGTAGGCTTGCGGATCGCGCCAGGTCTGGCGCGGCACGAGGATTTCGTCAGGCACGCCCGCACAGTGGGCTGGAATCCTCAGCCCAAAAATCGGATCGCACCGAGTCTCCTCCTGGGCCAAGGCGCCAGAATGGATCGCGTCGATAATGGCCCGCGTAAAGGCCAACTTCATCCGCTGGCCGACCCCATAGCCGCCGCCCGACCAGCCGGTATTCACGAGCCACGCCTGGCAGTTGTGCTGATCGAGCTTGAGCTTCAAGAGCTCGCCGTATTTGGTCGGATGCCAGACCATGAACGCGGCGCCAAAGCAGGCGGAAAAGGTCGCTTGCGGCTCCGTCACCCCCATCTCCGTGCCGGCGATCTTGGCGGTATAACCGCTAATGAAATGGTACATCGCCTGGGCCGGAGTCAATTTGCTGACCGGCGGCAAGACGCCGAACGCGTCGCAAGTGAGCAAGATGATATTGCGCGGATGGCCGGCGACGCACGGGATCTTGGCGTTCGGGATGTACTCGATCGGATACGCGGCGCGGGTGTTCTCGGTGATGGAAGCGTCGTCCCAATCGACGGCCCGCGTCCGTTCGTCGTAGACGGCATTTTCTAAAACCGCGCCGAATCGGATCGCCTTGAAGATTTCCGGCTCCCCTTCGGGCGAAAGGTTGATGCACTTGGCGTAGCAGCCCCCTTCGATGTTGAAGACGCCAAAGTCGGACCAGCAATGCTCGTCGTCGCCGATCAGCTTGCGACGGACGTCGGCCGAAAGGGTCGTTTTGCCCGTCCCCGACAGCCCGAAGAAGATCGTCACGTCCCCCTCGGAGCCTTCGTTCGCCGAGCAGTGCATCGACAGCACATTGCGCTTGGGCATTAAGTAATTCATCAGGGTGAAGACCCCTTTTTTCATCTCGCCGGCATATTCGCTGCCGAGGATGATAAACTCGCCGCGCTCAAAGCTCAGGTCGATGCTGGTCCGCGACGTCATCTGCGACGTGTGCGGGTTGGCCGGAAATTCGCCCGCGTTAAAAATCACATGATCGGGAGTGCCGAACTGCGCGAGTTCCTCGGCGGTGGGCCGAATCAGCAGATTGTGCATGAAGAGCGCATGATAGGGCCGCGCGGCAATCACGCGGATTTTCAGCCGAAAGCGCGGATCCCAACCGGCGAATCCGTCGACGACGTACAACCGCTCGCGCGTATTGAGATAGTCGATCGCCCGCTGACGATTGATCGCGAACGTCTGCTCCGCGAGCTTGATGTTCACCGACCCCCACCAGATGTCGGCGGCGCTGGCAGGGTTTTCGACGATCCGCTTGTCGGTGGGGCTGCGGCCGGTCTTCGCGCCCGACTTGGTCACAATCGCGCCGAACCGCATGATGGCAGCGCGGTCGAATTTCAAGGCTTCTTCGTAGAGTCGCGCCGGCACCGCATTGCGCAGCACGCGCACGACATTGATCTGATACGCTTGCAGCGAAAAATAGTCGTCCATGACCGCCCATCGTACCGAGAAGCGGGCTATTTGCCTACCTTTGGTTTGAGCGGTTTGATCGTCGGCGGCGCGTTTGGCCGCGTTGATTTTTCCGGAGTGACGCCCGAGTCAACCAGCATGAAACCCGACCAGAAAAACGGATTTTCGGCCTTCGGCGGTTCGGCCATTCCCGCCTTTTGAACGCGCGGCTCCAGCTCGGGGATGATCGGTTCGCCGGATACCAATTGCACGCTCCGTTGCCAGGCGTCGTCCGCCACCGTGTGGGGCAGTTCCTTGACAAACTCGCGAACCAGGTTGTAGCTCGTCGCCCCGCCCGTGCGCCAGCGGCTCAGTAAAATCGTGCGCGTGCCGGTCGACATCAGCCCACAGACCGAAAGAAACAAGTCGTTGCCGGAATTGGCCCCTTTCAGTTGCGATTCGGCCTTCGTGTGAAAGCCAGGGAAGATCACAAAATCGGGCGCGCCCCAAGGAAGCGACATCCAGTTCGCCAGCGAACCGACCCCGCGGCCTTTGTCCATCTGAACCGGCGACCAATCGTAAGGTCCCCCCTGCGGATTGATGTCGTCATTGACGATCAGACCATCGAATTGACTCCGATAGACCGACGAGACGCCGGGCAGAGGGCTTTTGAGCGCGACCGCGGTTGGAATGGCCTTATGCAGTTGCTCGAACATTTGACCAGAAACCGCCGCGTCTTCACGCAGATGCAATTTGCCCACGACGACCGCCGTGTCTTGCTGCATCTTTCGCGGAATGGCAGTCGGAACGGCCAAACCCATCGTCGGAGCGTAGCGAATCCGGCAGTGCGCGAGGAGCGATTCCGACTTGCCGCCACTGGTCACTTGCAAGGCCTCGAACGGCACAAACCAGAGCGCGCCCTCGGGCACAATCACCAACTCGTCGAACTTGTCGCCCAGATTGACTCTCGAGCCGGCGACGAGCAAATCCATCAACTCCTTGGCCGATTTTTTCCAAGTTTCCGATTGCAGATCCTTACTGGTTAGCTCATGGTTGCCGTCGTAGTTTCCCAGGTCGCGGAGCAAACCGACCAATTTGGCATCAATCGCCGGCGGATTGGCAAGATCCCACGCGGCAAACTTCTGGTTCGACAGCAACGTGGCTTGGACCGTTTTGCCCGTCGAGAAAAACATCAAGAGAACGGTTCCGTCGGGGAGCGCGGCCTGCACGTCGTGAACTTTTTTGAGCGGCGGAAAGACGAGCGCGGCCGGTTCGCGGCGGATGGCGATCTCGTGCAGGACCGCCTCTTGCTGGTTGCTGACCCGCGCGAGCTGATCGAGCAGGCCCGCCATCTGCTTGGCGGAGTCCTGCGAATTCGGAACGAGGTCCAGCTTGGACAACTCGGTCTTGAGTTGCTTGGCCGACTGCGCCAACTCCGCATAATGCGGAAATTTGATGAGCAAGTCTTGCCGCTGGAGCAACGATTTCGGATCGAGAGCCGCTTCCGGAGCTTCCAAAATCCAGCGCAGCGAAAGGAGCCGCCCGCCGGTATGAATCGTGCTGAAAAACCGCCGGCGGCGAATACGATCGGCGATTTCCAGCGCCGTCTCCGCTTGATTGGTCGTGCGAACGATTTCAAACCATTGTTCAAAGGGCGCCAAGTTTGGCGAGACCAGCACCGACAATGATTCGAGCGGGTTGGAATTCCAATCTTCCGGCAGCGGATCGCGGAGCAGCTTGTCATAAACGGTCACCGCCATGCGCGGAGTAATCACGTCGCCCGCCGTCGCCAGTTCGTATGCGAGGTTGATTTGATAATTCCAGCGGCCGGCAACCCGTTTGAACTCAAGCGCGGCAGCGAGCGCGTCGTCGCCAGCCTTGACGTTGCCCTTTTGGTATTGCACGAGCGCGGCGACATATTTGGCGCGGCTGCTGATTTCGCCGACGGCCATTTGCTTGCGTGAAACGAGCAGCCGCGCCAGCTCGTCGGCGGCGCTGGCCGCCAAGGCCGTTTGATGCAGCACGATTTCGTTCTCCGCCAAATCGGCGACGAGCGAAGCATAGAGAAACTTGCCCCCTTTGCTCTTGGCCCAGCTAATCGCGTTTTTCAAGGGGGGAAACAGCCCGGGCTTATTCGCGAGCAGATGGAGCGACAAGCCTTGGCGAAAGGCCTCTTCGATCACCAGATAGTCGCCCGTGTCGTAAGCCGAATAGGAGGCTTCTTCGAGATAGGACGACGCGGCGTTCAAATCTCCTTTTTCAAAGTTCAATTCGCCCAATTCGAGCAGGCCCCAACACGTGAGCGGATGATCGTATTGACCATTGACCAACAGCGAGCGCTCGAGCACCTTGGCGGCCAGATCGGTCTGGCCGTCGCTGGCCAAGGCGATGCCCAGCGACGTGTCCACCCACGCTTGCGACCAATGGTTTGGCTGAGTGACGCCGCTTTGCAGCGCAATGACCATCTTTTTCGTCAATGGATCGTAACTGCAAATCGGCCCGAGCAGTTCGCGGCGGCGGTGGAGACAGAGGGCCACGCAGCGGCAAACCTCTTGCACGTTTACCGGGTACATCATGGCTTGCGTCAACACGCCCCCGCGTTGCAGCACGTCGGTTTGATCGAGCTTGCCGACCGAGACCGTCATGTGATCTGGGTAATGGACCAACTTGGCCGCGCGGCGGCTGGCGCCCCACGGGGCAGCCGGCCGGCCTGCGCCGGCCGCCTGGAGCGTCGGCGGAAACTGGACGCGCAGCATCCAGTCGGAATAGGCCAGATAGATATTGAGCGCGTCGTTGTAGTGCTGCACGGCGGCGGGATACTTGCCTAATTCGTATTCGCATTCGCCGCACATCGCGTGATAACAAATCGAATCCAGCCAACGCGATTGAACCGTCTTGATCGCCCCTTTTAATTCCGCGTCAAATCCGTCCAGCGCGTCAGCAAAGTCGCCGTCGTACAGCGGTGAAAACCGCGCAAAATAAGTGGCCGACGGAATCGAGCGGGTTTGAGCCTGCGCCGGCCGCGACGCAAACCAGCAGCCGGAGAAACACCACAATACCGCGAGGACGCGAATCTTCTGCATGCACATGTTCCAGGTTCCCTCGACGAGGCGGCTGGCAAAGAGCCAGCCTGTTGCATGGGGGGGAACAAACGACAAAGTTCATCATACCCATTTTGACAAACCGAGGCGATGCAAGCAGCACAAATCTGCTGAAACAGAACCGTTTACGGGAACTTTGCGAAAATCACGAAAGTCATGCCGGTTTTGCGGACGATAACGGTGGTGATGAGTTTTCGGCCTCTGCGGCCTGAAAGCCTCCACTCTTCTCGACAACCTCATACGGCTCTTCAGCTATCCCGCGGGAGATGGACAATGCAAACGATTCACGGTTCCGGCAAACTCTGGCGCGGATTGCTGTGCGGCGTAGGGCTGATGATCACGGCTTGCTCGGTCGGCTGCCAATCGCACATCGGCGGCCAGTCGCTGCCTAGCCCTTATTATCTCCAAGACGACGTCCAATACTTCCCGCCAGGGACGGAATTCAAGCTCTCGAAAGAAGCGGCCGCGCAGCGGACGTTTAAGGAAGAGCAGATCTTGCAACAAGGCCAGGCGCCGCAACCGTAACGGGCCTTTCCCACGGCCGACAACTTTCGTCGAACCCCAAGTTCGCCCCGGTTGCGCAGCATGCGACCGGCGCGGCCAAGAACTTGGGTGCTGGGGGAGCCGACGCCCTGCCCGCTGACGTCGAAGGAGCGCCCCGCATCCGGGCCGCGCTTTCGGCGTCCGCGCGGCAGGGATTTTTTTCTGGTCAATCGTCGCGATGCCGTTTGAACGCGGCTGCGGACCAAAGGCGCGGTGCTATTGAACCCTGGTCGCGGGCCGTGCATGCGTTCAATCGCAGTTCTCGCCCGGCAGGTTTAGGCGAATTCTCGTCTGTTCTCGGCGGCCCGCCGATTTTTCTGCAAATCGGCCAGCTTCTCCGCTCGTCCGCCGGCGCGCTTCAGCCGATACAGATAGAAGAGTCGCGCTCCCATTGCGCTGCTAGCAATCGAAGCATGCCTGAGGGCCTGTTTGCGGACTTCGCTGCGCAAAACCTCGCTCCTCGCGGCTCGCCTCCCGCCGGTTTGAATCCTGCCCCGATCGGTTTCTGCTAAGGACCTTGCCATGACCGTTCCCGACGTCCATTTCTCGGAAACGACCGCCGCCCTGGTCAATGACGTTCTGGTCTGGATCGGTTTTGGAACGCTGGTGGGCCTTTTTGCCAAGGCGATTATGCCGGGTCGCGACCCTGGCGGCGCGCTGGCCACGCTCCTAATGGGAATTGGCGGCACCGTCATCGGCTGCGGCATGGTCAGCTTTCTGACCGACGGAAAACGGATTACGCCCATAAGCCCGCTCGGATTTCTTGTCGCCAGCGGGGGCGCATTCGTGATCCTCTTTTTCTACAAAATGCTATCGGGTTACTATTTTTACGAGGGGGGCACGAACCGCGGCGGAATCCGTGGTTACGGTTCCAGTCGCGGCTATGGCGGCTACAGCCGCCGGCGCGGCGGAAACACCACGATCATCGAAGAAAACCGCTAGTTTCCGCCCATTCTTTGGTCCGCGAGCGCGCCTCCGGTCGGCCCCGAGAAGGACAGAATCGGGCCAGCCAGTGCTGCATCCGCGAACGCATCAAAAAATTGCAATCTTTTTTCGATTTTTCGTCCAAACGCTAGACTTACACCCTAGACGGGCAAGTACAATCGACAGGGCGAGAGCCTTCGTGGCAATCGCTTCTTGTCTGATCTTGTCACGTTTAGTCGAGTCGTATTTATGCGTTCGCTCACATGGTTGGCAGCGTTGGCGGGAGTTTTGGTCTGTAGTTCTTCGGCGTTCGCCACCCTCGTCACTACTCAGTTGAATGCGACCAACGGCACGGATTCATTGCCCAATCCGTATCCGGTGAGCTCGACCGACCTCCTGACCGGGTTGACCGCCACGAACGTGACGGGCAACTTCACAGCCGAGGGGACTGGTGGCGTCCCGATTTTGAACGACGGGCTGACCCCTTCTCCCGTGACCCGCGATACCGGCGGAGCTTTTGAATTCGGCTCCTTCGCCACCGCCGGCAACATCGGCGGAACTTCGTTGACCTATGTGCTCAGCACGCCAACGAATTTAACGAGCATCGCCGTTTTTGGCGGCTGGCAAGATGGCGGGCGGGACGAACAAGGCTACAGCATCCTTTACTCGACCTCTGCGGCACCGACGACATTTCTTCCGTTAGTCACAAATTTTGATTTCAATCCGCCCGATCCTACCGGGCATCCGCAACTTACCAAAGTTACTTTCAGCGACGACACCGGCATCTTAGCGAGTGATGTTTATGCCCTCAAATTTAACTTTAACGCGGTCGAGAACGGCTACACAGGCTACACGGAAATCGACGCGTTCGGCAGTCCCGTCCCCGAACCAGCCACGCTGACTATGCTGGCCTTTGGCGGAATCGGCTTGCTCCTCGGCAAACGCCGGCGTAAGACTTAGCGGTCAGCCGGCGAACAAGGATTCGTTTTTCGAGCAGCACCACCCCTTGGCCTCCAATCAAGGGGTTTTTTATTCCCAACCACGCGGTGCGCCAGGCACGCCGTCTCCGGTCCGAGCCAAGGCGCAAATTGACCTCGATGTTTTGACACACCGGTGGACTTCCCGAACAGGCGGCTCGTTGGTCGGCGGCGGGGTGCTGCCGAAAGGGCTTGGCTTTCCAAGGGCGCGACGGGCGGCCCCATTCGGAGGAGGGAGCCGATTCCAATCGATTTCCGCAAAGAACTTTCCAAATCCACGGAATTTTCGGAATAATTGCTGGACAATGTACCGGTCGTTCAGGATAAGATAGCACTATCGGACGAACCCGCCCGAGCGGACGATTTTCCGGTCCTGCTGAACCGTTTGGAGTTTTAGCTAATGCGTCGCAATCTCAATCGAACGCTGCCCGTGGTCGGGTTATCTCTATGCGGGCTGCTTTGCTTCTTAGCGCCGGCCAAGGCCTCGCTGCTGACTTCGGCGAATTCCGTCTCGAATGGGACCGATTCGCTGCCCGATCCGTACGTGGTGAGCTCGACCGATCTGCTCACCGGTCTGACGGCAACGAACGTGACGGGGAATTTTTCGCAAGAGGGTTCCGGCGGCATCGGCGTGTTGAATGATGGCATGGTGCCGGCAACCGCCACGCGCGGTTCGTTTGGCCCGTTCCCCCTGAGTGGTTTCGCGACCGGCGGCAATACGGGCGGCACCTCGGCCACGTATGTTCTAGCCGCGCCCGCGACCATCACGAGCATTGTGGTCTATGGCGGCTGGCAAGACAGCGGCCGCGATCAACAAGGCTATAGCATTCTCTATTCAACCCCGGCGAATCCGACGACGTTCTTGCCGCTTGTCACCGGTTTCGAGTTCAATCCGCCCGACTCGTCGCTTCATCCGCAGCTCACGCAGAGCACGATCACGGATACCACCGGCATTCTGGCCAGCGATGTCTACGCCTTGAAGTTCAACTTCAACACCGTGGAAAATGGCTACACCGGTTACGACGAAATCGATGTCTTCGGCAGCGCACCCTTGCCCGAACCAGCCAGCCTCGCGCTCTTTGGGCTGGGGCTGGTGGGTGTTGGCTTCGCGGCCCGCCGCCGCGAGCGTCGGCCGGCGCGCTGAGCCAGCGTCGGGCCTTGCTCACGGTCTCGTGAACATTTCCGCCGGCTTCGATGCCAGCGGATGATTGCGCAAAAACGCGCCGATGCGCTCGGCGATTTCTTGGTGCGCTTCCTCAAACACCCAGTGGCCGGCATCCGCGAAGCGATGGACCTCGCCGGCAGGGAAGAATTCCACAAAACGCTCAAGAAAATGGGGCGTAAAGCACCAGTCGCGCATTCCCCAGAACAGTTGCACGGGCGAATCGCGAAATTGGCGAAGCCCCGTCTCAATCTCCAGCAGTTTTGAATAACTCGGATGACTCGCGCGCAAGGGAATGTCCTCCACAAAGCGGTAAATCGCTTGGCGGTGGGGCCAATTGTCGTACGGCGCGAGATAGCCGGCGCGTTCCGCCTTAGTTAGCCGGTCGGGATGCTGTAGCGCCATCCGCAGCGCCGCACGCAAAAAGAGATTCATCCCTTGCACCGCCAACCGGCCGACGCCGGGCAGCCGGCACGCGGCGATGCGCCATGGCATCTGGTTCGAGCGAAAGGCAGCCGTATTGCCCAGAATGAAGCGGCGAAACCGACTCGGCAGCGCGACGGCGGCCCCCATCCCAATCGCGCCCCCCCAATCTTGCGCGATGAGCGTGATATCGCGCAGTTGAAGATGCTCGATCAACGCGCAGAGATTCGCCACATGTTGCGCCAAGGTGTATGGATAATCGCGCGGTTTGTCGCTGCCGCCGCAGCCAATATGATCCGGCGCAATCAACCGGTAGCGATCCTCGAACGCTCCAATCAACTTCCGCCAATGAAACGACCAGGTCGGATTGCCATGCACGAGCAGCAGCGTTTCGCGCGCAGCGGGCTGGCCTGAGGCCGCCGCCAAAGTCGCCGGCCCTTGATCGACATAATGCAGCCGCGCCGCGCCAACTTGAAAGTATCGCGGTGGAAAGGGAAACAGCGTTTGCCAGCGGTGAACGGTCAAGGCGTGCGGGCGAGGCGGCGAAAGAGCGAGGAAACAAGCGGCCAAGTTGACGGAGCACACTAACTTCGCGGATTCGGATCGCTTTTGCAATCCTGCCCCCTTGCTCTAAGTCGCGCAAATTCGCACGAAAATGCGGAATCGGGAGAGTGGCATTGGCGAAACAGGCCGCTACAACTTACATTCCCTCGCTAATTTTACAGACTCGCGAGTTTGCATGATTTTCCGCAGACTCTGCGTGGGGAATCCGTGCCGGATGTGCCGATGAATCGGTGTACGACCTTCGGCCCGTTCACGCGCGTTCCCCCCTTGTGAATGGGCGATCATCCCGCCATCTGTGTGTTGCGTTCTTATGTTTTTTTCCTCGCTGCTCAACTCGATTGGTTTGCGCGCGCGCCGTCGTCGGCGCGGCGTGCTGGCGATGTTGGTTGCGCTGACCAGCTTGCTGGTCGTCGGCGCGCCCAGCCGCGCAGATTTTGAAGCGCTGCCGGCCGAGCGACTCCCCGGCGCGCCGGAAATTGCCCTGGCCGGATTCAATCAGCCGGGCGATGCCGTGATCATTCCCGATTCGGAAGCGCCTTTGTCGACCATTCAAAACTGGGATGGCGCGGCGCGCGGAAACGGGCCCTGCCTCGAACCTCAGATCAACGCCGCGCCCTTCGTGGCGCAGCCGGAGCACGCCTGCCCCGATTTCTATGGCAGCGACGCCGGCAACCAAGAGTGGAAGTTTCAAGTCTTGCCGGACGGGCTAATGTATCACACCTATTTCGCGGGCGACCGCGAACCGCGATTCCAATTGGTGAGCGACGAGCATCGCGGCTTCGGCAACGAATGGGATATCGCCCTTGGCGGTCGCGTGGCCTTGCTTCGTTACGGAACCGAGCAAGCGTGGCTGCCCAGTGGTTGGGAGTTGGAAATGGAAGGGGCCGTGTTTCCACGTCTGCAACCCGACGGTCCTAGTTCGCCCCTGATTGCGACCGACTATCGCTTCGGCGTGCCGATTACCTATGGCGACGGTCCGATCCAATACAAGATTGGCTATTATCACCTGAGCTCGCACTATGGCGATGAATGGCTGATCTTGCATCCGGCCCTGTTGTCACAGCGCATCAACTACGTTCGCGACGAGCTCTTGACCGGCGTTAGCTACTACTGGCTGCAGGACTTCCGTTTTTACGGCGACCTGGGGCTCGCCGCCGCCAACGGCGGGAGCGGCGTCGGCGGAGCAAAACCGCTCGAGTTTCAGTTCGGGGCCGAATATAGCCCGAAAGATCGCAACGACTATTGCGGGGCTCCTTTTGCGGCGATCAATTCGCACCTCCGCCAAGAGATCGACTTCAGCGGCGACCTGATCGTCCAAACCGGCTGGCAATGGCGCAACGGCCATAACGGCCACGTCTTCCGCTTGGGTGTCGAATACTTCACGGGCAAGAGCGATCAGGGCGAGTTCTACAACATCTACGAACAGCGGGTCGGTTTCGGCGCGTGGTACGACTTTTAACGACCTGTTGGAAAATACCCTCGTGGCATTTTTCAACCTCGCCAAGTGCAGAGCAGCGCTCCGCACGGCTCGCAAAATAACGACTTGCGTCGTCATTTTCGGATCGCATCCCGGAGACGAAGCCGCCTGTTGAATCCTTCACCAGGCTTCTAACCGCCTGAGCTCGCGCTGCGCCGCCAGCGGGCAAATTGCCCCCATCTGCACTGCCGCCGTTTCGGCCGCGAGCGAGCGTGTTTTCTGCCGGCCGCGGGGGGCCAGCGCCCCTTTCCGAATCGTGCCGCGGCCGTCACAATAAGCGACGGACCCACGTTCTTTGGCGAGTGAAAAGAGTCGGCATGTCCGAGCCTGCCCCCGTTCAAATTCAATGCATTGACGCCCGCACCGACGACGTGCCGACGGCGCTGGCGGCCCTGCGCGAGCGGCTGAGCCCGCGCGGAAATATCGTCAGTGAGGCGGGCCGTCGCTTGACGCTCGAGGTCTTTGGCGAGGCGCTTAGCCCGGCCCAGGTGGTCGAGCGAATCTGCGCCCAGGTGCAAACCGCGGGCCTGCCTGCGGTCCTCGATTATTCCGCCCGCATCGACAAAGCCCCTCTGAGCGGGGCCATGCTGCGAGTTGCGCCGGCCGAATTGCGGGCGGCGCATGCGGCGGCCGACCTGGAATTCTTGCAGACGATTCGCCGCGTCCGCGAGAACATCCTCCGATTTCAGCGGGCCATTTTGCACCAAGACGTGCGCGTCGAGCTCGGCGCAAAGAGCTATTTGGCGCAGCGCTATCGGCCGCTGCGGCGCGTGGGAATTTGCGTGCCCGGTGGAGCGGCTGCCTATCCCTCCACGGTGCTCATGACGGCCGTCCCAGCGCAGGCGGCCGGCGTTGAGCAATTGGCTGTCATTGCTCCGCCCACGAAGTTTGGCGCCTACAATCCCGATTTGCTGGCGACCTGCCACGAATTGGGCATTGCCGAGGTCTATCGGCTGGGTGGGGCGCACGGCGTCGCGGCCTTAGCCTATGGAGTCGAGGGAATTGCGCGGGTCGACAAGATCGTCGGACCCGGCAACCTGTTTGTGGCGCTCGCCAAACGGCGCGTGTTCGGCGAAGTCGACATTGATTCGATCGCCGGCCCGAGCGAAGTCGTGGTGATCGCGGATGAATCGACTCGACCCGATTTTACCGCCGCCGATATGCTCGCGCAGGCCGAGCATTCGCCCGGCGCCAGCATTCTTATTACCTGGAGCCCGGCAGTCCTCGAGCAAACGCGGGAGGCGATTTCCGCGCAACTGGCGCAGCTGGATCGTGGCGAGCTCGCGCGCGAAAGCCTCGAGCGGTTTGGCGCGATGATCTTGGTCCGAGACTGCGACGAGGCTTGCCGGATTGCCGATGAGATCGCCCCGGAGCACTTGCATCTGGCGGTGGATCAGGCGGAGCGGCTGCTCGACCAGATCCCGCATGCGGGCGCGGTTTTTCTCGGCAACTTTTCGCCTGTGGCGTTAGGCGACTACGTGGCGGGTCCGTCGCACGTCCTGCCGACCGGCGGAACCGCGCGATTTGCGCATGGGTTGTCGGCGAACGACTTCTTGCGGCCTCACAGCGTGATTCACTATTCCGAGGAGATGCTCGCCCACGCGGCCCGCGATGTCCAGATCCTGGCGGAAAAAGAGGGACTGACCGCGCACCGCGAAAGCGTTCTCATTCGCACTACTCCCACATCGAAGAACCGGTAGACCCGTGAGCAAAATATTGACGGCCTTGCGGCCGGAAATCGTCCCGATGCGCGGCTACACGCCCGGCGAGCAACCGCGCGGCGGAAAATACATCAAGCTCAACACGAACGAGAATCCATATCCCTCATCGCCCGCCGTCCAAAGGGCCATCGGCATGGCGATCAAGGATGGCCTGCAAAAATATCCTGATCCGCTGGGCGAGGCGTTTCGCGTCCGCGCCGGCCAGATTTACGGATTCGACCCGAGTTGGATTCTTTGCGGCAACGGCAGCGACGACATTCTCACGATCGTGACGCGGGCATTCGTCGGCCAAGGCGAGCGGTTGCGACTCCCTTACCCCAGCTACATCCTTTATAAAACACTCGCCCAACTGCAAGGCGCGGAGGCGGAAGAGGTCCGCTTCACGGACGATTGGCGGCTGGACGAACGCTTCTCGGACTCGCGCCCCGCAACGGGAATCGTCGCCGCAGACCGAGTTTCAACGGCGAGCGCTTCGACAGGCGCGACGCCGCTCAAATTGGCATTTTTGCCGAACCCGAACAGCCCGTCAGGAACATTCATTCCGGTCGAAGAAGTCCGGCAGCTCGCGCGGCGGCTCCCCTGCCCTTTGCTAGTCGACGAAGCCTACGCCGATTTCGCCGAGGACAATTGCCTCCGGTTGGTGCGTGAAGAAGAGAACGTGCTCGTTTCGCGGACGCTGAGCAAATCGTACGCGCTGGCCGGCTTGCGATTCGGCTTTCTTGTTGCTCGGCCCGAGTTGATCGAGCAATTGATCAAGGTCAAAGACTCGTACAACTGCGATGCGCTCTCCCTTGCCGGCGCGACCGCCGCGATCGACGACCAGGCATGGCTCGCTGCCAATCGAACGCGGATTCTCGCCACCCGCGCGAAGCTGATCGCCGGCTTGCGCGACCTGGGGTTCGACGTCTTGGATTCGCACGCGAATTTCGTCTGGTGCACCCATCGCCAGCAAGCGTCCCAGAAGCTTTACCTCCGCCTCAAGGAACAGCAGATTTTGGTGCGCTACATGGACTATCCCGGCTGGGGAGATGGCCTGCGGATCACGGTTGGAACCGACGAGCAGGTCGAGGCGGCGTTCGCCCTCTTGAAAGCGATGGTTTAGGACGATGCACCCGCTGCGCGATATTCCGGAGGTTGCTGCGCTCGATGCGCGGCGCGATTTGATCCGCATTCCGCCGGAGCTCGACATTCCGCTCACGCCGCGCGTCCGCCGGCTGATTGACACGGCGGAATTTCGCCGCCTCGCGCGCGTCAGCCAACTCGGGCTGGTTGCGCTGGTTTATCCGGCCGCGAATCACACCCGCTTCGAGCATTCGCTGGGGGTTTATCGGTTGGCGCTGCTCTATCTGCGGCAACTGGCCTACGACGACCGCTTTCAAGCCGCCGTGCGTCCGGCCGAGGCGATTGTGTTCATCGCCGCCGCGCTGTTGCACGACTTGGGCCACTGGCCGTTCTGCCATCCGCTGGAAGACATTCGCCTGGCCGACGTGCCGCGGCACGAGCAGTTTGCGAATCGCTTTATTTTGGACAGCGAAGTCGCGACGGTCCTGCGCGAAGATTGGGGCGTGCAGCCGGAGGAGGTCGTCGCCCTGTTGTCGGAAAGGCCGCGCAGTCTGGCGCACAAAATCCTCTCCAGCCTGCTGTCGGGGCCGATCGACATCGACAAAATGGATTATCTCTCGCGCGACAGCCTCCATGCGGGCGTTCCGTACGGCCGCAACTTCGACCAGCAACGGCTCATCGGCAGCCTCTGTTTGAACGCCGCTGGAGATGACGTGGCGATCACCGACAAGGGCAAAACGGCGGCCGAAATGATGGTCTTCGCACGCTATGTCATGTTCAGCGAAGTCTATTGGCATCACGGCGTCCGCGCCGCTACCGCGATGCTGCAGCGCGCCTTTTATCTCTTGCACGATCAATTGGATCTTCAGGCTTTGTTTCGCCTCAGCGATGGGCCGCTGATTGCCGAACTGGAGCGCACCGCCGAAGGCAGTCCGGCGTCCGACCTCTTGCAAGGCTTATTCGGCGCGAATCGGCGGCTGTACAAACGGCTCGCGCAATATAGTTTCTTTCAAGAGCGCGCGTTGTACGAGCGGCTGGCACGGCGACCGTATCCGTGGTTGGCCGCTTGCTCCGAACAATTCGCGGCGGTCGTGAGCACCGAGTTGACGCGGCGCGTGGCGCCGCATGAGATTTTGTTCGACGCCCCGCCGATCGAACGCGAAGTCGAATTCAACGTCGAAGTGTTTTTTCCCAAGGAATCATGCTATCGGCGGCTAGACGAAGTTTCGCCCGTCGTCCGCACCTTGGCCAAAGAGCAGTTCGACGACTATGTCAAGCGCGTGCGGCTGTTCGCGCATCCGCGGATCGCCGTCGAAATGAATCGCTTGCCCAATTTGGGAGATTTATTGAACCAGGCGATCGATCGGCTCGAGGGACAGCGTTCCGCTTGAGTTGCAAAAACCGCAGGCTTATCTTGGTTGCGAGCAAGCATTCGTCCTTCGCCTTCTACTTCTACCGCAGGAGCAGCCCGTTTCGATGGAGAATTTTGCCGATCGATTGACCGCCGCCGTTCGCCGCACGCGCACCCCGGTCTTAGTCGGGCTCGACCCGCGCTGGGAACAACTGCCCGACAGCTTGCGCAGCGGCGACGACAGCCTTGCGAGCCGCGCCCGGGCCTATACGCGCTTTTGCCAAGGCGTGATCGATGTCGTCGCGCCGCTCGTGCCCGCGGTGAAGCCGCAGGCTGCCTTCTTTGAAGAGCTTGGTCCGGCGGGCATGCAAAGTCTGGCCGAGGTGCTCGTCTATGCGCGGCAGAAGAAGTTGCTCGTAATCCTCGACGCGAAGCGAAACGATATTGGCTCGACCGCCACCGCGTATGCGCATGGCTATCTCGATGCGGGCGGAGCCGCGGCCTGGGGAGCCGACGCGTTGACGGTAAGCCCTTATCTGGGCGATGACAGTTTGACCCCCTTTGTCGACGTGGCGATGGAACGCGGCTGCGGCCTGTTCACGCTCGTGAAAACGTCCAACGCCGGCGGCAAGACGTTTCAAGACTTGCTCGTCGATGGCCAACCCCTCTACCGGCATGTGGGACAATTCGTCGAGCGCTTGGCGGAACAAACGGTCGGGGCCTGCGGCTATGGCGCCGTCGGCGCCGTGGTCGGAGCGACCTATCCCGAGCAATTGGCCGAGTTGCGCCAAGCCTTTCCGCGCACCTGGTTTCTCGTGCCGGGCTACGGGGCGCAAGGGGGCGGCGCCCAGGACGTCGCCGGCGCCTTTGACGCGCATGGGCTGGGAGCGATCGTCAACAATTCGCGCGGGATTATCTTCGCGCATGCGGGCAAGGCGTTTGCCCAGTTCGGCCCCGCCCGCTGGCAAGAGGCGGTCGCCGCGGCCACCGGGCAGATGATCGAGGAACTCCGCGCGGAGACCACGGCTGGCCGGCTGGCTGGCTAGTGCCGGCGCCGCGCGGCGCTGCGCCGCGGGCCTCTCCGCAAGGCTGCCGAGACGGCTGAGAAATCGGCGTGTGGGGCGCGATTTGCGTCGCGGCGAAAGCCCGGTTACGATGGGGTTCGCACGCTCCTTCCCCACCGACCCACCTGGAGACTTCCCCCATGCGCAGCTATCTGTCGGCCCTTTTCGGCGGCCTGTTCGTGTTGACCTTGGTATCGCAAATTCGCGCTGCGGAAGCGAACAAACCGCCGGAGGGTTTCACGGCCCTCTTCAATGGCAAGGACCTGACCGGCTGGTGGGGCGCATCGACCGAAGATCCGCGCAAATATCTGGCGATGTCGGCCGAGGAGTTCAAAAAGAAGCACGACGCGAGCTTGCCCGACATTCAAAAACACTGGAAGGTCGAAGACGGCGTTCTGATCAACGAAGGCCAAGGGCTCTATCTCACGACCGACAAAAACTATCGTGATTACGAATTGCTGGTCGATTACAAAACGGTCCCCTTGGCCGATAGCGGCATTTATCTAAAAGGCTGTCCACAAGTTCAAATCTGGGATCACACCAACAAGAATGAACTGAAGAACGGCGCCGACAAGGGCTCGGGAGGGCTATGGAACAACTCGCCGGGCGCGCCGGGCAAAGACCCGCTCGTGCTGGCCGACAAGCCGTTTGGCGAATGGAACCACGTCCGCGTCATCCAACTAGGCAGCCGCACGACCGTTTGGTTGAATGACAAGCTGGTTGTCGATAATGCGATTCTCGAAAACTACTTCGATCGCAAATTGCCGATTCCGCCGGCCGGCCCGATTCAATTGCAAACGCATGGCGGCAACATCCATTGGCGAAATCTGTTCCTTCGCGAAATCGGCGCTGCGGAGGCCAACAAGCTGCTGCGCGGCAAGGATCCGGAGGGCTTTCAGTCGATCTTCAACGGCAAGGACCTCGAGGGCTGGAAAGGCCCCGTCGACGACTATCAGGTGGTCGACGGCGCAATCACCTGCAAGCCCAACAAAGGCGGTACGATCTACTATGGCAAGGAGGAATTCTCCAACTTTGTCGCGCGCATGGAAATCAAGCTTCCGCCGAATGGCAACAATGGGTTGGCGATCCGCTACCCAGGCATGGGCGATACCGCCTATGTTGGCATGTGCGAACTTCAGGTCCTCGATGACAATTATAAGGGGATCGATCCGCGTCAGGCACATGGCTCCGCCTATGGCATGGTCGCCGCCGCCCGCGGCTATCAGCGGCCGATCGGCGAGTGGAATTATGAAAAGGTTACCATCAAGGGTTCTACCATCAAGGTCGAGCTGAACGGCAACCTGATCCTCGATTGCGATTTGAGTAAAGTGACCGAGTTCATGGCCAACAGCAAACATCCGGGCAAGGACCGCACCACGGGCTACTTCGGCTTGGCGGGCCACAATGACCCGGTTATGTTCCGCAATATCTCAATCAAGTCGCTCAAGTAGGCCTCGCGTCAAGACTCCGCAGTAATTGGCAGCGGCCGGAAGCCGCTTGTACTGGGGCGGCCGCGTCCGCTGCCGGCCGAAACGCCCCGCGGCAAGCGCCCGGTCGATTCCCGCCGGCGCGAGAATGACGAGGCTGCGCCACCAGTAACATCCAAAGCATTTCAAAGCTTTCCGAAGCGGCTGGAAGCCGCTTGTACTGGGGCGGCCCCGTCCGTACACGCGGCATCTTGCCGCGTCCGCTGCCGGCCGAAACGCCCCGCGGCAAGCGCCCGTCGATTCCCGCCTGCGCGAGAATTACGAGGCTGCGCGGCCAGTAACATCCGACGCATTTCAAAGCTTTCCGAAGCGGCCGGAAGCCGCTTGTACTGGGGCGGCCCCGTCCGTACACGCGGCATCTTGCCGCGTTCGCTGCCGGCCGAAACGTCCCGCGGCAAGCGCGCCGTCGATTCCGCCTACGCGGGAATGACGAGGCCGCGCTGCCAATAACATCCGACGCATTTCAAAGCTTTCGGAAGCGGCTGGAAGCCGCTTGTACTGGGGCGGCCCCGTCCGTACACGCGGCATCTTGCCGCGTTCGCAGCCGGCCGAAACGTCCCGCGGCAAGCGTCTCAAATGATTCTCGCCGGCGCGGGAATGACGAGGCCGCGCTGCCAATAACATCCGACGCATTTCAAAGCTTTCGGAAGCGGCTGGAAGCCGCTTGTACTGGGGCGGCCCCGTCCGTACACGCGGCATCTTGCCGC
>DASRSE010000051.1:0-4426 GCA_035656655.1 Pirellulales bacterium
TGTTGTTGCAAGTCGTGTTGTTGATTCTCGACCTCGAGCGCGCGACTTTGCAGTGCATTGCGGCCAGCATGCAGCGCGTCGCGCTCCTCCGCGAGGGTGCGTTGCAGGGCGACCAAGTCGGCCCGTTGCGTTTCCACCGCGGCCGTTTGCGCCTGCAACTCGGAGGATCGCTCGGCGTAGGCACTGTGATTCGATTCCAGATCCGCCTGCCGCGCGGTCAGCGCAGTGCACTCGGCTTCGAGCGCGGCATGCGCGACAGCAATCTCTTGTTGCTGTGCCGAAACAGTTTGCTGCTGCGCGGCCAAGTCTTGCTGCTGCGATTGGAGCTCTTGTTGCTGCGCGGCGAATTCTTGTTGCTGCGCGGTCAGTTCTTGTTGTTGCGCGGTGAATTCTTGTTGCTGCGCCGACAAGGCGGCCCGGTCGCTCGTCAGTGCGGCCTGGGCCGCGAGAAGCGCCGCCTGGTCTGCCTCGAGGGCGGCGCGCGCGGCGTGCACCGCGGTTTGTTCGGCTTGCAGATCGGTGCGAGCGCATTCGGTGGCGGCACATTCGGCTTGTAGGACGGTTTGCGCTGCTGCCAAATCGGCTTGCTGCGCCTCGATCGATACTCGCAAGTCTTGATCCGCGGCTCGCCGCTGCGCGTCGTCATCGCGGTCGCGCGCGAGTTCCGCAGCTCGCTCAGCGTGTTCGGCTTGGCGCTCGGCGAGCGCCGCTGCCTGTTCTAGCAATGCGGCTTCGCGGGCTCGCGATTGGGCGCTCCGTTCGCTCAATTCGGTCTCGAGCCAGTCGAGTTCCATGGCCCGCTGGATTAACTCGGCCTCGCGCTCGCCGAAGGCGGCTTCGCGGGCGGCAAATTCCGCGGCGCGCTGGTCCAACTCCGCTTCGCGAGCAGCTAATTTCGTTGCGCGCTGGTCGATGCTGGCCGCGGCGCGGCTGCGGTCGGCGGCGATCTCGGTCCGCAAATGATGTTCGTTGGCGGCCGTTTCCATCGCGAGGCTGTCGCGCGCCTTTTCGAGCGCCGCGAGTTCCGCGGCGAACGCCGACCGCTGGCGCTCCAGCGCGTCTTGCCGCGCGGCCAACTCGAGCCGCTCCGCGGCCAACTCCGTTTGCCGCGCCGCCAATTCGAGTTCGGCGCGAGCGAGCGCGGCGGCGCGCTCTTCAAACAGGATTGCTGGTTCCGGCGGGTGGCCGGCAGCGGCGGCCGCGACGGCGGAATCCAGCGCGCCGCCGGCGGAAACTGGTTCGCTCAACGCGGCGACCTGCGGAGGACAAATCGGCAGATCGAGGCGGAGCTCGACTTCGTAGTTTCCAATCTGCAAAGAGTCGCCCGCGCTGAGGACGGCTTCCTCGAAGGGGAGCCCATTCAGACGTGTCTTGGCCGACCAGTTTCGGACGATCGTGTGTTCTTGGCCGCGAACGATGTAGCAATGCAGCGGATCAAGCCCTCGGCCGGCCAAGCGGAGGTGGCACCGCGGGTCGGCGCCGATGGCGATTTTCGGCAGCGAGAAGGGAACGAGGCGGTCGGACTCGCCCCAGGCGCGCAGCACGAGCGCGGTCTCAAGCGGAGACCTTTTCTTCGTGCTGGCAATCGTCGATCCGATATGCGTCATTGACGAACTCGCAAGCTGCCCACTGGACTACCACGAACGGAGCCACCGGGGGCTCCGCTCGCTTTAAGTAAAAGCCGATCAAGGGGATGTAGCTTATTCCGCACGGGGTGTCAAAACGCCACAAGCCGGTCTGAACCTAGCCAGCAAAGAAGTTACGACGAATGGCCGGAAATGTGGAAAAATCGGCTGCATATCTGTGCCGGTTTTGACGATTATCGGAAGGCATAAGAAAATGTGGCCGCCACGGCCACCGGTTGAAAATTGCCCGCGCGGCATTTTTCAACCTCGCCAAGTGCAGAGAGCAGTTCCGCGCGGCTCGCAAAATAACGACCGGAGTCGTCATTTTGGCATCGCCTCCGTGCGATGTCGCAGCTTGTTGAATACTTCAACCGACTGCGGGCGAGGCGGGAGGGGCAACGGCTAGCCAGAGCCGGGCGATCGTCCGTCTGGCGACGGGGCGCCAAAAAATACAAAGTGTCCGCCGCCGATCATGCGCGGTGCGCATGGCGATTGTCATGCGCATCGTCAACGATTTCCGGGGGTTACGAACGAATCGGTTTTGTGAATTCATTCACGGAGACCGGCCGGCGCGAATTTACGCACTTTTCGCAACGGTTTGCGTAGTATATTTCGGTTGCGGAAGACCGGGACGAGCCCGCAACACCGCCGTACGGAACGAACCGCCAACCGGCAGCAGAGTCCAAGGGAACAGGCACCACCACAAGGCAATTTTTGTGTCGGCGAAAGCCGGCGGCGTAGGGGGTCGGACGCGAATCCGCAGCGCGACCAGGCATGGTCGTTGAACAAGTCAGGGCCCAAAACCGGTCCTGGCCAGCAGCGGTCGGACGAGTGCTACTCGGACCAGCCGCGGCGATTCGCCCCGAAAAGAAACACCGTCGAGCCGATCCGAACAGAGCAAGGGTACATTTCATGGCACGCAAAGACGCAATCTTGACGATGCGCCAGATTCTGATCAAACGCCGCGACGCGCTGCGCCAAGCTTTGGCGGGCGACTTGAGCTTGTTGCGCGAGCTCCGCGCGCAAACCGCCGGCGACGTGGTCGACGCGGCGCTCGATTCGGCCCAGGACGAAATCAGCTCGCAGTTAGCGGAAGTTGAAAGCCGCGAGCTGGCCAGCATCGAAAACGCCTTGGAGCGGATGCGCTCCGGCAAATATGGCAGTTGCGAGGGCTGCAATGCCAAAATTCCGATCGCGCGGCTCAATGCCCTCCCGTATGCCACCTTCTGCATCGATTGCCAGCGAGAAGCCGAAAAATATGGCGCCGGCTATGGCAGCGACTCCGATTGGGGCCGGGTCACCGACTCCAGCGGCGAGTCCGACGTCTCCTTGAACGACATCGAAATCGACGTCTAAAACCGTGGACTGCATTCCGCAGCTCCGGCCGGCGCTGATTCAACCGGCTGGAGCATGCTTGACCATCCATCACGATTCCCACATGCACTTGCAAAGAGTCCGCGGCGGCTTTGGGGCCAGTACGCGACTCCTGGCAAGTGCATTATGTTTTGATACGATGGATTTCGGCGAGACTTTGCCTCCTCGCCGCCGGGCGGGGTTCGGAGTTCTTTTTCATCGCGGCCGAGGAGAGAAAACCATGTCGAAACCCATCGCTGTCCCGCCGCCGCGTCGCCGGAGCCATCGCTTGGTGTGTGGCGTGCTGGCGACGCTGCTTGGCAGCCTGACGTGGGGACTGGCTGGCGCCGCGGCGCAAATGGCCGACGACACGGACCTGACTCCGGCGCAACGCAACGCGCAGTTCGAGGCGCTGGCAAAAGAATATTCGCTCTGGGAAGAGCACGCCAACATCTTGAAAAAGGTCGTCCGGCTGTGCCGTCCCTCGGTCGTGCATATCGAGGCCGACAAAACCGAACCGCCGAAATTTGGCCGCCGCCGCCAAGTGGAAGAGGCGGGCTCCGGAATCGTCTTCGAGTACAAGCAAAAGCTGTACGTCGTCACCAATCGCCACGTCATCAAATCGGCCGATAATGCCAACATTAAGATCAAATTCTTCGATGGCCGGCAAATCAACCCGACGAAAGCTTGGACCGACTCCGAAACCGACATCGCGGTCATGTCGGTTCCCAGCGAAGGATTAGTGCCGGCGCACATCGGCAACAGCGATCAAATGGACATCGGCGACTTTGTCCTGGCGATGGGCAGCCCTTTTGGGCTGAGCCACTCGGTCACCTATGGCATCATCAGCGCCAAAGGGCGCCGCGATTTGGAACTCGGCGACGAAAGCGTCCGCTTCCAAGACTTCATGCAAACCGATGCCGCCATCAATCCTGGCAATAGCGGCGGCCCCTTGATCAATCTTAAGGGAGAGATCATCGGCATCAACACGGCGATCGCCAGTTCCTCGGGCGGGAGCGAAGGGATCGGCTTCACGATCCCAATCAACATGGTGATGTCGGTCGCGCAACAGTTGATCGAAAAAGGGGCGGTGGTGCGGGCCTATCTGGGGGTCAGCCTTGATCGCAACTTCTCGCCGAGCGTGGCGGAAAAGCTCGGGCTGCCGCACCCGCGCGGGACGCGGGTTACGGCGATCACGCCGAAATCGCCGGCCGAAGCGGCGAAATTGCAAGTTGACGATGTGATTCTCGAGTTCAACGGGACGCGGATCATCGACGACAATCATCTGATGAACCTCGTCAGCCTCACCGAGGTCGGCAGCGACGTGCCGATCGTCCTGTTTCGCGACAAGCAACTGCTGACGATCAAAGTGATCGTGGGCAATCGCAACAAATTCGAGAAAGCGCCGACGAACAACTAGCGGACGCTTACCGAATGCCGCGGAATGG
>DASRSE010000052.1:0-7426 GCA_035656655.1 Pirellulales bacterium
AGCAAGCGACAATGCGCCCGGTCCGGCCATGGAAGCCGAATTTTAGACGCCGCAATGTCGGGGTTCGGTTCATAAAAAAATTCCGCAGCCTCGTTCGTCTGGAAGCATTTCTTTCCAAACGGCCTGTCTGCGGGATAGCGGGAGTCGCACAGCTACTAAGTTCGCAAGCCTTGTCCCGCCCGCCTATGCCCGGGTGGACCTTCTGCTACGAAATCAATAATACTAATATCCTACAGCTTTTCGACCCCTAGACTAGGGCAATTTCCGCAAATCTTGCTTAGCCGGAGCGAACGGTGTGCGGTTCCGCTCGCCCCGACCGCGAAGATTTCGCGCTCGGCCGGCCAAATCCGCATCGCATTTGACATCTTCCGCGGTCAAAATTAGCTTTGTGTGAGCTTCTCTCTCCTCGGTTCCGAAAGCGGTCGGTCTGTGCAAGCAGCGTCAAACTCAACGCCACGGCGGTTCGTCTTCATCCTTCCCTTTCTGGTCTATATGCTGGTCGGCGCCCTGGAGCCGGCGCCGCCAAAAATCGATCCGGCCAAAGGACAGTTGGTCGAGACGCCCGGCTGGATCGACCTGGGATTGCGCTATCGCGACTACCCGCTGATCTATTCCGCGAAAATTGGTCTGACGGTACTGGCGATGCTCTGCGTTTGGCCGGGGTATCGCCAGATCCCGTTTCAATTCAGCCCATTGGCCTGGCTGGTGGGACTCTTGGGGGGCGCGGTCTGGGTCGGATTGTGCCGCTTGAATCTGGAGCAGCAGATTTTCGCCAAAGCGCCGTTTGAGGCGCTCCGATCGCTCGGCGCGCGGCCGGCCTATAATCCGCTCGATCAATTGAAAGACCAGCCGGGCTGGGCTTATGGCTTTTTGGCCATTCGCTTTGTCGGACTGGTTCTGATCGTCCCAATTATCGAAGAGTTTTTTCTGCGCGGGTTCGTGATGCGGTATGTCATCTCGCCCGAGTGGTGGGAGGTTGGCTTCGATCGATTTCACAAGCCGGCGCTGGTGATCGTCACCCTCTACGGCGTGGTCACCCACCCGCAAGAAGCCTTGGCCGCCGCCATTTGGTTCACGGCCATTTCGTGGCTGATGCTGCGAACCAAAAGCCTGTGGGCCTGCGTCCAGGCGCACGCCGTCACCAATCTGGTGGTCGGCGTGTATGTCTTGGCGAGCGGCGATTGGCGATTGATGTAATCAAGACCGGCCGACTCAGCGTGTGGCGGCGGAAAGAGCGCCCATCATTCGGCCTTTTCGGCCGATATTTGACGCAGACTCCATTTGAGCAGATGTTGCTCGCGCTCGTCGGTCGCCGCCGACAAAGCCGCCTCGAGTTGTTCTTTGGCGGAATTGGCCACCGATCCCATGTAGCCGAGCGCCACGGCCGCGCGCTCTTGCTCGGCCAACTCTTTGCTCGACAGGCCGGCGGTCAAGATCGGCAAGGCTTCGCCCGGAAAGCGGGCGAGAAACTTGTATCCCCAGACCGGCACATTGCCGGCCGTGCCATCCATGATCTTCCGCGCGGCGGTGATTGCGGTCGGGCGCAGCCGATCGCCCAATTCGCGGATATACGACTCGTAAATCCAGCCGCCAAAATCAGCGTCTCCCAGCATCATGCCGAATCCGCCTCCGCCTTGCCACGGCAAACGTCCCGCCGGGTCGATCGCCCAGATCGTCGCCGGCTTTAAGGATGGATTCATGCGCGTGCGGGTCGATTGGATGGCGGAGATGGCGCTTTTGGCTTCTGGCCCGAGCAGGGCCAGATAGATCATCATGTTGTAGCCATCGACGATCGAGGCATTTTGTAATTCCTTGATCATGAAATCAACTGCCGGCGCGGCGTCGGGACCGCCGATTTGCGACATCGCGCGGACCGCTGCCCAGCGCGTCGCCAGATTGTCGGATTTCAAGAGCGTCGCCAGTTTCTTGAGCGCCGGCCGCGCGGCGCTGCCAATGCGGCCCAGCGCGTCGGCGGCGTCGTTGGTCAACTCGGGACGATCGAGCAGAGGAATCACTTCGTCCGTGGCCGCTTCGGCCGCCGGGCCAAGGGTCGAGATGGCTTGCAAGGCCGCGCCGCTGGTCAAGGAGTCGGAGTCCGCCAACAGCGCCGCCAACGGCTTTGCCAGCGAGGATGCCGCCGCGCCCGCCAGGCCTACCGCGCGCGCCGCGGCCCGCCGTTCATAAACGTCTTGTGCTTTCAGGCCGACGGCCAAGACTTTAACCGCCGGCTCGTCGGCGCCATGAATGCGGAGCAGGGCGGCCGCCGCGGCAAAGCGAACCAGCGGCTTTTGATCGTCGAGCAGGCTCGTCAAGGCCGCGACGCCGGCTGCCCCCTTCGGTCCCAGCGAACCAAGGTCGCTCGCGCTTTCGGCGCGGACCGTCGCGTCGGTGGCGTGCAGTTTGTTGACAAGCTCGCCGATTTCGTCCGTTCCGGCGACCCCTTGCCCAATCACATACGCCGGATTTCCCGAGACCGCCATAACCATCGGCGGCATTTGCAAGTTCGCACGGAGCCGTTGCAGCTTAACGAGGCCGGGCAAGCTCTGGCGGTTCAAGGGCAAGTCGAAATCGGATTGTTCATCGTTATTATGAGGCAAGGTCGTAATGATCGCCGTTTTGTGGGCGAGCATGGTTTGGATCGCCGCAACGAGCCGCGAAATATGCCCATAGTAAGCCAAGGGAAGATCGGGCCGCGATGCCCCCAATTGCGCCCAGCCGTCGCCCGTCGAGCTGACTTGGTACCAGCCTTGTCCCATGCAGACGAGCGACGTGTTGCCGGAGACAAAAAGGACCGCGCGGCGGCCCGGCTCGGCCCATTCCAAAATCGGCTGTTCGATCGGCGCTCCGTCCGCCTTGCGCACGCGGTGGGTGAACGATTCGGCCGCCAGCACCCCTTTCAGGTCGCTGACTTTTTTCAGCTTGACGGCCCCTTTTTCGAGGCTGAATTTCTCGACTTCGACGACCGCGATGTTTTGCGATTCGCCAATGACTTTGGCCAACGTCGGCGCTAAATCAATATAGGCGTGTGCCGAGGAGGCGAAACAGGCCAAGACCACTGCCGTCAACGCGAACCACCGCAGCGAATGTCGCATAACTAAATCTTCCAAAAAGGGAAAGCGAACCGTCTTCGACTCTTTATTCGAGATAACCGAGACTGATCAGGGCCAGCTCTTGATCGTGGGTCAGCATTTGCTTTAGATCGTCACGAGCCGATTCCAAATCGGCGCGGACTTTTTCGCGGGCTTGGCGAATCGCGGCCACTTTGGCTTGCAATTCGCTCGCGGACGCTTGGCCATCGGCCAGAGCCGTTTTCAGGTCGGCCTCGGCCTGGGTAATGGGATTATTGCCGCCCATCATGCCGGGACCACCCGGCGGTCCGCCGCCGAATCCAGGTCCCCCCGGCCCGGCCGCGCCGGCGGGAGGGGCGCCGGCTGGGGCGGCATTATTATTAGGAGCATTATTCCTTGCCTGGCTGTTCGTCGAGGGGCCGTTTTCTGGGGCTTGCGCCGGCCGTGCCGTTGGTGCTCGCTCCGGGCTGGCCGCATCGGGCCGCGGGTTGGCCGCGGGACGCCGGTCCCCCTCGCGAGCTTCGTCGCGGTCGTTCGGCCGCCGTTCGCCCGCGGCGTTAGGCCGATCTTCCGTGGCTCGCTCGCGATTGGCTTGTTCCCCGCGCCCGCCAAATCCGCCACCGCCGCCCGGACCACCGAACCCCCCACCGCCGCCGGGTCCGCCGAAACCGCCTCCGCCGAAACCACCGCCGCCGCCAGGACCGCGAAATGCGCCGTTGCCGCCGGGTCCGCCAAAGAAGCGGCCAAATCCGCCGGAATTTGCGTCAGCGTTCAGGACCATCCGAGCGGCCGTCACCTTTTGAATCTTCGGCCCGAGCACCTTCCACTCTTCGTCGGTCGCCTTGAGTTGCTTCTGGACATCCGCCATGGGGTTGCCGAACCCGCCGAAATTCTGCCGGTTCTCATTACGGTTGTCAGCGCGGTCTCCGCGCTCGCCCCGGTTTCGTTCGCCCCGCTCGCGTTCAGGACGGTCATTGGGAAGGGCCGCCGGGCGATCGTTCGGCCCATTATCGCGCTCGGCCGGATTGCCCCGCTCGGCCGGACGGTCGGCTGGCGGCTGGGCTGCGACGATTCCGGCAAAAGCGGCCGCGGTAAAGATCACCGTCAGACTGCGGAAGAACATTCGACAATCTCCGAAAACGAGAAATAGAACCGATGAATGGCGGTTAGTAAGTTAACCCGGCGGGCGATTAAAAGTATCGAGAAAGATTGGGCGACACGATACCGTTAACGGCGTGGCCGCTGGACAATCTACAACGGCGGCACGCACGCCCGACCGGACGCGCCGTGGCGGGACCGGCCAACCGAGCCCGTTCTCGACTCGCGCTCTTATTTGCCGGAAGCACCGCTGGCGTGCTTCGGCGCGATGTCGCCGGCGAAGGAGTGCCCTGGGATCGTGACATTCAGCCGCGGTTTCGTCCCTTTGTTAATCGCGTCGTGCAAGGCCGCCTCGTTCGATTGTCAGTGCGAAGCGTGGCCCGCCGGGTCGGTCACTTCATGGACGGTGGCAACTTGGAATAGGGCCGCCTGATTGTCAATCAGGACGTTCCTTCGCATGCCAAACGGTCGCGGCACTGTGCCGGCCGTCGGTTCGATCGCCTTATTGCGGCGGTCGGCCCGGAGGGGAGCGCCCTTTTGCGCTGGAGAGGTCGCCAGCCGACATTTCGTTCAGGACTTCTTTGAATATTGAAAATTGTCCTTTAGTCGCTGAAAAGTGCACTATTTACACATTTCTTGTGCAGAAACTTGACCTTTACGATCAAAGCGAATAGTCTAAGGCCCGTAGGTTCGTGCTGCTTATCGACGGAATCTTTCTTTGAAAACGGCCGCAAACTGCCCACCTAGCCTAGTCGGCGTGCCGGTTTTTCCCCACCCATAGGATCGAGTTCGATGCACTTCACGCAAAAAATGCGGCGCTATTGCTATGGCGCTGCGGTCGTCCTCACTTGCGGCATTTTTCTGTTCGGCCAAAACACCGGCACGGCTCGGGCGGCGCTCACCCAAACGGTGAATCAAAGCAGCGCGAACAATGCGTTCGTCGTGCCGACGACTGCTCAGAATCTGCTCGCGTCGGCCACCCTTTCGGCGACCCCTGCGGCGCCGAGTGTCCAAGAAGGGGCTACGAGCAATACCTGGACAACGCTCACGGACGGCAGCTTCGGTACCTACAACTCGCGCACGGGCTCGGCGTCCGTTTCGAGTCCCTCTCCGGCCACGACGCTGACGTATACCTTGGACACGAGCAGCGCTTTGGATTCCGGCGGCTACACGATCAGCGCCGTCGATATTTTTTCTGGTTGGCAAGATACCGGCCGTTCGCAACAAAATGTTTCCATTTATTACACAACCGTTGGCAATAGTACTTACACCTTGCTGGCGACAGATGCCCCGTCACCATTGACGAATTCCAACAGCGTCTTCGTGAGTTACACGGATTCGACGAATTTGAGTGGCAGCACCAGCGGAACGCCGATTTTGAGCGGCGTCAACTCGATCCAATTTGTGTTCGGAACGCAACAACTCGATTACGTCGGCTATCGAGAACTGAGCGTACTGGGTGCCGCAATTCCGGCCGCGGGCACGATCTGGACCGGCGGAACGAGTTCGGATTGGGGCGTCGGCGCCAACTGGCAAGGAGGAGTTGTGCCAACGGGCGCGGTGACTTTCGGTACCGCGGCCACCAATGGCACCGTTGACTTGACTTCAGCCAATGAAACAACTTCCGGCATTACTTTTATCGGCGCAGTTAACACGACGATTCTTAGCACCGGGGGGAAAACGCTGACGCTCGACAATGGCAGCAGCGCTGCCAATATCGCGTCCGCCGGCCTGAATTCCATCTCCAATGCCATCTCGCTCAATTCGAACGTTGCCATCAACGCTGCGCTAAATAGCACGTTGACCATCAGCGGCCCCATTTCCGAAGCGGCCAGCGGCAAGTCGCTCAGCGTCGCTGGATCGGGCACCGTTGTGCTCTCCGCGACCAACAGCTACACCGGTGGCACGAACATCAATGGCGGCACGCTCAACATCGTCGGCGGGGCGCTCGGCACGACCGGCAACGTCTCTTTTGGCGGCGGCACGCTCCAGTACAAAGCTGCGACGACCCCCCTCGATCTGTCGGGCCGAATTAAGAACAGCACCGGGGCGATCAACGTCGATTTGAATGGCAACTCGGTCACTTACGCCAGCTCGATCGACTCGTCGAACACCGGCGGCCTGAACGTCACCAGCACGGCAACCGGCGCGGTGGTCAACCTCAATGCGAGCAATGGCTACACCGGCGGCACCACGATTGGGACGAATGTGACGGCCAATCTCGGCGATACCAACGCCTTGGCGGGAGGCAGCGTGACGGTCAATGGCGGCACCGTCAATTTGAACGGCAACAACACCACCGTCTCCGCGCTGAGCGGCACCGGCGGCGCGATCACCGACAATTCGGCCACCAGCGGCGCCACCTTGCTGACCGTCAATCAAGGGACCAACACCACGTTCGCCGGCACGATCGGCGGCGGAGCCAACCGCTCGATTGGCTTGACCAAGTCAGGCAGCGGCGCGCTCACCTTGACTGGCCAAGTCAATCTCGGCACGAATGTACCCGTCCTCAGCGGCGGCACCCTCAATCTGGCCAATAACAACAACACAATTGGCGCCGGCTCGATCACGGTCGGGGCGGGAAACACGTTGGGAGCCGGTTCGGGCGTTGCCGGCAGCAGCTCCGCGCTGGGCAGCGCGAGCGTTCATCTCACCGGCGGCACGCTCGCTTTTAATACGGCGGGCGGCACCACGGGCATCGCCCTGAAGTTTGCCACGAACGCGACCAGCCCCACCTATGCCGTCACCGGCACCGCCGGAGTTGCACCGCTGCCGAACTGGAACAATCTCAGTGGCGTCAATGGCTCGAGTGTTGCAATCCATGACAGTAATAGTGTGGCGGCCGGTTCCGTCACTTGGACCAATCCGGGTGGCACGTATGCCGTGTTTGGGTCCGATCAGGCGAATCAGAATGCCCAAGTGCTCAACGGCTATCTTGATCACACGGCCGGCGGAACTTCGGTTCAGACTTTCACCGTATCCGGGATTCCCTACGCCAGCTACACGGCCTATGTGTATTTTGCCTCGGACGGAAACAACCGTATGGGCAATGTCAGCGCGAACGGCACCACGTACTATTATCAAACCTACGTGAACAACGGCGGGTTTGTCGGCTTTATCCCAACGACCGACACCACCGGTGCGACGAATCCCACGGCCAATTATGCGGTCTTCACGGGTCTCTCGGGAAGCACGTTCAATCTCTCGCAAATGGAAACGTTCAACAACGGCGTCTCCGCGATCGAAATCGTCAGCAGTCA
>DASRSE010000053.1:0-12549 GCA_035656655.1 Pirellulales bacterium
GTCGATGGAGATTCCGGCTCGGCTTATGCGTGGCTTGCAGTGGGGCGGTTCGAGCCGGCGATCGTCGCCGTCCCGAGCGGCGATTACAACCAGCTCTCGCAGCGGCGGATTGCGGCCGCGGAAATTGCCGGTTCGCTCCGCCTCGAAAGGACGGAGCCCAACTTGATGAAACTGCTGGCGAATCCGCAGGCCGACGTGAACGGCCGCAGCGCCGCGGCCAAGACCTTGGCAATTTTTGATTCAGCCGCAGGGATTAAAGCCTTGACCGCAATCTTGCAAGATGGCGGCGCGGATCAGGCCTTGCGCGAAAAAGTCGCGGAAGGGCTTGGCCAATCGAAGCAAGCGGCTGCCTCAACCGCCTTGGACGCCGCCCTGCGCGCCGCGCCAGAAAACTCTCAAGCCAAGCTCGCTTCGGCTCTGGCCGCCGGCCACGACGGCGCGGAGCGATTGCTGCAATCGATTTCGGAGGGCAAAGTCACCCCGCGCGTCCTGCAGGACAAAGCTTTGCGCGAGCGGTTGGCCGCGGCCCGCGTGTCAGATCTGGATGCGCGCTTGGTTAAGTTAACGCAGGGCTTGCCCGCGCTCGATCAAAAAATCCTCGACACAATTCAATCGCGGCGCGGCGCGTTTTTGGCCGCCGCGCCGGCTGCCCAGGCAGGAGCCAAAGTTTTCGAGAAAAATTGCCTGGCGTGCCACAAGCTCGAAGGCAAGGGCAATATCATCGGGCCCAATCTCGATGGGATCGGTGCCCGCGGTCTCGATCGAATTCTCGAAGACGTGCTCGATCCAAGCCGCAACATCGATCCGGCCTTTCGAACCAGTTTGGTCCGCTTGAACGACGGCAAGGTATTCGTGGGACTGCAACGGCGCGAAGAGGGCGAAGTGCTGATTTTCGCCGACAACACCGGCAAGGAAATTCCGGTGCCGAAGAAGGACATCGACGAGCGGCAGGAATCGAAACAATCTTTGATGCCGGCCAATTTTGCCGAGACGATTTCGGCAGCCGATTTCAACAATCTGCTGGCGTTTCTGTTGTCGAAGCGCGCAGCGCCGGCGGCGACGCATCCGTAAAGCGACCACCCGGCAGCCGCGGGGGCGCATTTTTGAATCGCAAAATCGGGCGGTGCCGTTTTTCTCGCAATATCCAAACGGCCGCAGCCGTTGTATACTCGCTTCCTCGGCCGGGCGCGAGGCATTGCGTCCGCGCCGGCGCGCCCGCCCTTTTCGACGTTTTTGCCATTATGTCTGCCATCGACGACTTGTTTACAAAGCTCCGCGCGGCCCAGCGCAAGGCCCTGATGCCGTTCGTCACGGCCGGCGATCCCGACTTGGAGTTCACCGCCGCCGTGCTGCGCGAATTGACCTCGCGCGGCGCGCACCTCTGCGAGGTCGGCATTCCCTATAGTGATCCGATCGCCGACGGTCCGGTCATTCAAGCTTCTTACACGCGCGCCCTGGCGAAGAAAATCAAGCTGGCTCAGATTTTCGCCATGCTGCGGGCGACGACGCCGCAGTTGCCGGCGCCGGTGGTGACCATGGTCAGCTATGCCATCGTCTATCGGCATGGTTTGCAGAAGTATGTCGACGACGCGCAACAAGCGGGCGCGGCCGGGGCGATCGTTCCCGACCTGCCGGTCGAGGAGGCGGCCGAGCTGGCGAAGATTTGCCAAGCCCGCGATTTCAGCCTGATTCAACTCATCACGCCGACGACCCCGCGCGACCGCGCTTTGAAAATTGCCGCGTCCAGCAGCGGGTTTATCTACTACGTCTCGGTGACCGGAATCACCGGCGAGCGGACGCAATTGCCGGCCGACTTGCTGGACAATGTCGCGTGGCTGCGGACGCAAACGGCGCTGCCCATCTGCATTGGATTTGGGATTAGCCAAGCCGCGCACGTGAAACAGCTCGCTCCGGTCGCCGATGGCCTGATCGTCGGGTCGGCGGTCGTCCGCCGAGTGGCGGCGGCGGAAACGCGCCCGCGGGCGGAGGTGCTGCGGGAAGTGGGCGAGTTCGCCGCTGAGTTGTTGGCCGCCTTGGAATACGCCGTGCTGCGATAAGCCAAGTTTCGCGCCGCGCGTTCACTTTCCCCAAGCCGTGTCACGCTCTTCGTGCGGCTCTCGCACGAGGGCCAGTAAGCGAATCAGGTCTTTCAATTCCGTCCGCTTCAGATGACCTAATTGGCGGCGGTGGCAGTCGCGAACCGGCCGGTCCAGGCTCGCCAGCAAATCTAACCCAGCGGGCGTGATCCCCAAAAAGACGGTCCGCCGGTTTTCCGCCGGCCGCTCGCGCACCAACCAGCCACGTTCTTCGAGCTTGTCGACCATGCGCGTGACGTCGGGCGCCCGCGACACCAGCCGCCGGGCCAAGGTCAACGTGGGCAGCTTGCGCGGATGTTCGCCGCGCAAGAGCCGCAGGACATTGTATTGTTGCGGCGTCAAGTCGGCCGCCGCGAAGAGCGTTTCATCGAAAATCCGCAGCCGATCGTACGCGCGCCACAAGTTCAGAAAGGCCTCTTGCTCGAGCGAGTCAAAATGGCGCTTGGCAGGCGCGGCGGATTTCCGCGCGGTCAGGCGATCGGCCGAAGACCCCTTGGCGCGGGCCGCATCGGTTTTCGACGGCGTCGCTTTCGACGCGGATTTGGAAAGGGCCATGGCCTCCATCGTAGACCGGCTGCGAATTGTTGTCGAGACAACCACCAAGGCGGCGACCCGTCATTCCCGCGCCGCGACCCAGTCCGCGCGGTGCCACTTCGTCATTCCCGCCCCTCCACCGTCATCCTCGCCCCTCCACCGTCATCCTCGCCCCTCCACCGTCATTCCCGCGCAGGCGGGAATCCAGTGAAGTGCCGAAACGCAATGCTCCCAGAGCGCCGATCACGGCAGCAATATGCCACGACTGGATTCCCGCCTGCGCGGGAATGACGAAGCAGTTAGCCTGCTCGGCGCAGGTTGGCTTTCCGACGAGGTCATTCCCGCGCCGCGACGCAGTCCGCGCGGTGCCACTTCGTCATGCCTCGCCCCTCCACCGTCATTCCCGCGCAGGCGGGAATCCAGCGGCGCCGGGCTGGACTCGTCCCTGCTCGAAGCGGCGCCGCGCGGGGGCCCAGCCCAAGTCCGCTCGATCGGCAAAAACGTTAAGCTTGACGCGGCCTCCGGGCCGATACAGGATGGTGGAGCAGCGCGCCGGCTTTCCTTCTGGCCGTCGCTCTCCCGACCGGCGAACTTGACCCGGCCTTCAGGCGGCATACACTTTCCTCAGAGAGAGGAGGATGTCGCAATGTTTTCTCGACCGACCCCGAGCCCGCTCGTCCAGTTCTTTTCGGGACTGGCGGAGTACGCTTTCCAGACGCGGCTGGGCGTGGTGGATCCGCCTCTGGTCGACTATATCGTCGATCTGCTGGTGCGGTTCGTGCAGTTGGACGCGGTCTTTCAGATTCGCGATTTGGCCGGCCGCTCTATCCAAGAAGTGGCGGCCATGCGGATCGAGGCCGAAGCTCGGCAAGGCGACGCACGCCGGCTGATCCATCGGCACATTGGCGATTTCGCCCTGTTTTGGTCGGGCGTTTATCCGGAGGCGTTGCACCGTCTGCAGCATCGCAACCGGATGGACCATTTGCTCGACTATTGGGCGCAAGGGAAGCAGGCCTATCATATCGCGGCGAGCATCCCGACTAGCACGCCCGACGTCGAAAACGATTTGCTCGAGCGGCTCAGCCACGACTTTGAGCTGTGCGCCTATGGCCTGGGCGAAATCCGCCGCGAATGGGAGCGCCGCGACGAGCAAGGGGACGGTCCGATCCAGCCGATCGTAATCGCGTAATCCGCGTCCGAGATGATCGCGTAATCCGCGTCCGAGATGATCGCGTAACCGCGTCCGAGATGATCGCGTAACCGCGTCCGAAGTACCCTCGCAATCCGCGTCCGGAGTTCCTCTTTAATCGCGTGCGGCCCTCACAAGATAAACTTGCTCAAGTCTTCGTCTTGCGTTACTTCTTCGAGACGTTGCTGCACGAAGCCGGCGTTCACGACGACGCGGCCCGACTGCATATCGGGCGCCTCGAAGCTCAACTCCTCGAGCAGCCGCTCCATGATCGTGTACAGCCGCCGCGCGCCGATGTTCTGCGTCGTCTGGTTCACCTTGAACGCGTAGCTGGCCAAGGATTCGATCGCGTCCGCGGCAAATTCCAACTCGACCTGCTCGGTTCCCAACAAGGCCGTGTATTGCTTCGTCAGCGCGTTTTTAGGCTCGGTCAGAATCCGAATGAAGTCGTCTTTCGTCAGGTCTTTCAGCTCGACGCGAATCGGAAAGCGGCCCTGCAACTCAGGCATCAACTCGCTCGGCTTGGCGCGGTGAAACGCCCCGGCGGCGATAAACAACACATGATCCGTGCGGATGTAGCCATACCGCGTCTGCACAGTCGTCCCTTCGACAATCGGCAACAGGTCGCGCTGCACCCCTTGCCGCGAGACATCGGCCCCGCGCGCGTCGCTCGCCACGATCTTGTCGATCTCGTCGAGAAAGATGATTCCGAGGTTTTCAGCGAGCGAAATCGCCGCCGCGTTCACTTTGTCTTTGTTGATCAGCGCCTCGCATTCCTGATCGAACAAAATCTTGCGAGCCTCGGGAACGGTCACCTCGCGCCGCGAAGTCTGCTTGGGCAAGATCTTTTCGAACATGCCTTGCAGGTCAACGTCCATGTTCTCCATTCCCATCCCGCTGAACATCATCGGCTGCGCCTTGTGTTCGGTGGTGACTTCGACTTTGCGGAGGTCGAAATCGCCGGAGCGGAGCATCGAGCGCATTTTTTCACGGGTCCGCTCGTGGCGCGCGGAGTCGCCGTCGGGGCCGTTTTCCTCGGGGGCGACCGGCGGCGGCGCGAGCAAATCGAGCAGCCGCTCTTCGACGCGGCGGTTCGCTTCCTCTTCGACCTTCGTGCGCTCGCTGTCTTCGACCAGGTTGATCGCATTTTCGACCAGCTCGCGAACCATGCTCTCCACGTCGCGGCCGTAGTAGCCGACTTCGGTGAATTTCGTCGCCTCGACCTTGATGAACGGAGCGCCGGTCAGCTTGGCCAGGCGGCGCGCGATTTCGGTTTTGCCCACGCCGGTCGGGCCGATCATCATAATGTTTTTCGGGGCGACCTCGGCCCGCATGTCCTCAGGCAATTGTTGGCGCCGCCACCGATTGCGGACCGCGATGGCGACCGCCCGCTTCGCGTCGGCCTGGCCGACGATGTGGCGATCGAGTTCGGCCACGATTTGACGAGGAGTTAGGTCGTGCACGCGAGTTCCTCCACCACGATGTTCGCATTCGTATAAATGTCGATGCCCGCGGCAATTTGCAGCGACTCGCGGACGATTTCGGCGGCCGAGAGCGTGCTGTGGGCGAGCAGGGCGCGGGCGGCGGCGACGGCGAAGTTGCCGCCGGAGCCGATTCCCAGCACGCCGTCGGTCGGCGAGATCACGTCGCCGGTGCCGCCGATGAGCAGCGTGTTCTTGGCGTCCACAACCGCCAAGAGCGCTTCGAGCCGGCGGAGCACGCGGTCGGTCCGCCATTCTTTCGCCAATTCGGTGGCGGCGCGCGGCATGTTGCCCGGATATTCTTTGAGCTTGGCCTCGAACCGCTCAAGCAGCGAGAAGGCATCGGCGCTCGCGCCGGCGAAGCCGGTAATCACGCGGCCGTCGCCGACGCGGCGGATTTTCAAGGCATCGGCCTTGATCACGCTCGAGCCCAGCGTCACTTGGCCATCGCCGCCAAGGGCCACCGATCCCCGGTGGCGCACCGTCAGAATGGTCGTCGCTCGGATTTCCAATCGGACGCTGCGTTGCGGCATGGTATCCATCGATCCACGAAAAGGGGGCGAATTGCGCTAACCGGCGCGGCGAACGGTCCGGCCGCGGCCGTGCGCTCGCACTCAATATGCCGCAAACCGGCGGCCTCCGCCAGTGGACGAGCCGAGTTCGCGCGCGCTTCCTGCCGCTTGGGCGAACGGGTCGCGGGCCGCCGCGCCGATAAAAAAAGCCCTCGACGTTTCCATCGAGGGCTTTCTGTGGGAAAACCACTGGTTCCGCGGCGCTCCGCGAGGATTACCGCTGATGAATCTCTTGGCGCAATTCTTCGATCTCGCGAACGAGCCGATCGAGGCGCTGTTCCATGCTGGAACTGGCTCCGTTCCGTGCGCCGCCATCGCGGCCGTTGGCCCGGCTGCCGAGATCGCGCCCGCCATCACGGCCAGAGCGCTCGCTCGGGATCGGCCGGAAAGTGGAATTCGCCTCGCGACGATCTCCCCCCATCGACCAGAGCGAACCGCCATCGCGGAATTGGCCGAACTGCGGCCGGCGTTGATCGGCCGAGCGATGTCCTTGACCGCGGAAGTTGTCCGAGCCGCGGCCTTGGGCGAAACCGTGACCATCGCGACCGTTTCCATCGCGACCGTGCCCATCGCGATCGCGGCCATCCTGACCATGACCATTTCGCCCATGCCCGTCCATGCCGCGCGCATGCATGCCGCGCTGATTCATGCCGCGGTGCCCCATCCCGCGTTGGTTGTGGCCGCGCTGGTTGCCATGCTGAGCAAAGCGGCTGTGACCGCGTTGTTGCCAGCCGTGGCCCATCTGCCCGCGGCCATTCTGCCCGCGGTGTTGGGTGAAGCTACGATGCCCCATCCCGCGTTGGTTGTGGCCGCGCTGGTTGCCGTGCTGAGCAAAGCGGCTGTGACCGCGTTGTTGCCAGCCGTGGCCCATCTGCCCGCGGCCGTTCTGCCCGCGGCCATTTTGCCCGCGACCCATTTGATTGCGGCCGTTCTGGCTGTGCTGAGCAAAACTGCGATGCCCGAGGCCATGCTGATTGCGGCCGTGTTGATTGCCGCCGCGCTGAGCGAAGCCATGCGCTCCGAAGCGTTGCGCGGCGGAGCCGTGCATGCCGCGGGCGTTGCCTTGTCCGGCCCAGCCGTGGCTGCCCATCCCGTGCGCAGCGAAGCGACCATGCCGGGAGTCTTGCCCGTGGCCGCCGCGCTGGGCGTGCGGCGCCATTCCATGCCCCGCGAAGCCACGCGCGCCGAAACCTCGCCCTGGTTGAGCAAAGCCGTGCGCTCCGAAGACATGCGCTCCGAAAGATTGCATGCCGAATCCACGCATTCCAAAGCCGTGTCCCATTCCGGAGCGGCCGCGGGCGCCGGCATCATGATGGGCCATGCCGTGCTGACCGCGGTTCTGAGCCGCGCCCCAAGCCAAATGACCATCCTGACCCGCAGCGCCATGAGCCGAGCGGCGGCTCAGGTTGCCGAAGTCAGCGCGAACATGTTCATTGCCGCGACCGTTCGCAGCCGGCTGATGATCGCCGAAGCCGCCGTGGCCTGCGCCGCTGGCGCTGCCCCAGCTCCCATGCCCATGTCGTGCGAGGGCATCCGGACCATGACCGCGCTGCGCGCTGGCCGCATTTCCGCCAGGCACAAACGACCGCATCCCATCGGCAAAAGCGCGCCCTGCGGCGTGCATTCCTTGCCGGAGTTGCGAGCCGTCGCGACCGCGCGCTGCGGGACCGCGACCTTGACCGTCGTGACCCTCCGCGTTGCTGTTTCGCTCGGCCAACATGCGACCGATCCGTTCGCGGAAGGTCTGAAATTCTTGGCGAAGTTGTTGTATTTCGGCCGACGAACCGTGGCCTGCTTCGTCGTGATGCGCCGCATCGAGTTCGGCGGCATGGGCGCGCATTTTTTCCAATTCCGCGCGGAGTTGCCGTTGGGCTGCGCCTGGCGCCGCGTCATCGACTTTTTTATCGCTTGGCGAGCTTGCATTTCGATCCGCGCCCGGTCCCAATCGACCCGCTCCTAAGCCTGGTCCGACTCCGCGGCCGCCTAAGCCTGCCCCGCCGAAACCACCTTGGCCGCCGAATCCGCGACCTCCCGGTCCGAAGCCAGGCCGTCCATCGGCGTCGCCACGGCCATTGCCGTCGCGCCGATCCGCATCAGGACGGTCGCCACCGCGCCGCGCATCGTCACCGCGGCGCGCATCGTCACCGCGGCGCGCATCGCCATCGCGATTCGCGCGGGCCCGATCGCGATCCGAGTTCTTTTCGTCTGCGCCCTTTTGCGTTGTTTTCAATTGGGCTTCGAGCGCGTGGATTCGAGCTCGAAGTTGCTGCACCTCATCCCGCGCGCCGCCCGGCGCATCGGTTGGGGTGGGGTCGGCCGTGGCGTTGCGCGTGGCGCAGACTGCCAAACCGAGTGCCAAAATGGTAAAAAGTCGCCGCATCAATCCATCCTCCGTTAATGCCGCTGGTCGAGGTCGGCCGGACATAAATCACTCCGCCCGGTAAGACCGCCTCGCTAAGGGATAAAACCCCGCCAATAAGGCAAAGTTCTGGAAAAAGCGAGCGGGCAGAAGCCACCAAGATGGGCGGCGTATCCTTGGCAAGCTGGCGGAATCCGGCAAGCTGAAGTTTTGCGCCGCATCCGGCGATTTGCTCTGCACTTGTAAAGGTTTTAACAGCCGGTTCGCCTGGAATGGGCTGCGGAAAACCTTACAAACAGCCGCGCGCGACGTGGCGGACCAAGTGATTCGGTCAGATCGGCCTTTCAGAGTCTCTGGCGCCGCACGCTTATTTCAGCGCCGCGCGGCCTTCTTCAAAAACCGCCGCCACCTCGACGGCAAAGCCAGGCAGCAGCGCCGAGGCCGCGATTTGGCCTTCGTGAATCGGCGGCTGGTCCGGATAGCTCGCGCCGTCCAATTGCAAGATAGTAATCGTCGCCTCGCGCGGATGGACGATCCAGTATTCCGCAATGCCCGCCGTCGCGTATTCGGCGCGCTTTTGGACCAGATCGCGATGGGGGTCGTCCGGGCTGACAATCTCCATAACCAGATCGGCGCCGGTCCAAAACTCGTTGCGCATCCGCGCCGCATTGCTCGCGAACATGAATTGCACGTCAGGTTCGCGGAATTTGCGTTCGCCCACCTTAACTTTGAATGCGGCCATTAAAACCATGCCGAGTTTTCTTGATTTGACGAAGTCGATCAGCGCGCGGTACAAAAACCCGGCAATTAATTGATGCAGCGCCGTCGGCATCGGCAGAAACTCCAATCGGCCATCCGTGAATTCGATCAACTGGTTCGTCTGGAGCGCGAGATATTCATCCTCGGTCCAACAACCTTGGGCTGGAAAAAGTCGCGCGATCTCCCACGTCAACTCCGACGCAGAACCCGGCAGCGATGTGTAGTCCAAGTTGGACGCCATGATTTGATTGGAGGCCACGCGCAAGGGGATGAAGCCGCGGAGGCAATGAAAACCGAGGAGACCCGTCCCTTATCCGAACAGCTTCGTCACGGCTTCGGCCTGAACTAGCTCGCGCGGCTGATTCAAATGGTTCATCACGATCGTGCCCGGATTCAGGCCGATCGCGTGATAGATCGTCGCCAGCAGTTGAATCGGGTGGACCGGGTCTTCAAGCGGACCGGAGGCGGTCTTGTCCGACTTGCCGTAGACAAAGCCGCGCTTCACGCCGGCGCCGGCGACGCAGGCAGTGTAGCAGTACGGCCAGTGGTCGCGGCCATCAGCGCTGTTGCCGTTGCCTGAGGTGCTCACGCCACGTTGCGGCGAGCGGCCGAATTCGCCCACGACGACGACCAGCGTATCGGCCAAGAGGCCGCGTTCGTCGAGATCGGCGATCAGCGCGGACACGCCCGGATCGAACATCGGCGCGGATTGCGTTTTCATTCGCTTCGTCAGATCCTGATGATGGTCCCACGAATGATTGTCGGAGTTCGCGACCTTCGGCCAGATGACTTCGACAACGCGCGTCCCCGCTTCGACCAAGCGCCGCGCCAGCAAGCAACTTTGGCCGAACGTATTGCGCCCATAGCGATCGCGGACCGCGGTTTTTTCCTTGGTCAGATCGAACGCGTCGCGGGCGCGGCCCGACAGGATCAGGCCGAGCGCCTTGTCGTAGTATTCATTGAGATCGTATTTCTTGGTCGCTTGATCGATTTCCGGCATTCCTTCGTCGATCAGATCGCGGAGCTTTGCGCGCCGCTCGAGCCGCGACATCGTCATTTCCGGCCGCAGTTGCAAATCATCGACCTTGATCTTGTCCATCTTGGTCATGTCCATGTCATCGCCGGGCGGATACAAGAGATACGGGTCGTAGGCCCGGCCGAGGAATCCCGCCATGCCCCCCTTGCCGACGACGTTGCTCTCTTGCAGCGGGCGCGGCATCATCACAAAGGGAAGCATCGGCACGGTCGGCGGCTTCAACCGCGCGATCTGCGAACCGAACGTCGGATAGTCCTTCGGCGTCGGCGGCTCGAGCTGCCCTGACGGGCTGACCTTGTCCGCCGTGTAGCCGGTGTGCAATTGATAAATGGCCGCCGTATGGTTGAACAAGCCGTTGGGCGAATAACTCATCGAGCGAATCAGCGTCACCTTGTCGGTGACCTCGGCGAACTTCGGCAGGTTCTCGGTCAGATCGATGCCAGGCACCTTGCTTTTGATCGTGGCGAAAGCGCTCTTCACATTGTCCGGCACATTCTCCTTCGGGTCCCACAGATCGAGCTGGCTCGGCCCCCCTTGGAGATAGACCATGATCACGCTCTTCGCCTTGCCGAAGCCGGGCCCGCCATACTCGCCGGCGGCGGGCGACGCGGTTGTGGCGGCCTTCAGTTCGAGCATTCGGCCTAGCGTCAGCCCTAAGAACGAAGAGCCCCCCACCGCCAGCAAGGCGCGGCGCGACAAGCCGACCTGCGGATCGCAAAAGTCTTTGCCATTTTGGCCAGGGATGACGAGCATGGGAGAGCCTCGTGAGTGCGGAGGGAAGGGAAATGCGATTAAGCGAAAGTGCGGTCCGGCAGGCGACCTCGATTATAGGACTCGCCGAGTGGGAGTGCAAATTTCGCGCGAATCCGAGCCCATTCTCGCCCCAGGAGAACTGACAAAGCGCGCCGACGGGAGTTTCAATCTCGACTCGCCGCAAACTGGGTGGTTTAGGCAGTCATCGCGGCCTTGAGCAATCTCGCCGCGCGGTTCGATTTTGCTTGACAGGCCGTCTTTAACGCAAACATAATGGACACCACATGTTTGGGGCATCTTTTCGCGTGAGGTAGGCGGCGTTTCCCGGAACAAAACGCGTCGAGTTCAAAACCTCAATCTGAGCCTATCATCTACTCACTACGGAGCGGTCCGCAATGCGGTCTCGAGATCCTGGTTGCTGCGCCAAGCTGTCTCTGTCCTTGCTCGTTGGGCTTTCCCTCGTGCCGCTCGCGCCCGGCCGTGTCCAAGCAGCCGACCCGAAAGAGGCGGCCCAGCAAATTGCCCAGCTTCAGACGGCCGGGCGTCAGGCCTACAAGGACCACAACTATCAGGCGGCCGCGGACCGCTATCGCGAGCTGATCCAGCGTTTTCCCGACGCGGCGGAAGTGCCCGCCGCCCGGCTGAATGTCGCGCGGATGCTGCTGGAAGGCCCGCAGAAAAACCCTGACGCGGCGATTGAGGCCCTGAAGCCGATCCTCGACCAGCAAGAGTTTCCGCAGCGCGCGGAGTTGCTGTACGAGGCCGGGCTCGCGCATCGCGAACTTGGCGAGCGGCTGTTCACCAAGGCTCAACACGACTCGGCGGCCGACGCGCCCAAAACGCGCGCCGCGGCCAAGGAGCAGTTTGAGCTGGCCGCCACGCACTTTTCCGGCGCGGCGAATGCCTTCGCCTCCCGCGGCGGCCCGATCAAAGTCAGCGAAACCGAATCAATCTCGGTTGATTTCGAGTGGGCACTGCGGGCGAAGTGCGATCAGGCCGAAATGTTGAATCGGGCCGAAGATTTCTCAGCCACGCTGGCGGCCATCGAGCGCTTTCTCGACCACCCGCTGCTCGCCAAGAGCCATTATCAACACCTGGCGCTGTATCAACATGGCCAAGCTGCCTTTGCGCTGAAAGATTATCCGACGGCTTGCCGCGATCTGGGCAAGCTCGCCCCCTTTGCCGACCGCGGCATCGGGCTGCACACGCAATACTTGCTCGCGCGGATGCATCAGGAAATGGACGAATTGCCGGAGGCGGCGCGGCACTACGAAGCGATTCTGACGGGCTACGAAGCCGAGAAGAAAATGGCGCAAGACGCGCTCCGCGACGGCAACGCCTTTCGCGATAATCCGGACGAGCGCCTGCGGCTCGAAGCGATCCAGCGCGACCCGCCTCCCGAGTTCGTCCGCCGGTGCGAGTTGCAATTGGGCGAAATCGCCTTGGCCGACCACCGCTACGCGGACGCCGCCGGCCGCTTTCAAAATTTCTTGAAGACCAATCCGCCCGGCGAACTGCTCGCGCAGACCCAACTGCAACTCGCCATGGCGCAGACCGGAGCCAAGCAATTCGCGGACGCCCTGCGCTTGCTCCAGCCGCTGCGCGATCGCGAACCGCTGGCCGAAGCGGCCCGCACTTGGTCCGCCCGCGCCTTCGTCGGCGGCGCCGATCCGACGAAAGGCCCAGCCTACGACCAAGAACTGAACAAGGCCGCCGAAGATTTCCGCCACGCGATCGAGTTGGCGGGGAAGGCCAAAGACCCTGCCGCGG
>DASRSE010000054.1:0-1906 GCA_035656655.1 Pirellulales bacterium
TACGCGCTAAGACGCCTCTCGAAACTCATTCTCGATAACTCTCTCATAAGCCTCAGGCCGCGCAAACGGGCCGGACATATGACCGCACCCGACCAGCTCGCCAAAACGCGCCTAAAACCCCTTGCACGCGGGGGCCGTCCACATATGATTTCCGTCACGAATTGGGTCTGACTCAGTTTTGATGAAATTGGGAAGTCGGTTTGGCTTGATCCGGCAAAGGAATCAGAGCCATGCGCGCGCTTCGAGCCTCAGAACTTGTCCCAGCGGGCTTCGCCGTCGAAGACTTCGAGATTGGCGCGGAGCGGGTCGTGGTGGCGATCAGGGCGTCGGCAGGCTCGTGTCCGTGTCCTCTTTGCGGTGCGATGGCTCGCCGTGTTCATAGCCGATATCTGCGTAAACTGACCGACCTCCCGGTCGCTGGCAGGCGGACGGAGATATCTCTGCAAGCGCGGCGGTTTTTCTGCGACGCAAGCGCCTGTACACGCCGAGTTTTTGCCGAGCGGTTTGATGGGGCTGTAGGGCCCCATGCCAGGCGCACCGACCGACTCGACGAAGTCGTCCATTGCCTCGCAATCGCGCTCGGTGGTCGGCCGGCGGCAGCGTTGTCGCGGCGGCTCAATGTCAAAGTGAGCAACGATACATTGCTCCGGATCGTGCGGCGGCGCGGCGCGGCGAAAATCATCGCGCCGCCGACAGTGATCGGCATCGATGATTGGGCCTGGAAGCGAAACCACCGTTATGGGACGCTCCTCTGCGATCTTCAGCGTCACAAGACCATCGCGCTTCTGCCTGATCGGGAGCCAGCGACCGCGGAGGCCTGGTTGGCTCGACAGCCGCAAGTCTGCATTGTCGCGCGAGATCGAGGCGGCGGCTACGCGGTGGCCACCCAACGGGCTCTTCCGCACGCCGTTCAGGTCGCTGACCGCTGGCATTTGATGGAGAATGCAAGCCGGGCCTTTCTTGACGCCGTCGGCAAGAGCATGCGGCAAATCCGGAGGGCGATCGGAGCCGCAAGAATAGACCCGAAATTGTTGACCTACGCTGAGAAGCTGCAATACGAGGGCTTTCAGCGTCGCGAAGAGACCAATGCGTCCGTTCTTTCGATGTCACGGGAGGGAATGGCCATAAGGGAAATCGTGCGCCGAACGGGATACAGCCGCGGACTGATCCGCAAAATCATGCGCGGTCAGCGCTTGGACGTTTTCCGCACTCGGCCCAGTTCGCTCGAACCCTATCTGCCGTGGCTCGACGCCCGATGGGCCGAGGGCTGTCGAAACGGCCTCGCGCTGTGGCGCGCTTTGCGACAGCAGGGGTTTCGCGGCTGCCGCGGCGTCGTGAGCGAATGGAGCGGACGTCGAAAGCGAGCGGAAAATGCCGAGGCCGGTGCAATCGGCCGCGCGCCGTCGGCCCGAACAATTGCGCGCTTACTGACGATCGGGCGCGACCAGCTTTCCAAGGCGCAGACGATCACCGTGGCGGCAATCGAACGTGGGGTTGCCGTGTTAGCCGAGACGCGCGACATCCTGGCCGAGTTTCAAACAATCATTCGCCGGAAGGCACTCTCTGATCTCAACGCTTGGCTCGATCGCGCGAGTGGCAGCCTAATAGCCGCCTTCGCGAACGGCATCATCAAGGACAAAGACGCGGTCGAGGCCGCAATAGTCTCTACGTGGTCAAACGGCCAGACCGAAGGCCAGATTTGCAAGCTCAAGCTCGTCAAACGCCAAATGTACGGGCGCGGGAAGATCGATCTGCTTCAGGCGCGCGTCATTGGCATCAACTGACTACGCCTTCACCAAACATGCGTCAGAGCCAAATCTCAGCGGAAGTCGACAGCGCCTCCTTCAGTTCGTGGGCCGACGAGTCTCCGCCGTCATCGCCGGCGCTTCCCCGGCGTGGGCACGGC
>DASRSE010000055.1:0-4555 GCA_035656655.1 Pirellulales bacterium
CGCGCTGCGCCGCCCGGTCTTTCCTCAGCAAGAGGATCAGCGCCGCGAAGTCGTAGATCGCATGCGCGACGATCGGCGCGATCAGACCGGAGCCGGCCATCAAGAACAGCCCGCTGAAGTACAGACCCATCAGCAGCGCGAAGATCGCGTATAAGGGGGTCAGCCAGTGGCCGAGGGCAAACAGCGCGTTGGCCACGCACACCCCGACCGCCAGACCGCACCAGCGGCTGGCCACGGACTGAACCACGCCGCGAAACAAGCACTCCTCTCCGCATCCCGCCAACACCGCGATCAGCGCCAGCGCCGGCCAGCGCAAGGACCGAAACAAAGGAATTACCTCGCGATCAACGAATCGCACGAGGTTGCGCCATGGTCCGTTGGGAAACGCCAGCATGAGCAGCAACACAGCCAACGAAGGCAGGCTGCCGAGAATTCCAAAGCCGATTTCGCCGAGCCAGCGCGTCCAGTCGCCGCCCGCGGGCAAGAAGTCGCGCAGCGGCACGCCCAGAAGCCAGCCCAGCGCGATCGCCGCTAGCCACAGCGAACCTTCAAACAGCAAGGCCATTCGCACCAAGCTGCGGGCGTGTTGCGAGGGGCTCGGCGGTTCATTCAAATCAGCCGACATGCAGCCCGCGATCGTCGATCCGAAAAGGGATGATCTCATCCGCGCAGGCGCTTCCGCGATGTTTGGCGACATAGAGCGCCCGGCCGAAGCCGTTTGCTTGGCGAACTTTGCCCATCAGGATCAGCGTGTTCGCGTTCGCCAGCACGTCGCCTTCGTCGAGCCGCCGGTTGAGCAAGTCGTCGAGCAGCAGTTCGTGCGACGTGGCAAGCAGCAAGCAGCCGAGTTGAGCCGGGTCGTACGGATGCTGCGCGATCTGCTCGGCGTATTGGCGATAGTGCTGCCGAAAGAGATCGCGCGCGACCCAGGCGGGTTCCTTGCGCAGAATCTGGTGGTAGATGTACTCGAACATCTCGAATTGGATCGAGTCTCCCGGCTTATCGACCGGTTCGATGCCGTCGATAACGACGCGCCGCACGCCGCGGACGAAGTTGCCATAGAAAAAAGCGATGGTCGCCTCGAGCCGCTCATTCAGTTGGGCTTGCCAATCATGCCACGCGGCAAAATCGAGATCGCGCTTCGTCACGCGCTGCCCCGAATAATCGAACACGTGCAGATAATCGCCCGGCGGCCCGGGCGCATCAAAGAACTGCGCCAGCTCCGCAAGCCGCTGGGCGGCAGGCTGCAAGTTCCAAGCGAACATTCGCCGCGCATAATCGGCGTGCGACTGCGAATCGCCGCGCGCGCTGAGATCAAAAAAGACGCCGCGCGGACCTTCTTGCGCCGCGCCCGCTTGGGCAAATTGAACGCCCAATTGGGTCTTGCCAATGCCGGTTGCGCCGACGACGACGGTCAGCGTGCCGCGGAGCAGGCCGCCCCCCAGCCGCTCATTCAAGCCCGGCACACCGGTGGAAAGTCGCTCTGCGGCCACTGCGCTACTCCTGCGCCGGACGCGGCTGGGCTGCTTGCAAGCGCCGCTGGACGTCGGTTTCCAACACACCAAAGGCCTCTTCGTGCCGGCGGATCGTGAGCGCCAGCGCGTTGAGCAGCCGCTTGGCGGTGTAGTAGTTCGTCACAATCCGCTGGTTGATTTGCACCGGATTGCGCGGGTAGCCGTGCGGCTCAGGATTCAAGCCGAGATCCAGGAGCACTTCCTCGGGAGTGCCTGTCACGCGGCAAAAATTCGCATAGGTCGCCGTGACATTCGATTCATCGAGCTGAATGGGGGGCGGGCCCGATTGCGGCCCAGCCGGCGGCGGCGGAGGCATCTCGCTCGGTTTCGGTTCTTTGTCTTTGGCCATCAGGGGAGCTCCTGTTGCAAGCGGTGAGGGCGTGGTTCTGGGGGCGGAGGCTAGCCAGTCGCAGACCGGCAACGGTCCGCGCGGCGCGGTTCGGAAAGAACAATACGGTCAGAACAATACGGTCAGAACAATACGGTCAGAACAATCTGCTGGAACAAGCACGCGGTAAGAACGAACATGGGCGGCCGGCGCGGTTCAAAAATCGCCCGGTCCGTTAAACCGGTCGAATTCTCCGTGCCGCTCGGCGGCGAGATTTTCAAAACGCGTGAATTGCTTCAGCCAGCAGAGCTTCACATCGCCGATTGGACCGTTGCGCTGCTTGGCAATGATAATGTCAGCTTGGCCGGCGACGCGCGCTTTGTCTTCTTCGTCGTTCAAATAGTATTCTTCGCGGTGCACGAACATCACGACGTCGGCGTCTTGCTCGATCGCTCCCGACTCGCGGAGGTGCGACAACCGCGGACGATTGTCTTTCGAGGCTTCGGTCTGGCGATTCAACTGCGCAAGGCAAATCACCGGCACCTTCAACTCGCGGGCCAGCCCTTTCAAGCGGCGCGCAATCCGCGCGACTTGCTCTTGCCGCGGATCGCGGGCGTTGTCCGGCTCGATCAATTGGAGATAGTCAATGACGATCAGGCCGAGTTGGTTGCGGCGCTTCAGCCGCCGCGCGGTCGCGGCGATTTCGGTCATCGTGCGGCTCGGGCTGTCGTCGACGAACAGCGGAGATTCGCTGATGTCGCCGGTCGTTTCCAGGAGTTTGCGCCGCTCGTCGTTGGTGATCGAGCCGTTGCGCAGATGATTGCCGTTGATCTTCGCGCGCGAACAGAGCAGCCGATCGGCTAACTCCAGCGATGACATTTCCAAGCTGACGAAGAGCGTTGTGCAACCTCGATCGATCGCCGCGTGTTCCGCCAGGTTCATCGCAAAGGCCGTTTTGCCCATGCTGGGGCGGGCCGCGATGATGATCAGCTCCGAGTTGTGCATCCCTCCGGTCAGCGTGTCGAGATCGCTAAAGCCCGTCTCGACGCCATCGAGCGCCTGCTCGTTTTTCATGCGGGCGTCGATCCGCTGCAAGGCACTGTGCAGAATGTCCGTGATCGAATGCAACTGGCCGACCCCGCGCTGATCGAGGATGCCAAACACCTTTTCTTCCGCGCGGCTGAGCATGGCGCGGGCTTCGACCGAGTCGTCGTACGCTTCGCGGACGATGTCGGTCCCGGCATGGATCAGCGCGCGGAGGGTGCCTTTGTCGCGGACGATTTCGGCGTAATAGGCGGCATGCGCGGCGGTCGGCACGGCCTGGGCGATTTCCGCCAGATAGGCCATGCCGCCCACCAGTTCGAGCTCTCCCGCCTTGCGCAGCCGATCGACCAAGAGCGTGATGTCGATCCGCCCGCCGGCGTCGTGCATGGCGAGCATTTGGGCGAACAGCTTCTGATGAGCCGGGTCGTAGAAATCGTCCGGCGTGAGGACCAAGGCGACATCGTCGCAGCAGTCGGGCAGGAGGAGGATGCTGCCGAGGACCGCCCGTTCGGCCTCGAGATTGCGCGGCGGTTGGCGATCGAGATTCTCGCCGCCAGGCGCTTTTCGCGGCGCGTCGACTCGTTGCACAGTAGCCATGTCGCCGTTCCTCCGTGACGCACAAGCTCGTTCTTAACGAGAACAAGCGGAACTGGTATCAGATCCGTTTTCCGCCACCCCGCGGGGCGGCGGCATCTGACGAAAGCGCCCGCGCGCAAGCGGAGTCCGCGCACACTCGTCCGAGCGAAAGAGCCAGCCGCAGCGCTGCCTCAATGAAGCCTGCCTCAATGAAGCCTGCCTCAGCAATCCCGCCGCGAGGGAAACTGCCACGCCGCACCCCAACCAGACGCAGCCGAACCAGACGCAGCGTTTCCTGCAGGCGCTCGTCCCATCAGGCCTTGGCCGGAGCCGGCGCGGCGGCCGGGGTCTTCGGCGAATCGTCGTCGCCAACCGTCGGCACTACCCACACCTTCAACTCGCCTTCGACGTCTTGGCCCAAGTGAATCTGGACGGTGTACAGGCCGAGCTCCTTCAGCGGTCCCTTCAGGCGGACTTGATCGGCCGTGACGGTAATTTCGTGCTGCTTGAGCGCTTTGACGATGTCCGGGGCGCCGACCGAGCCATACAGATGGCCTTCGTCGTTGGCGTTCGCCTCGATCGTGATCGATTGTTTGCCGAGGCTGTCGGCGATTTCGCGTAGTCCGGCGAGCCGCTGATTTTGGATCGCTTGGAGGCGCGCTTTGTGCTTCTCGACCATCCGCTTGTGGTGTTCGGTGGCGACCGTGGCCAGTCCTTGCGGCAACAAATAATTGTTGGCATAGCCCGGCTTCACTTTGACCACCTCTCCTTGCTTCCCGAGATGGTCGACCGATTGGATCAAGAGCAACTCGATGCTGCGATGGGGACCGCGAACCAACCGCTTCGAGCGATGCGGAAGTTTGGTTTTTTGAAAAGCTGCATTCGCCATAATTGCTACCAGCGTGATTAGAAGCTGTCGAAAGTTTTGCGAGAGAATGATTTGAATTTACGTGCAACCGTCGTTGGCCGAGGCGCGTGAGAACGCCGCCGGGTCCTTAGAAGGGGATGTCGTCAGCTCCGCCTTCGTGCCCCCCGGTCTCATGCCCCCCCGATTCGTGACCGCCCGATTCATGCCCACCCGTGTCGAAGGATT
>DASRSE010000056.1:0-7079 GCA_035656655.1 Pirellulales bacterium
CTGGGCGATCGGTTGCGCGAGGGACGTTAAATCCGTGGATAAGAGATTGTTGCTGTTCATCGTGCTCTCGACGGTGATCTGGATCGGAAACATGTTCATTCAGGCGAAGTTTTTCCCGCCTGCGAAGCCCCCCGCTGTCAAAAAGGTTCCGGATAAAAAAGTTCCGGACAAAAAAGAACCAAATAATCAAGAGCCGGACAAAAAAGAGCCCGCTGCGAACCAAGCCGAACCGGGTCCAAACGACCAAGAAAAGAACGGCCACCCGCCGGCGGAGGTCAACGGCGACCATGGCGCGGCCCCGCTCGTGGCCGAGGCGCCGGCGGAGCATCCGCGCCAATGGATCTCCCTCGGCTCGCTCGACCCGAATAGCGCCTATCGGATGCTGGTGACGTTGACCAATAGCGGCGCCGCGATCGAACGGGTCGAGTTGAATGACCCGCACTATCACGACATCGACGATCAGAGCGCCGGCTACCTCGGCGAGTTCGCCCCGACCGATGCCGATCAGGCGGGGGGCGCGGTGCTGAACGCGGTCGGGCCAGGCACTCCGGCCGAAAAAGCCGGGCTGAAGCCGGGAGACATTGTGAGCGCGGTCGCCGGTCAGCCGGTCGCCACTGCGGCGGCGTTCGTCGCGGCGATCGATCGCGCGCACCCGGGCGACGCACTCAAGCTCTCGGTTTTGCATGGCAAGCAACAGCCGGCGGAGGATTTGACCGCGACCTTGACCCGCCGTCCTCTCTCCGTCATTCGGCCTGAGTGGAACACCCATCCGCTCGATTATCGCAAGGCCGATCATCACGATCCGTTCTCGCTGCTGATGACGCTGGAGCAAGTCGGCAGCCAGAATCTCTCGAATCTCGAAGGAGCGGCCAAAGAAGCCGCGGCCAAGGATGCTGCGCCGGATAAAGCCGACGCGAAACCGGCGAATCTGCCGGAGGAACTTCCCGGTTTGCACCTCCGCGACGCGCAGTGGGAAGTGATCTCCGCCGGCCAACCGAACGCCGACGGCGAGCCCGAGGCGGCCTTTCGCTACGACCTGCCGAAGCTGAACCTGGAAGTCATTAAGCGGTATCGCTTAGCGCGGGTACCGGACGACAAGAAAAAGGACGAGGATTTTCGCGCCTACCATCTAGTAGTCAGCATCGAACTGCACAATACCAGCAAAACAGCGAGCGCGAGCCAAACGGTTGCTTATCGGCTGGATGGGCCGAACGGCTTGCCGCTGGAAGGGGTTTGGTACACGACCAAAAAAGGGATTCGCGATGTCGCCGTGCAATTCCACAACGCGTCGTACGCCCTGTTGACCTGCATGTCGATCATTCAAGGCAAGGCCGAAACGCACGGCCAAGATCAGAAGCTCGACTTCATGGCGGTCGATGCGCAGTATTTCGCGTCCGCGTTGCTGTCGCGCGGCAATGCGCAAATGGAATTGGCGAACGCATATCCGCTGCTCGTCGGAGCAAAGCCGGAGAAAGGATACGACTATCGCGGCAATACCTCATTTCGCCTTATCAGTTTGCCCGACACCATTCCCGCCGGAGAAACCGTCAAGCATGAGCTAACGCTGTTCGTCGGTCCGAAAAAGCCAACCATTTTGGAGCAGTATGCCGGGACCCCTGATCCGCACGGGCCCAGCCTGTCGGAGCTGCTGGCCTATGGTTGGTTCGCCGTCGTGTCGCGGGCGATGCTGGGTCTGTTGCATATTTTCTACGCGATCATCCCGAACTACGGCGTTGCGATCATCCTGCTGACGATCTTGGTTCGAGCTTGCATGTTTCCCCTCAGCCGCAAGCAGGCGCAAGGCGCCCAAAAGATGCAAACCATTCAGCCCGAACTGAAGCGGCTGAAAGACAAGTATAAAAATGACAAGGCCGCGCAACAAAAGGCCATGAATGAGTTGTTCAGCAAGCATAACTACAATCCGCTCGGCGGCTGCATGTTGATGTTTGTGCAATTGCCGATCTTCATCGGCCTCTATGCCGGGCTGCGCAACGACGTCGAGTTGCGGCATGCCTCCTTGTTTGGCGAGGGCATCCGCTGGTGCTCGAACTTGGCCGCGCCGGATATGCTGTTTCGCTGGGATGGCTTCATGCCTCAGTTTTTAAGCCGCGACTCGGGCTTTTTGTCGCTGGGCCCTTATTTCAATCTGTTTCCTTGCATTACGATCGTGCTGTTCATCGTGCAGCAAAAAATGTTCATGCCGCCGGCGACCGACGAGCAATCGGCCATGCAACAAGGCATGATGAAGTACATGATGATCTTCATGGGCTTCACGTTTTATTGCGTGCCGAGCGGCCTCTGTTTGTATTTTATTATCTCGAGTCTGTGGGGAATCATGGAGCGGAAGTTGCTGCCGCGGGTGACGCCGGCCACGGTGAGCGTTTCCAAAGCGACCGTGGCCCCGGCCAAGAAGAAGCGCTAGGCGCGGTCTGGTGGGGGCGCACCGCGGGACCTAGCGCCTAGTTTGGTCGCGGCATTCGCGCCAAAATGCTCGCGGCATTCGCGCCAAAATGCTCGCGGCGCGGTGGTCATGGTATCGCGGCGCCGTCTCCTCGTCTCGCCTGAACGCGGCCGTGCGCCGCGCCGCCCGCCCCCATGCATCTTCACGTTGACGACACCATTGCCGCCATTGCCACCGGCGCCGCGGGCGCCGCGCGCGGAATCGTGCGGATCAGCGGTCCGCACGCGCTGGCTTGCGTGAACGCGTCCCTGGAGCGGGGCGGCGAATCCACCCAAATCGTTCGGCTCGCCGAACGCTCGACCGCGCGGCCGAGCGTCGTGGCCGGGACGATCGCGCGGGCGCCGGCGGACTTCTACATCTGGCCCGGCATACGCAGCTACACGCGGCAGCCCACGGTTGAGATTCACACCTTTGGCTCTTCTCCGCTCTTGCAAACCATTTTGGCCGAGGTTTGCCGAACCGGCGCGCGCGTGGCGCAGCCGGGCGAATTCACGCTTCGAGCGTTTCTCGCCGGCCGGCTCGATCTGCCCCAGGCGGAAGCCGTACTCGGCGTCATCGACGCGCGCGGCGAGTCAGACTTGCGCGCGGCGCTCGATCAATTGGCCGGCGGCCTGAGCCGGCCGCTCCACCGGTTGCGCAGCGACTTGCTCGATCTCTTGGCGGAGTTGGAAGCCGGGCTCGACTTTGCGGAAGAAGACTTGCAGTTCATCTCGGCGGCCGAGCTCGAGCGCCGTTTGCGGGCGGCGGCCGGCGAGATTGATTGCTTGCGGGCGCAAATGCGCGGCCGGACCGATGCGGGCGACGCCTTTCGCGTCGTGCTTTTCGGCGCGCCCAACGCCGGCAAAAGCAGCTTGTTCAACGCGTTGGTCGGGCATGGCGCCGCGATCGTCGCAGAACTCGCCGGAACCACTCGCGACTATTTATCCGCGCGCGTTTCGCATGACGGCGTCCTCATCGAGTGGATTGACACAGCCGGAATCGATTTCGCCAAGGTCATCGCCCCGAACAACGGCGCGGCCGAATCCGTTGCGAAGGAAAGTGACGCGACGGAAAGAATCGCGAAGGAAGGTGATGCGGCAGGCGATCCGGCCGCGAGTTCGGCCGGCACGGTGGAACTCGGTTCGGCGCACGCGATCGACAAGGCGGCACAAGCTCAGAGCACGGCGCAGCACGAGCGGGCTGACCTGGCGGTTCTTTGTCTCGATTCCAGTCGGCCGCGGAGCGATTGGGAACAAGCTGCCCGCGCGGAGTGCGGCGCCGCGGAGCGTCGGCTCGTGGTCTTCACGAAAGTCGATCAGGCGACGGCGGCGTTCGCCGCTGCCCGCGCGGCGGGGTTCGAGCAATCGCTTTGCACCAGCAGCCGGACTGGTGCAGGAGTGCGCGAGTTGGCCGATTGCGTGGCCGCTCGATCGCGGTCGGTCGGCGGCGAAAGAATCGTGGCGAGCACCGCGGCTCGCTGCCGCGAAAGCCTCGAGCAGGCGTCCGAGGCGCTCGTTCGGTCGGCGGCATTGGTGGCACCGCCCGGCCAAGAAGCGTTGATCGCCTCCGAGGTGCGCGTGGCGCTGGCCGAGCTGGCGAAGATGGCCGGCGCGGTTTACACGGACGATCTGCTCGACCGCATTTTCTCGCAGTTTTGTATTGGGAAGTGAACGCTTTTGCGACCGCGACTATCGCTTCCGTCGAGGACTTTCGGCAACCTGACCGAACCGCAACTCCGACTAAGCCAGCCGGCAACTCAATCACGCGCCGCCCGAGCGGAATGCGCAATTGCTCGACGAACACGATCTCTCCCGCCGCCGTGATCGGCACAATCACCGCCGCCACGCGCGTATTGGTCCGCTCGGCCCATTCCCAACGCCCGCGTTTGACGAGACGAAGAAAGCGGCCTTCGGCGAGAATTTGTGGTTTACCCTCGGGTTCCATCATGGCATTCAGCCTTTGGGATTATGGGATCAGTCGGTGCACGTGGATCAATTCCGCGCCGCACGTGCATCGGGTTGCGGATCGTCTGCTTCTTTCCGCCAAGGCCTGCGGCCCAAGGAAACATGCTTGTACCCCACGCCGTGATAATCCCTTTGACAAAACCCAATGGCGATCACGAGCAGGGAAATAGGCAATTGAGTCCAGAACACATGGGCTAGGGTGAAGTGGCCCGTCCGAAGCCAGATAACGCACACAATCAAGAACGCGGCGCTCCAAAACAACTCCAAGCTGCGACGAATTCGGAAGACGTTGCAAAACAAGAAAAAATGGGCCAGGACAAACGGAAAGAGAAGCGACAAATCTCCCAAGTACGGCCAGGCGATTCTTGTAGTCAACGCGCAGGCGATGATCGCGATGCCATCGGTCCATGCGAACCGAAATCCGGCGGGCGGCCTCCAGTTCCACCAGGCACGCGACGAATTATACATGGAAGACCTTCCCCAAAAGCTTGCCGGCCCGGTCGAATGTCAATTCCAGCCGGCCGAATACTCCGCCGAAATTTCTAATCCGCAAGTCCCGACAGACGATCGCAATCGTTTCCGACGACTCCGTCGCCTCAACCGCAAAATATCCCTTGGATAGGCTGCGCATCAAACCGTATTCGTGCACGCAATTCAGCCATGTGCTATACGGCGAATCGAACAGGCGATAGGTTGCCGCGGGCGTTACGGCTCCGGCGATCGCGTCTAACGCAAAAACTTCGGCGCAATCGTCCGTCGTCGAAAGACCGAAGAAACACCAAGGTAGAAGTGCGCTCGGAATGAGCGAGCGCGTTGCCGGCGGCGCAAGACGCGCTGCCCGTCGATGGATCAACCACCGGATTATCCAATACCCGACGAGAAATATTCCGTAGCCGATCGCGATGGCCCATAGCCACCGTGGCTGACGATTCAATTCCAAGAAGACGAACAACAGACATCCCATACTGACCGCAATGACGGTTGCATCGATGAAGAACACCCACTCGCTGCAAAATCGCCGTGAACTGAACGGAGCAAACAACGCCACTCCATAGGTGTTCGTCGCATCCATGAGTGCATGGAGCAACCTGCCGGCGCCGATCGCAATGGGAACGCCTATTTCGTAGATTCCCAGTCTTGAAATGATAATCCAAACGACGACGGTGAAAGCGACGATCAGGGGAACCGAGTGCGTGTAGGTCTGATGCCAGCGAAGGAATGCGTTCTTACCGAACAGCCGGCTCAGCGCATCGGTATCGGGCAATACCGAGCCGAGAACAAAGCATATACCGGTTAGCGGTGAACCGGGGAGCAGCGGCGCCGCCAGGATCGTTCCAACCATGGTGTGAGTGACGATGTCCATCAGGTTCTGCGTTTAGAGCCAACGTTGAGGGATCGCATTTATCAGCGGCGGAAGTTAGGGCAAGTCATAAACAAAAGTCAAAATCCCTTGTGAACACAGCGCGCTCTCAATCAAAGGCTCGATTTGATTCCATATACCGCCCGCCAATCCACAACCGATTCGAGGCATATGTACCGTCGCCTCATTTTCCACCGCGAAGCGAGCAACACATTCCAATCCTTCGCCAATCGCCGGATATCGGATCGGTGCAATTCCGTTTTTCCGGTAAATGTCGCGCTGACCTATCAGATTGGCAACACAGATCTGCGTCTCGACGTTCACGAATTGAACCGCTCCAAGATGGAATTGTTCAGTTTCGCGATTCCGATGCCAACGCCGATACGATTTTTCCGGTTCCTTCCACCGTTTCGACAAGGCCATGACGAACCCCTTGCCCCAAACGCCAATGTCATTGCAAACATGCACAATGACCTTAGATCCCTCACCAATCGGACGTGTAGCATCACCCGTGACAAATTCAATGGGCATGGTCGTACTTCACCCTCTATGCTTCTGGAAACTTCAAATACTCCGGCACGGCTAGCGCACACTAAGTGGCTTTGCCGAAAAGGACTTGCGCCAAGTAATCATCGCTCCAGCCGCAAGTGCGGCGACGCATGGCGACGCTATCTTTGTCCGGAACCTGCTTCAGTAAGCTTATCGCGACTCGTTTCAGCCACGCCATGTTATTGGTAAGGTTTCTTTCTCGCACCCGGCTGTCATCTTCGCGAAAGGTGACATCCAGACACCAATGCAAGGTGTTTTCGATGCCCCAATGTCCTCGCACCACTGTGGCGAACAACTGCACGTTCAGCGGCAGCGAACTGAGATAGAATCGGACCGCTCCCGTTTCCTGGCCGTTCTTGCAACTGCGGCGGATCGCCGGTTACACCCGGCTGCGAGGACTTGTTGGACTTCCCGCATAACGTGCACGTTTTTCATGGCGGAAGCTCGTGTGGATCGGCGAGTGAATCCATGCGGGAGTTGCGATTTTCCCCATTTGCCGTGTTGGTTCATGCAATCGTTTATTTCAGCGCTTTCCACAAAAAGGTGAACTCGAGCGCCACCATCTTAGCACGCTGCTCATTGTTGGCCGCGCCGGCATGCCCGCCTTCGGTGTTTTCGTAGTACAACACGTCGTGCCCTTGGTCTTTCATTTTTGCGAAAAGCTTGCGGGCGTGCCCCGGATGGACGCGGTCGTCGCGGGTCGAAGTCGTAAACAGAATCCGCGGATACTTTACGTCCGATTTGACATTCTGATAGGGCGAGTATT
>DASRSE010000057.1:0-7496 GCA_035656655.1 Pirellulales bacterium
TACCGGTCCGTCCTCGTGGTCTTTTTTCAGGTTGTCGGGTCGCACTTGTGATCATTTCTTCCCGTTGTCTGAGTCGTGTTTCTGTCGGACTATCGTCAATCTCGTCCGGTTTTGCAATGAATCTATTTATGGCACGGGACGGTCGATCGCGCGTTGGTAGTTTTTGGCGAAGTCGCTTTCACCCTGGGCCATGCCGGCATCGGGATTCAGCGACTTCCCGAAACTTTCATGATCGCATATAAGAAGGGATTTCGCCCTTTAGATTCTTTAATAGACGACCTATCGGTGTTAAGCTCATCGTAGCTGCTTAGAACGATTTCGCCGGAATGTGGCGAGTGACGCGGCGGCCGAATCCGAAGTTGGCAAGCAAGCAACAGGCCGCCAGCACGAGCCCTAACGCACTCGGCGAAAGCCATAGCCACCACGCCAAACTGACCAGCGCCGCCAGCGGCGCCGGATAGCGTTCCACCAATGGCCAGAGTCGGCGCGAGCGGTAGAGGGCGAGCGCCAGCGCCAACCCGGCCGCGGTGAGCAGCCAATAGCCGATTTGCGCGGCGAAGGGAGCGGTCTTGGTCGGGGCCACAAAAATCGCGATTTTCGCGGTTCCCTTGGCGAAGCTAACCGTGTTGCTTAGTGCCGGGTCGCGGGGTTCCGGACCTAACTCCGGCGTTGCGGCCAGCGCGTCCAGATCGACCTCCGCGGGCGCGGCATCAGTTCCGAGCGCTCGCTTCGCGAGCTTCGCCCAGTTCTGCTCCGCGATCTGCACGTCGGATTCGATTTTGGCCAAGCTGCCGCGCGGTTCGACCATGCGCCATTGTTCGAGACGCCGCTGGGTGATCGCGCCCGCCTGGAGCCAGCTTGTCGCCCAATGGCCAGGGGCCGCCGGGGCTTCATGCGCTGCAGATTGCAGGGCCGCCTCCAAGACGTTGGTCAACTCGACGAGCCGGCTGAGTTCTTTGCGCAAAGGGGAAAGCGGACTTCCTTCGCTGAGCCGCAGTTCGCCTGGCAATCCTGCGGCGCTGATTGTCCAGAGCGTTTGCTCGACGCTGAGGTCGGCCAAGGCAGGTCCCGCCACCGACATCGCGCCGCGCTCCCAATGCGAGTGCGGGTCGAAAAAGGTGACTTCGATCCGCTGGGGCAACGGACTTGGACCCACGGCCAGATCCCACCGGCTCGTCCCCGACGCCCGCAAAATCGCCGGCGCTCCATTCACGGTGATGCTGAGCAAATGCCACGGCTCGGGCAAAGTCAAGACGCAGGTGTTCAAGCCGACGGGAAACAGATCGAATCGCGCGAGTCCGCGGCAACCATCCGGATAATAGCGGAGCACATAGTCGGCCAGCGCCACGCGCGGCGTGCCGCTCAACGACTCGGCCGTTTTCAGCACCGCGTCTACGTGCTCGCCGTCGGCGCGGAATAGCGCATACGATTCGCGACCTGGAAAATCTTGAAACGTCCGCGGCCAAGCGATCGGTCCCAAATTGCGTACGTCCCAAGCGAGATGATGCAGATTCAGCAGCGCCGGCAACGCGACCAGACGCGTCACTCGGCTGGCATGCAGCGGCACGACATCCGGCAGGCGCGGATGGTCTTGTTCTTGCAGCGGACCACGAATGGTAAAGCGTTGCGCGTTTTGCCAAGGGGCCTTGGGCCGCAGCACCAGCAGTTTTTTTTCGTCTCCTGGCAACGGGCGGACTTCGACCTGCGCCGGGAGATCGACCTCGAATGGCCCGCTCCAATCGTTCGGCACCTCGAACCGAAAAACGTCGAGCTTGCCGCCGCTGATGTGCAAATCGCAATCGAGAGTAGCATGCCAAGCGTCTTCTTCGTGCTGCAGCGCGATGAGCTGGGTCACTTCGACTTGGGTCGTGTTGTTGGACAAGTTGGCGTCGCCGGCGGCCGGCTCGGTTCCTTGCCACACGCCCACCAGCCGCGCCCGTTTGACCCAGGTTTTTTCGAGCCAATGCGCCGCGAGCGCGTCGGTCAGCAAAGCGTCCGAAGCGGTCTCTTGCGCCAATTGGTTCCAGTGGACCGCATCGACCAGCACGTCCGGCTGGCGGAAAACGAACGCCCGAGTGGAGGCGATCTGGCCATGCTCGACGTGCAACGCCGGAAAACTCCATTTTTGGTTGGCCGGACATGGCAACGAACCGGCGACCGCCAGCGCTTGGTCATTGGCGGCCGCGGCCGGCAAAAAGACCGTCACCCGATTCGGGGCCGAGCGCGCCCACCGAATCGGCAACTCCGTTTCGTCTTCGCGGACCGAGATGGAGTCGATCGAAAAATTGTCGGGCACTTGCAGGCGGTATTGGAACGGATGGCTGCCGGTCGTGGAAAGATTCACGCCATAGTCCAGATGCGCGCGTCCCGAGCCGAGAAACCACGCGTACTGCTCTTTGAGCGCCATGGTCGGTTCTTGCGGCCGCAGGGCGATGTTCCAATCGATCTCGGGCGGCGGCAACCGGCGGCAGAACGCCGGCTTCGCATCCGCGGCGCCCCAGGCCGTTAGAAAATCGGCAATCGGCAAGGAAGGGCTCTGGTTGCTCGCGACCTGGTCATAACGCAACCCCGGGTCGACTGAGACCGCCAGCAGCCGGGTGGCTGCGGTGACGCCCTGCGGGCGCACCACCGGAAAGTGCAAATTGCCCACGACCGGCGTCCCGGTCAGGAGCAGAGTGGCTTCGACGGTGACTGCGTCACGCACGGGCCGCGCAAATTGAAAGCGGATCGTGGGGGGGCCGGAGCCGGGTGAATCGACTTGGCTAACCGTATATTGGTCACTCACCGCGGCGGGCAAGAGCCGCAGTCGCGAATCGGTCGCGACTCGAAACTCGCGCAGCCGCCCCTCTTTGACGGTCAGCTTGTACTTTAAATCCAAAACGGCGGAACCCGGCAAGATTTTCAGCCATGCCAACTCGTCGGCTTGCACGACCGGCTCGCTTGCCAGAGCGCCGCTGGCGTCGTTCCAGCGGACCGACAGCCGTGGTATCGGCCCGAGCTGGACGCTCCAACCGTCGTTCGGGCCAGGTCGATAGGCGCGCCCGCGCGCGTTCGGAAAGCGCAGCTCGGCGGAGTCGGCCGGAGCCGCCAGCCGCAATTGGCTGGTCGCGGCCGGCAGAATGTTCAAATCAAAGCCGCTATCACGTTGGCCGCTGCGCAGCGCGGGTCGCCAGTGGAGCTCCAGACGATGCGGACCCGCTGACGCCACGTCGACGAGCAAATCGCCCTCGTCTTTCTCGCGGAGAATTTGCAGCGGCCGATCGTCTAAAGTGGAAATGCTCGATAGCAATTGGGCGCCGCTGCCGCCCCACGGGACGGCGACGCGCGTTTTCGCGCGGGCCGTGCGAATCTGATAGACCGCCTTAAGATCGAGCAGAGCTAGTTGCACGTTGGCGGCGTCGCGAACCAAGCTGCCGGAATATTCGGCCGACTCACAGGTCCAATCGGGCGTGTCGCCAAGCTCGCCGCCGCCCGCTTGTGTCCGCCGTTCCAACTCTTGATAGAGGGTTGCCGGAATGTAATACAGATCGCCCACCGGCTGCTGCTTATCATCGACCGGGATGAAGACGCGAAAAAACGCGTCGCCATGAGCCGGTTTGCCGGTCGCGCCTTCTTCGGCCCGCGCCGCCGACAACCAGCAGCCGCAGGCCAGCAGCGCCAAGGCGGTCACGATTCCGGCGGCCAACGGAGCCGCCATGCGGACCGCGGAATGGCCGTCGTCCGGCGGCGCCGCGCCAAATGTGCGAAGCCACGCGAATCCGCGGCCCACGGCGAGTCCCCAAAAGATCGCCGTGAAAAACGGGGCGAAGATCGCCGGCAACCACAATGCTGCCAGCAGCGCGGCCGCGCTAACCGCCAGTGCGACGGCCGACCGCGACCGCTTGCGCCACGCCATCGAAGCGGCAGCCAACAAGAACAGAGCCCAAGAAATCGTTTGCCGCGCGTGATGATTCACGATCCACAAGAGGGGCGTGCCGGCGTTGGACATTGCCAGGTTGTACGGCCGCCAGCCAAAGTTGGGCGCGCCTTGCGAAATCTGCGCTTGTCCCGCCGACCAGGGGGACGGGCCTTTGGAAAGCGCTTGCCACGTGTCAAGCGAACAATACGGCGCCGCGCCGAGTTTGCCCCCGGCTTCGCTCAAGTTGCTATCTCCGGCCGCTTCACGAATCGACTCGGCCAAGGGGCCTGGCTGAATTCGCGCTGTTACGCCTCGATATTCCGCCGCGAACTGCCCCGCAAAGGCGACTGCTTGGCGCGCGGAGGTCAGCACCACGGCCTCGTCGGTGACCAAAAACACGAGCCGAGCCTGCGAGAGCATCACCACGGCCCGATCGGCATCCGACTCAATCGGAGGAATGTTAAGCACGGTCGCCGGCGTCAGCCCTTCTTGTTCGAGTGCCCAGCGATCGATCAAGAGCCGGCGCGGAGGCGCGTTGTGGCTTAAAGCGGCGGAGAAGAGCTGCAAGGCCGAGCCCCAGGTGACGATGCCCTCGCTTTGCGCCGCTGCCACGGTCCATTGAGGCAAGAGGCGCTGGAGCGTCGCCCCGGTTTGAGCTCCCCCCGCGATCCGCGGCAGCGTTTGTTCCCAAGCGGACCACTTCCACGGCTCGAATCGCGATTCTTCGCGGGGGCGCCCAAACGGTCCAAATATCCGCTGACTCCACGACAGATCCCCGCTGAACCGCTCCCCTTCGGCCGGAGTTGACGACCAGGCATCGGCCGCGGCGGGAACCCACGCCGTGACGACCGTGCGCAGCACGGGCACGTTAATCTGCGGCACCAGCGGTTGAAATCGTTGCGCCAGCAGCGCCCCGCTGGCAGGAGAAGCATAGCTGATCGTTACGACCGGATAGCGCTGGGTGGCCAGCAGCGGCACGACCAGCGAGCGATTGTCGCCGGCGAGCGGCTTTTCCAGCGCTCGGCCGCTCACGAACACGTCAATCAAGCGGCAGCCGACGGGCAATGAGACGTTGAGCGCGCCGTCGGCGGTGTTCTCTAAAAAGTAAGTCGCCCGATGTTCAAACGAACCGGTCGCGCCAAGCCGCGCATCGTATTGACAGAGCCAGCACCAAGCCGGAGGCAAAAGGGGCGTTTTTACGGCCGCGCCCTCGCTCTCTTGCGATTGGGGTTGGATCAACAGCGGCGGATCGCCCGCCTGCGCGTCGGCCGCGGGATCGAACTGAAACGTGACGGCGGTGCCCGGCGATCTGCTCGCGGCGAGCGGCTCGGTCGCGAGCAGTTTCAAGCGGCGATTTTCCAGCCAGAATTTCGGCGCGGTCCGTTGCTCGACGGTGACGATCCCTTGCTGTGTTTCCGCCGCTGGCAACGTCGGCAAGTTGACCGCGACCGGCCCGTCCCAGGCGCGCGTCCCATCGGCTTCCAGTTCAAACGGTGCGCTGCGGGCTTGCGGCAATCGCAGTTCCCAGATTTCGCCGTTCTCGCTCAACCCGGCGCTGCGCCGCTCCTCGGAGTTTAGCAGCCGCGCGGTGAGCCCGCTGGCGTTGGAGCTCGCCAAACTCCATTGCAGTTGAGCCGCGTGCGAGCGCGGAAATTCGATCCGCACCATTTCGACCGGGCCTCCTTTCGGCGCGATCCGAAAGACAAATTTCTCGTTCAACTGCTGATCGAGGACGGTCGCCGTGACTTGCGATTGAGCATCATAGCGGGCCGCCCGCGGCGACAGTTCCACTTGGAGCGGCACACTGTTGATCGGGTCGTCGCGGAACAAGGTTCCGGCGGGAGCCACGCGAAACAGGGCTAATTCGTCCGGATTCAACTGTTGCAAATCGAGCCGCCCTAGCTCATCGGCGTTGGTGAGTTTGAATTGAAAGCTATCCGTCGTTTTCAATTCGATCAACGAGACCGGCGGGTGCGGGGTCGCGAACTTCCAGAGCCGCAGATCCGTCAAGCCAATGGCCTCTCCGAGGGGCGCTTTGCGCCACCGCGATTGCAGCAGCAGCTTGATGGGACGGTTGGGCCGCAACGCTTGCTTCAGGCGGATCGTAAGAGGTTGCCATTCGGCCTCTCGCTCTTCCACGGACCAATCGCTGATTCCCCCGCTCGGAATGGTATCGACCGCATCCACGATCCATTGGCGCGGGACCTCCGGCTGCAACTCAAAGCGATCGCCTTGGCTGGCATGCGCGTCGAGAACCGTCTCGGCCAGCATTTCGCGGCCGGAAATGGTGAAGGCCGTCCCTTCGGCGATCTGGAGATCGTCGCTGCGTCGCGCGATGGACAACTCGACACGCGCCTCGGGCGAGTAGAGTTGCATCTCCGCGGTTTCGCCAACGGCCGGGGCCGGCAGCACGCCGGTTTTCGTTTGCCGGCCGTTCTGAATGTTCAACTGCTCCAGCAGCAACGGGGCGGAAATCAACACGGTCGCGGTTTCCCCTTGCCAGAGGACCGCTTCGGCGCGGACCCGTGGCAAGGCGAAGCGGCCTTTGGGCAAGGGCATGATTGCCGCGAGTTCGATCCAGCGGTTGGCGCCGCTAATAGGATGTTCCTCGAAGTCGAGTTCCAAACGCGTTTCGTTTGGTTTTGCTTCCACGACGGTCCAAGCGATTTTTTGCTCTCCGAGGCGCGCCGCCAACACTTGCAGGGGCGCTTCGGCGACGACGGTCAGCTTGTGCAGCGGCTCTTGGTGTACATCGAGCTTGATCCGCGCCGTGACGTTCACTCCGCGCTCGGCAAAATCGTAGATCATTTGCTCGCGCAACAGCGCCAACGAGCGCGGCTTGTTGGACCGGCCCTTCGGCAGGATGCGAAGCACGTCCTGGTTTTGTCCTCCCAACTCAATCCGATAGGTGCGGCGGTCCGGCTTGTCGTTGGCAGGCAGTTCGGTCAGCAAACCTCGCTCGGTCGCCACCACGCGATCGGCCGGCACGTCGATCGTGAGATTCGTAATCGCGCTGGAGGGTGAATTCAACGCGAACGATTGCACGTCGTCCGCGTCTTTTTGGCCGCGCAAGGAACAATCGGCCAAGAGGCGGCCCGACTTCGGCACCAGCAGCGAGAGCCGGCTCGAGCGGTCGGCGCTGAGCTGCGCCGGCGGAGCGCCGGCCGCGTCCCACCGGACACGCGCCAGCGCCCAGTCGCAAGGATCAAGCGACAAGGGGCCTCCGGCCGACTCGGTCTGAACGATATCAAACGCCGCCGTCCCTTCCAGCGCGCCGTCCGTGGTTAAATGACAATCGAACCCGGCTTTTGTTACGCGCGTGTGCAGACGCACGTTCAATTCGGAGGGAGCCGAGGTGATTTTTTTCCAGCCGCTTTCAAACTCTTTCGCCGGGATCGGCAAGTATTGCTCGCCCCCCCACGGCCAATCACCGATCTTATCTTGCGGCGCATAGACGCGCAAGATTTGGAGGGGCGCCGCGTCCGCCGGACGGTCTATATCGGCCGCGCGATCGGCGCTTGCCGGGCGATCGGCGTCGGCCGCCGCCACGCGCGCGCTGCGCAGCGGAGCGTCAGTCAGAATCGCGAGGAGGAGCGCC
>DASRSE010000058.1:0-6361 GCA_035656655.1 Pirellulales bacterium
GTCGCGCGCTTCTCCGCGCACAAACTGCGTCACGCGCGGGTCCTTGCTCGATTCGAGCTCGCTCGGCGCCCCATCAAAAATCATTTGCGGCTCTTCGCCGTTCAAGCGCGCGATCGGGTAGAGCATCACGACCCGGTCGGCGACTTTGCGGACCGTGTGCATATCATGGGTGACAACGACGCTCGTGACGGGCATGTGCTGGCGCGTTCTCAGGATCAGTTCGTTGATCACATCGCTCATGATCGGATCGAGGCCGGTCGTCGGTTCGTCGTAGAGCAAAACTTCAGGCTCCATGGAGAGCGCGCGGGCCAAGCCGACCCGCTTGCGCATGCCGCCGGACAGCTCGGCCGGCTTTTTATTGTTGGCGCTGGGGGGCAAGCCGACGTCGGCCAGCCGCGTGAGGACCGCTTCTTCGATTTCCGTGGACGATTTCCGCGTATGTTCGCGCAGCGGAAAGGCGACGTTTTGAAAGACCGTCATGCTGTCGAACAAGGCCGCCCCTTGAAACAAAAAGCCGAACCGGGTGCGCTGCTTCGTCAATTCCTTTTCCGAAAGCTGCGCCAAGTTTCGGCCGTCAAAGAGGATTTCGCCGCGGGTCGGCCGCACCAGCCCGATCATCGACTTCAACAGGACCGTCTTGCCGCAACCGCTTTCACCGATGATGACCAGCGTCTGTCCGCGCGGAATCGCCAAGTGGATGTCGTGCAACACCTTTTGCCGCCCAAACTCGACGAAAAGTCCGCGCACTTCCACGATCAGCTCGTGTTCGTCGGTCGCTTTGCGAGGCAAGATGGCCATGGGAGATTGACACTGCGGAAATTCGAGGTCCGATGGATTAAGCCGCGACGGCGGTCCATAGTTGCGGAAGATTCTGGTACACCATTTTTGGCCCGTCGGGCCAAAGCGCATAGTTCAACCCGTCGGTGGCGATGCCCAACAGCAAGTCGAGGATCAGAATCACCACGAACGAATAGACAAACGCGTTTGTGGCGGCGCGGCCGACCCCTTCCGCGCCGGGATCGCAATGAAAGCCGCGATGGCAGCTAATCAGCGCGATCGCCGCGCCAAACGACAGGCTCTTGAAGACGCCGGAAAATAGGTCGAACGCCCCGACGTAGCGCTGCGCGTTCTCCCAATAATGATGCGAATCGATATTGAGGATCACGATCGAGTAAAACGCTCCGCCGACCACGCCCATGAAGTCGGCCATGATCGTCAAGGTTGGAATCAGCACGAGACAGCCGAGGAACCGCGGCACGACGAGATAATAGATGGGATTCGCCCCCATGCTGGTCAAGGCGTCAATCTGCTCGGTCACGCGCATCGTCCCCAGCTCGGCCGCCATCGCGCTGCCGACGCGGCCGGCGAGCATCGTGGCCGCCAGCACCGGGCCGAGTTCGCGAACCAATGAGACATTGATGATCGCGCCCAGATGGGTTTCCAAATTGAGCGCGTGAAATTGCGAATAGCTTTGCACGGCCAAGACCATACCGATGAACGTTCCGGTGAGGGCCACGACCGGCAAGCTCAAGACGCCAATCTGATAAAAGCTCGGCATGAGCGTGTCGCGGCGAGGTAGATGCGTCATCATCCATTGCATCGTCTTCAGCGAAAAAATGCCGATCTCGCCGAGCGTCGTCAACCAATTGAACACGAGCCGACCCAAATCGCTGATCCAAGCGCGCAGCGCTTCGATAGGGCGATAGCCCCAGCGACGCGCCGGATTCGATAGCGAGGTGTCAGGTGACATTCGAACTTTCCTTCGCAACGGCTCAAAACACGGATCTGGGCCCCTTTAGTTATTTATCCGGCGGATGCTCGTCCGAATCCATTCCGTCCGCGCCGCCCTAGTTCCTCGCGCGCGGCTTTCAGCGTGCGGCGATTCGCGCAGGCCAACAGCGTTGCGTCAGCAGGTGTCTCGCGGCCCGCGGCCTTGTGAGCCGTTCGCCAGCCAAAACGGCCGGGAATTTTCGGAGCGTAGGATAGTCGTCCGGCCCGCTTGCCGCACGGCCAATTCAGCGGTGGACCGAAGTTGCCTATTTTCCGCGCGGAATTTGGGCGCGTCGTCCGGAACTTAATGTCGGCGGTCTGCTTATGCGGCTTGAGAAAACCTTTTCGGTTGTGGAGTCTGGACAAAATAGGGCAATTGGGAAAGAGCGATCCGGCGGCAGCGGCCGATCTGCCACCGCGCACCCCCCGCCGCGGCAATTGCCAAGCCAAACGGGGCGCGAGCGCCCGGCGCAGGCTGCTTAGAATGGGCCAGCTTCTTCAAAGGGAACGGGGCGGGCGCGATTTGCCCCTGTTTTTTCGCGGCTTGCGTTCCCGTTTCCGGCGTGAAATAATCAATCGCTTCGCTGCGGGCGTAGCTCAGTTGGCAGAGCGGTAGCTTCCCAAGCTGCATGTCGAGGGTTCGAATCCCTTCGCCCGCTTTTTTCTGGCGCCATTTCTTGCGCCGCGGTCCCCCACAACCGCCACACACCCCTCAGTTGGACGGGGCAGCATCTTTGGCCGAACCGCCGTTGGGCATTTTCGGATTTGCTCGCCAGCAACCTAAAACTCGTCCCTGCGCGTGGCGATTTAACCTAATCGCTACGACCCTGTGCCGTCCGTCGAGAGATCAAGGCGCATGCGCAGAATTGCCTATTCGTGAGTGCTGGCACGTCCGATTCTTCAAGAAGAGACGTGCTTAGCTGATGAACGATCGTGTCACGGAGGACTCGAGAGGATGACTCGCGCGAATTGTTATCGTTTAGTGCTGTGGGCGATTTCGCTCGCGCTCGTCGCGACCTTGGGCCAGGCATGGGCCGACGAGGCAGGAGCGCCTTGCACCACGTGCGAGCCGGCCGCCGCGCCTCCGGCGCCGCCGCTCCCCAATTTTGGCGGCTGCTGTTGGACGCGTGAGAAGCTAACTGGCGATTGGGACGGTTGGCGGACCGATTTGGCCTGCAACGGCATCACGCTCGATGCCGACGAGACCCTGTTCTTTGGCGGCATTGCCAGCGGCGGATTGGGCCAGCAGTTCAACACGGCCGGACATGGCGACTATGTGGTCAATGTCGATGGCCAAAAGGCCTTCGGCTGCCAAGGCTTTTTCATCAAGCTGCGCGCCGAGCATCGCTACGGCGACAACGCCGACGCCGACGCCGGCACGCTCTTGTCGCCGGAACTTATCACCGATCTGCCGTTCCGAGACAGCGATCAAGTGGCTTTGACCGACGTCCTCTTCACGCAGGCCTTGTCGGAAAACTTCGCCTTGTTTGCCGGCAAGCTTGACACGCTTGATGGCGACCCGAACGCGTACGCCTCGGGCCGCGGTAAAACGCAGTTCTCCAACACAGCCATGGTCATCAATCCGACGTTGTTGCGCGTCGTGCCGTACTCCACGCTGGGGACGGGATTCATCATCTTGGAGGACATGCAACCCATCTTCATGTTCAGCCTGCTCAATGGCGTCGATACGACGGGCACCAGCGGATTCGAGGATCTGTTCGGCGACGGAGCCGCGCTGACCGCGCAGTTGCGGTTGCCGACGACTTTTTTTGGTCTGCCGGGCCACCAATTGATCGGCGGCGCGTGGAACAGCCACGACTATGTTTCGCTGGGACAAGATCCGCGAATTCTCTTGCCCGACGTGCCGATTGCCCGCACGTCGGACACGTGGGGCTTGTATTATAACTTCGACCAGGCGCTGATTGTCGATCCGTGCAACGCGCAGCGCAACTGGGGCGTGTTCGGACGCGTGGGCGTTGCCGACGATCGGGTGAGCCCAGCCGAATCCTTTTTTAGTTTTGGTTTCGGCGGAGCGAGCCCGTTCGGGGCTCGGCCGGCCGATACGTTTGGCGTCGGTTGGTATGATGCGATCACGAGCGACAAGATTGGTCCGATCATTTCGACGATCTATGGCCCGATTGGCGACGGTCAAGCGGTCGAGTTGTTTTACAACTATGAAGTCACCCCCTATTGCCATGTGACGCCTGACCTGCAAGTCCTCGTTCCGGCTCGCGAAAACGTCAACACTTCGCTGTTCTTGGGCTTGCGCGTGAAAGTCGATTTGTAAACGACCCGCGCGATCCATTCGCGCCAACCGCGTGGCGGGCGCGCACCGATCGGCAGACGGAATTCGGCTCGCTTGGAACTTCTCCGTCGCGGAGCCCATCGCTTCCCAGCGGCGCGAGATGGAAGGGGCCGCGCGATGGAGCCGCGCCGAGAATTATCGGTCGGCCTTGTTCACTGAATCGGCCGGCTTGGCCTCGGGCTGAGCGTCTCGTTTATCAAGATCGTGGGGCGATTTTCCGGCCCGTTCTGGAGAGGGCTCCGGGGCGGATTTTTCGCTAGCCGGTGACTTGTCCGCTCGATTTTTCTGCAGATCGGGGGTTGGTTCTGTGGGCGGATCTTTCGGCTGGTGTTCCGGCTCGGTTTTTTGCTCGGGGGCCGATCGCGCCTTTAGCCATTTGGCGCGCAGCGCGTTGCCGTAGTCTTGCGGCGAGGGGGTCGCCGAATGGCCCTCGTACCAGTTGATCGCCGCGGCCAGATCGCCGGAGCCTTCATAGGCGCGCGCCAAGTTGTAGCGCGCGCCGTTCACCCACGGACCGCCTCGGTCCGCTTCCAACGTTCGCTTCAAAAAATAGTCGATCGCGATCGTCCAGTCTCCTTGATCGAGGGCGATTTCTCCGAGCCAATAGGCCGCGTCGCGCCGCACAGCCGAAAAAATGGGGGACGGAATCCACGACGTTTCGTCGTCCTCGCTGCGGGCCTTCATATAAAATCCGCGGGCGCGCCGCTCCGTTTCCTGGGCCGGCGATTCTTCGCCGGCTGCGGTGGATTGGGCCGTTTGATGTTCCATCACCGGGGTGCGTTTGAAATCGAGCAGCCGCGCCTTCCACAACAAGGGGCGCGCCAGAAACGGCTGCAATTCGGCAATCGCCGCTTGGCGAACCTCGGGCGGATACCGGCGCTGCTGCTGCAGCGTTTCAAACGGCCACGTCCAAAGCCGCACCGCCGCGACCTGCGGTTGGTCGGCAAGTTTTTTGGCCAACCCGCTGGGATCGACGGCGAATACGACTCGTTGCGGGCCGTGCTCCGCTTGATCGAGCGAATCGACGCGCGCCGACAGCGCCAAGGGCGAAGCCGCGATGCATGCGACGACTTGCTTCAGATCCGCGGCCTTCCACGGATAGGTTTGCTGAGCATCAAGATCCAGTCCGCGCCAGACCGCGTCGTTCTCGGCCGCTTGACGCAGCGTCGCAACTCCTTTTCCACGGGGGCCCGGAATCGGCAGCCCCAGCGCGGGATCAAACAGATAAAGCTCGTGGTGGATCAACACCGCCGGCAGGAACGGCCGCAGTTTGGCGTCGGCCGCCAACTTTTCCGGCGCGGGGTCCGCGGGCGCCAGCAAAAACACGCCGTCCAAACCTTGTTGCCGCGCCAGCAGCAAAAAGACTTGCGCCCGATCGGCCGCCGTCCCGCTGCCGAAAAAGATCGCTTGCCACGGCTGGCGCCAAACGCCATGCAAGCGTTCGCGGCTGTTCAACTGAATGTGGCGAATTGTCCAATCGAACAACGCCTTCGCCCGCTCGAGGTCGTCGGTCGCTTCTCCGACCGCCAAGTTGGAGATCGACTTCAGCCAGACGGCTTCTTCCAAGGGGCGGATGTCCGCGTTGGTGAATTGCGTGGCCGACAAATGCTGCAATTCCGGCAACCCGCGCAGCGCGGCCGGTAGCGTTTCGAGCAGCGGATCGGGCTTCCAGTCAGCCGGCGGCTGGCGGCCGACGTTCGCTTGATTGAGCCGTTCGACGACTTGCTGCAGCATTTGCTCATCGGGCGTCGGCTCCCAATCGAGCGCCGGCTCAGGGCTGGCGGCCCAGGCTTGCAGGCGATTTTGCAGATCGATGAGTTTGCTCGTCGTCCGCCGCCAGATTTCCATGGTGACCGGCGTCTCGATCGGCTGCTCTGGACCTTGCTTCAGCCAGAGATCGCTGGCGTTGAGCACCTTGGCGACCTCCAGATCCTTGTGTTCGGTCTGGCCCCCGTCTTGTTCTTGCGCCCCCTCGTAAAAAATGCGGACCCAATCGCCGGGCTGCACGCCAAGCTGGGTGAGATCGCAATTTTTCGTGACGATGTGCAGCAGGATGCACGGCGCGTCGGGCAAGCTGGGCTCCTTGGCCAGCGTCGCTTGGACGTGGTCGTGATTGCTCGTCTTCTTGGCGTCGAGCAGCAGCACCATCGGCCGAATGTCGAGACTGACCGCCGCGTCGAGATCGCTCAAGCTGCCGAGGATGTCGGAAACTTGAATCCCCAGCGTGCCCTGGTTGGTCGCTTGTTCTAGCGGGCGCGGGGCCGTTTTGTGGCATCCCCCCAGCAG
>DASRSE010000059.1:0-2414 GCA_035656655.1 Pirellulales bacterium
CACTGCGAGGGCCCGGTGTTTTGCAGCTTCCCGGAATCGCCTCTTGTCTGCTTATCTGATTGGAGTCGTTCGCCCGCTTCCCAATTTCAGATTGATGAACCAGACCATGCAAAGAAGCGGCACAAATCAGAGCGGCGTGGCGAGCGGTTGCTTCGGCGCGTCGTCGGAGGCTGAAAAGAATGCCTAGCGGCCTGTTGAAATGCGCCACGTGCGGCTGCGGAATGTCAAAACGGGCAGATCGCGGCGGTACGCGGATTCACCCGCACCCGATTTCACAATCCTCGGCGCTGCGAAAAACGAAAGTGGACCGATCAAACGAATCGCGGTCACAAAAACCGATGGAATTCGTAACAGTCGCGAAAACAAGACCGGATGAATCTATAAGACGCCGGGTCAATGGACGTGTGGTCGCCCGTTGTTTCCGGAAGGTTTTTCAGTCGTGGGCATGGTAGCGGGAGAGGGACTCGAACCCCCGACCCCAGGATTATGATTCCCGTGCTCTAACCAGCTGAGCTACCCCGCCACGGCATTCATTCTCACGGCTTGAACAAGCCGCGGTTCGCGAACGCGCGGCATATAAGAAGTCGCTCTAGCGCATGTCAAGCAAACCACAGTGGCTCGCCAACTCCCTGCAAAACGGGCTCATTTCGGTCGCACATTGGGATCGCCGCCGGGGCTGCCGGGCGGCGGGATGACCGGCATTTTGCCCGTATCAGGGGTTGGCGCGCGAATTTCCGGATCAACTCCGGCCGGCGGACATAATACTCCGTCGGACTTCGCCAGCTTGTCCCCGAGTGGCTCTGCTGATTGGCCCGTCGTCGAGCCCTCGGGCGCGACGCCACCCCGCGACGGCACCGACCTGGTCGCCGCACAATCGCTCGCGGTTTGAGCCGCGGGCGCGGTTTGCGTCGGGGGGGTGGCCGGTGCGGGCGGGGCCTGCGCACTCGCCGCGCTGGCCATTAACGCAGATGATACGATAATTAGCCGAATTGCCTGCATGCGGGAGAACGGCCCATAGCCGCCGAGGTTCCCGCCAAGTTTCAGGATTTGCGATAGCGGATCAGCGAGAAATGTCCCATCGGCGGCATTGGGCGACGTTCGGCCAACGTCACCCCGCCATGCTTGGCCGCCCAGTCGACCAAACGCGCCCACGGAAATTCCGGCCGCCAGCCCAGCCGCCGTGCCAGCGGGGCAAATGCGAGTTCAAAGGCGCGGCGCAAACCGTCTTCCGCGCCGATGTGATTGACCAGGATCAGCTCGCCGCCGGGCTTTAGCACGCGAATGAAATCATCCAGCGTAGCTTCGGGATCCGGCACCGCCGTGATGACGTACTGCGCCACTACGGCGTCAAAGGAACAATCCTTGAAAGCGAGACTCTTGGCGTCCATGACCGCGAGCGTCTCGACATTCGACAGGCCGAGCGCGCGCACCCGCTGCTGGGCTTTGCGCAGCATTGGCTCGGAGATATCGACGCCGCATAGTCTGGTCGAGCGCGAATATTCGGAGAGGGAAAGCCCGGTGCCCACGCCGACATCGAGAATCCGTCCGCCGATCTTGTCGGCTTCCGCGATGGTCGACTGCCGGCCGTGGTCGAAGACCTTGCCGAACACCAGATCGTAAACCGGCGCCCACCGCCCATATGCTTTTGCGACCCCTGCGCGGTCGATGTCCTCAGCCATGCCCCCTCTGAAGATTCCCCGCCTGAATTTATTCGCGCATTGCCTCGGCAAGCGGCCGCCGCCGTGTCGGCTCCATGCTCATTGTATCCTTTGCGCTCTTTGCGGTCGCGCTCTGGATAAAGCCGCCGCCGAGGACCCGAGCTTGGCCGGAGCGCGCGTCGTAGAACACACAGGCTTGCCCGGGTGATACGCCCTCCTCGCCGGCGACTAGTTCGACTTCATACTGCCCATCCGCGCCGCGCAGCCATGCCGGCTGTGGCGCGCGGGTCGAACGCACCCGCACGAAAACTTCAAGGCCGTTGCCCACGGCGGAGTCGAGCGCGCCATCGCCGATCCAATTGACGTCGCGCAGCGCGATCCGATCCATTCGCAGCGCTTCGCGCGGACCAACGACAACGCGACGGCTAGCGGCATCCAACCGCACGACATAAAGCGGGCTACCTGCCGCGATGCCGAGACCCTTTCGCTGGCCGACCGTGAAATGCACGATACCCTGATGCCGGCCCATCACCTCGCCGTCGAGATTGACAATGTCGCCGGGTTCGATCGCGTCCGGCTTGAGGCGACCGATGATGTCGGTGTACTTCCCAGTCGGAACGAAGCAGATATCCTGGCTGTCCTGCTTGTCCGCAACTGTCAGACCGAAACGCCGCGCCAATTCGCGCGTCTGCGCCTTCGTCATGTCTCCCAATGGAAAACGCAAATAATCGAGTTGCTCCCGGGTGGTCGCGAACA
>DASRSE010000060.1:0-12187 GCA_035656655.1 Pirellulales bacterium
GATGTTGCCTTGCGGCGCGGCGGCTTCCATCGTGGTGACTTCAAAGCCTTCCATTGCCGCTTGCAGCGCGTTGATCGGATCGATTTCGGTAATCAGCACGCGCGCGCCGTAGCGCTGCATGCTGTGCGCGCAGCCCTTGCCGACGTCGCCGTAGCCGGCCACGACGACCACCTTGCCGGCGATCATCACGTCGGTTGCCCGCTTGATTCCGTCGGCGAGCGACTCGCGGCAGCCGTACAAGTTGTCGAACTTGCTTTTGGTGACCGAGTCATTCACGTTGATGGCAGGCACCTTCAGCGTTCCTGCCTCGACCCGCTGATAAAGCCGATGGACCCCCGTCGTCGTTTCTTCGGACAGGCCGCGAATACCGCCGAGCAACTCGGGATATTTGTCGTGGACCATGTTGGTTAGGTCGCCGCCGTCGTCGAGGATCATATTGAGCGGCTGGCCGTCGGGAAAGAACAGCGACTGCTCGATGCACCAATCGAATTCTTCGTTGTTCATGCCCTTCCAGGCGTAAACCGGAAAGCCCGCCTGGGCCACGGCGGCGGCCGCGTGATCTTGCGTGCTGAAGATGTTGCAGCTCGACCAGGTGACGTCGGCGCCGAGTTCTTTCAAGGTCTCCATTAACACCGCGGTTTGAATCGTCATGTGCAAGCAGCCGGCAATCCGCGCGCCCTTGAGCGGTTGGCTCGGGCCGTATTTCTTGCGCAGCGCCATCAAGCCTGGCATCTCATTCTCGGCCAGCATAATCTCCTTGCGGCCCCAATCGGCCAAGGACATGTCTTTCACTTTATAAGGCAAGCGGGTCGCTGCAGCATGTGACACGGAGTCATTCTCCTCGAGGAAATGGGGGGCACCGCCGGGGCGATGCGGGTCTGACGGAAAATCAGGCGCCCTACGGAAACGATTTATCGTAAGGACGCACGACTTTTCAGGCAAGAGACACTCGCCCGAAAAACAGGGGTAAAATAGCAAACCGGGGGGCGAAATCGGCTAATCGCCAAGCTGCCGCGGAGGGGCTGCTCCGGCGGTGCCGTGGACCGCCGCCAATGCCGCCCGGGCTGCGGCCACGAACGCCAACACCAGAGTCGGGTCCTTCTGACCCGGGGCGCTTTCGACCCCGCTGGCCGTGTCAACGCCGTCCGGCTTAAAGGACAAAATCGCCTCCGCCACATTGGACGAGTGCAATCCGCCCGAGAGGATCCAGGCCGGCTCCGGCGCGCCGGCAGGCTGCGGCGGCGTGTTTCGAGTTCGCGCCGCGCGCTCGGCCGTGAGATTTTTCCAGTCGAGCGCGCGGCCAGTGCCTCCGTACTGACCCGCTTTGAAGGCATCTAATAAGTAGCCAATCGGGCGCGGATCATTCGGCGGTTCGCCTGCGGACGAACCGCGCAACCACGCGTCAATCGCGCTCAAGCCGGTCGCGCCGATGCGGAATGCTTTCACCACGGGACGCGACAAACCGCGCAGCCATTCGCGCGGTTCATCGCCATGCAATTGGATCAAATCGAGCGCAAGCTGCGCGCCGTAGGTTTCGATCTGATCGCGCGGCGCGTTGACAAACAGTCCGACCTTGCGCACCTGCGGCGGCAGCACGGCGACGATTTCGCGCGCCCGCTCCAGCTCGATGAAGCGCGGACTGCCGGGAAAAAAATTCAGCCCGACCGCATCCGCGCCGGCGGCGGCGACCATGCGCGCGTCAGCGACCGAGGTGATGCCACAAATCTTGACGCGAAACATAAAATCGGAATGCGCAAAGGACTTTTTTCGGAGAGCAAACGCAGCGGAGAACCGATTGCAAAAGCCGCGACCAAACGCTCACGCCTGAGCGAAAAGAACGCGAGCGGAAACGGGCGATTGCACGTCGCGGAAATCAAGCTGCCTAGTCCGCATGTTTTATCCAAATTTATTTTACTTAAAGGTCGAGCAATTTGCGAACCGATGCCGAACCTGAGACCCCGTGCGCGCGTACTAGGGGTGCCGCGCCATGTTGCTATTTTCCACCCCCTCCTCAAGCGGTTGGGCAAGGATGCCATTTTTCGCCAACCCATTGAAATGCCTGCGATCGGACGCCGCTTGGCGGCGGTCGCGGATCTATTTGTTTACGGTGACCTGCCTCGCCGTCTTTCTGCTCGGGTTGATTGCCACGCAAGCAGTGCCAGCCTGGTCGTTCGCTCCGGCGGCGGCTGCGCCCTCCGGCGACGGAGCGACTGATCAAGCGAGCGCCCATGCGGCGGCGGAGTATGAGGCGGCACGGCTGGCGCTCGAAGCGGCGCGGGCCGACGCACAAGCCGCTCATCGTGCGCTTGACGGGTTTATCATGGAGCGAATGCAAGAAACGGCCCAGCGTCTGCACGATGTGGCAGCGCGGCAAGCTTCCACGGCGGTCGCAACCTTGCCGCAAGTGCCGAATCCGCAATGGAAAGAGGTCATGTTGAAATTGCGCGAGACGGCGGCTCGGCGGCAGATTCTCTCGACCCGGTTGACCGATCAGCATCCCGAGTTGATTCAACTCGACCAGCAAATTGCCGATTTGCAGACTGAATTGGCGAAAACACCCGAGGTCAAACCGCTGCTCGAAGAGGACCCGGCCACCGCCGGCGAATTTGCCAAACAGCGACTCGCCACCGTTCGCCAAGCCGACGCCGACATCCAGCGCGAACAGGCCGATCAGGATGCCAAGCAAGCGCTGCTCGCGCAAGCGGTCGCCGCCGCGGAAGGGCTCGCCGAACAACGGTCGCAGACGGAACGGAACTTTTGGCAGCAATTGCAAGTGTTCAACAATCAGCGTCTGACGACCGAGCAAGCGACGCAGATGACGCAGCAACAGTCCGGAGCTTTCCAAATCACCACGCTGGCGCTGCTTGGCAGTTTGGCAATCACGTTGGCCGGAATCGTCGTCTGGCTTGCCACGCCCCGAAACGAATGGTTCACCTCGGTCGAACAAGCGCAGGCTGAGTTGCCCGTGCCGATTGTGGGGATCGTCTCTCGACCGCTGTCGCGGCAAAAGAAGGCCACCGTTGCGCCGGCGATTGTCCGCTGGGTGCAGTCGGGTTCGGAGCTCACCTTGGCCGCGGCCGTCGTCGCTTTTCTGGTTGCGGCCTTCGTCGATGCCAATTTTCTTGCGCAGTTTTCCAGCGATCCGTATCATTGCCTGGAGCAAACGGTCGCCCGCGTTGTCTGGGCTCAGCGCGGCTAACGAACCGGCCATTGGTCTTGTCCGAATGCAAACTCGGCTTGATCGCCCCATTTCTTTTTTTGCATCCGGCGAGGTTCCCCGACAGAGCGGACCTTTCCGATTCAGGCGCACCCGCGCGGCAGCCGAACATAGATACGTGTCGAAATCGACTGCGAGCGAATGCGTTCGCCGTTCTTGATAAGCCCGGCGGTCCAGGAAGCTTTTGCAATGTACGAAGCATTTTTCGGGTTGAAATCGCGCCCCTTTTCCGCGGGTCCGCGCGCCGAACGCTACTTTCCGGGGGCGGCGATCGAGGCCGCGCGGCAAGTGCTCGGCCGCTGCGTCGAACGGGCCGAAGGGGCAGGCTTGGTGATCGGGCCGGCCGGCACCGGCAAAACGCTCCTGCTGCAAGTGCTGGCCAAGCAGTTTCGCGAAACGTTGCAGGTCGCTTGCTTAGCGAGCGGACGGCTGACTTCACGCAAAGAAATGCTGCAAGCGATCCTGTTTGAATTGGGGCTGCCCTATCGCGGTCTCGACGAAGGGGAATCGCGGCTGTCGTTGATCGACCATCTCTCGCAATCGGCGACCGGATTTCAAGGTCTGCTGTTGCTCGTCGATGAAGCCCATACGCTGCCGCTGAAGCTGTTGGAAGAGCTGCGTCTGATCACGAATCTGGTGCGGCAAGGGCAACCGCGCGTGCGGCTCGTGCTGGCGGGAGGCCCGGTCCTGGAAGAACGCTTCGCCAGTCCGCGGCTGGAGGCGTTCAATCAGCGGCTCGCCGCGCGCTGCTACTTGGAAGGATTCGAGCGCTCCGAAACGAGCGAATACATTCGCGGACAATTGCGCATGGCCGGCGGCGCGGCGGACCAGTTAATAACCGGCGAAGCGCTCGACGCAGCGTTCCGCGCCACCGACGGAATTCCGCGCTTGATCAATCAGGTTTGCGATCATGCGCTGATTCTCGCCTTTGCGGCCGGGAGCCGGCAATTGACGAAACCGTTGATTGAAGAAGCCTGGGCCGATTTGCAACAGCTTCCGCTCCCGTGGAATTCGACTTCAAACGCCGCGGCCGACTCCAATCCTCAAGCCAGCATCATCGAGTTCGGCAGCCTCGAGGAGGAGCCGGACGACTCGCCCGCCGCAGTCCCATTTCGCACCACCGCCAGTCCCAATTTGGCGCTGTCTAACGTGGACCGCACGCGCGAAGAGCCCATTGACCTGGCCGATGAAGATCTGGAAGAATTGCCGATGGAAGCGAGCGAATTCTCGGCAACGGAGTCGTCTGACGAAGAGGCGGCGGAAGAAGAATACGACCGCGCTCGATTCGCGGCCGAAGAATTCACCGTCGCGCCGCCGCCGCGCCCGAGCAGGCCCGCGGAATATGCGGGCTCCGAATCGCTGCGCGCGGAAGCAGATTCCAGCATCGAACCGCGCCTGCGGCGATCGGGCTCGACGCCGGTTTCACTGCCCCCGGTTCAGCAACTCTCGCAAATCGTCGAACAATTGGCGAGCTTGGATTTTGAAGAACCCTTGATTGCGCAAGGCGAATCGCCCCTCGAGGCCTTGTCGACCGTGGACGTGGTCTATCCGCCTGCCGAGCATCCGTTTCAGGATCAATTTGAAGAAGAGGAAGTCGTGGTCGACCGCTATGCGGCCCTGACGGCAGGCACGTTTCACGATCGGCCGCAGGTGAGCAGCCGCGAAGGCCAAGAGCTATCGCGATTGCTGACCTCCTATGAAATTCGGCCGGCCAGCGCGCCGTTGTCGCTCGCCGCGGAAACGGCGCCCGCCATTCGCTCGACGACCGGGTCCCATACGCCGAGCGCGCCTCTGAAATGCGCGGCCGCTTATTCCGGCGTGTCGCAAATTGCCGCGTCGCTATTACCAGTGCTGCAAACGGAGCTCGCGCACGAAGATCGGGAGCGCGATCAAGCCCGGTCGAGTTCTCCGTCCCAGCCTGCCGCGGATCGTCATGCGGAGGCGGCGGTTCGTCCGGTCGCTCTCGAAATGCCGAGCGAGGCGACGGTGCTGGTGGATGAGGATGCCGATTTGATCGTGATCGAGGACGCGCCTCCGGAGGCGCTGATTGCGGCGCCCGTTTCGCCACAGCCTGTTCGTCGCCAAGAGTATCGCCAACTTTTTGCCAAGCTTCGCCGCGGTTGAGGTGCGCATGAGCGTGCTGCTAAAGGCCCTTCAGCAACTCGAGACGCGGTCGGCGAGTTCCTCGGCGGCGGCCGTCCCCGCGCCGAAGTTTTTTCCGGCAGCAGCCGCCTCGTCCCAACCTCGGGCCGCGGACCGCCTGTTTTCCGGCGGCGCCGAATCGCGCCGTCCATTGCCATGGGCGGCCAAATCGCCATCCGAGCTTACGGCTGCCAGCAAGGCAGCCCTCCCAGCAGCCGAATTTGGCGGCAACGTCTTTGGCCATGCCCCTTCCGACGACGTTGCTGTCGGCAACGCGTTCTCTGGAACGAGTGCCGCGATCGCGAATGCCGCGTTGCCAGTCCGGAAGGAGGCGCAAGTGCGGCCAATGCCGATCGCGGCCGACGCCTTGCTCGCAGCGCTGGACACGTTTGAGGCGTCCGAGGAGAGCACGTTCTGGACCGAGGATTTGAGTCTGGGCAGAACGATGAATTTGACGCCCCATGCGCCGCCCGTCGCGCGGCAATTGGCCGTCCTTCCGCCGCCAAGGTCCGCTCGGCCATGCTCTCCCGCGCCCCACGCGGCCGCGACTGCGGCGCCTCAAATCACGGAAGGTGCGCCGGCAGCGGCGCGGCTCACGCCTCCCCCGTTGCCGGCGAGGGGATCGGTGGTTGTGCCTCTGATCCAGATTCCCGAGACCCTCGTCCCCGCGGCTCCTAGCTTCGCGCCGGCAACGCCAGACCGCGGAGCAGACGCCGCCGTGGCGCCCCTTGCTGATTCCTCCGAGCCAGCTCGATCCGCTATCGCGCCGCCTGAGGCCGATTCATTGACATTGAATGTGGGTCCGCCGGTCTCGGCCAAGCCGGCGCTGACTCCGCCGCCATTGCCGAAAAGGCCGGGCGCCGCGACGCGAATCAATCCGCCGCCGCGGCCCGAACGGATCGCGACGCATGTGGATGTGCCGTCGTCGCAATCGCCGGTGCCTCCCCCCTTGTCGATTTTTTTCGGTCATGAGTCGGCGATTGAGGTCGCAGATGAACCGGAGCCGGCCGCGAGCAGCGCCGCGATGGAACTGGACGAGCCGTCTACGCTGGAATTCACGACCGACGAGGCGCCGATTTTCGACGAGCCGAGCTTAGCCGAATTGGCCGAGCATGATCGAGCGGCGCTCGGCGAGCGGTTGGCGGCCTTGCGTCTGGAAGGGCTCTGCCAGAACATTCGGTATCAAGTCGCCGCGCACGCCGCGCCGGCAATCTTGTTTTTGTTGCCGGACGAGGGGCTCGACTTGGGATGCTTCTGGGAAGAATTGGCTGAACATTTTGCGCAGCAGACGGGCCAGCAACCGCATCTTGTCCGGTTCGATCGCGCGGGCCAAGCAACCGAGTTCGGGCCGCCGCGCGACGCGGGCCGCAGCTCCCCCTCGCAGCTTTTCGTCGGAACCGCCGCGACGGCGCTGCCTGCTTGCGCCCAACTGCCGGCCTTGGCAGCGGTCTATTTACTGCTCGATCTGGGGCAAACGACGCGCCGCGCCATCGGCCGAAACCTCGCGGAGTTGCACCGTCGCGGGCTGCAACCGGCCGGCTGCATTCTGTTCGACTCGATCTGCGAGTAGCCGGACGTTGAAGATCAGCGCCGCCTGTGCTACTGTTCGGCATGACGGTTCGGCGTGATGGTTCGGCGCAGCTTTCTCGTGCTGCGAAGTTGGCGCACGGCTTCCTCTGTCGATCTGCATCGTCCATGCTGATTCATGCCAAGCCCTATGGACGACTGGGAAACCAGCTCTTTCTCTTTGCCAACTTGCTGGCCTGCGCGATCGAGAACGACCTGACGCTGTTGTGTCCGATGTTCGGCGCCAACGCCGACTATTTTGCCAGTTGGCGCGAGAATTGGTTGTGCCGCTATCCGCTGCCGCCGCGCCGACCCGTCTCGCGCCGGCGGCGCGAGCTCGCGCGGCGTGGGCTCTATCGCCTGGGGCGGATTGTCTCGCGGTTCGCGCCGGCCGGCCGGTGGACGGGGGCGATCGAGTTGGCGGAGTCGGAGTCCTTCGAGTTGGCTGCTCCCGATTTCGTGTGGCGCGCCCGGTATCAACGGATGTTTCTGACCGGGTGGATGTTCCGCGCCGAGGCAGAGATGATTAAACATGCCGCGGCGATTCGCGAGCTATTTCATCCGTGCGAGCCGTTTCAGTCGGAGGCGGCAGAACGCGTGCGCCGCGCCCGGCTCGAGGCCGACGTCCTCGTTGGCATGCATTTGCGGCGCGGCGATTATCGCTTGTTCGCCGGCGGCAAGTATTTTTACACGTGGGAACAGTACCGCGCGGTGTTTGACCGCGTCGCAGATTTGTTTCCAGGCCGGCGCGTCGCGTTTCTCGCCTGTTCGGACGAGCCGATTCCGGAGGGGGCATTTCCGCCGCACCGCGTGCTGCATGAGCCGGCCCCGTTCATGAGCGATCTGGCCGCTTTGGCCGGCTGCGATTATCTGGTGGGGCCGCCGAGCTCGTTTTCAGCCTGGGCGTCCTATTACGGGGACAAACCATTGCTCCAGTTGAACAGTGCCACGCATGAAATTACGCTCGAGGGCTTTCACGTGGCGACGCAGTGGTGAGCGGTTGCCGGCTCGCGGCCGCATGGATTGGCGGCATGACCGGTGCGGCCCGGCGGCGCGCTTGAGAACCGGGCGGTCCTCAGCTATTATTCGGACAGCCCCGTTCAGCCGGTCCAGGCGGCGCAGCCTCTGGCGGCAGCTTGAATTTGGATCCGGTTCGCCCCCCTTTTTCGCGGAGAAGTCGCTGTGGTCTTGCTACGGAAGCGTGCAGTTTGGACCGCGTTGTTGATCGGATCGAGCTTCACGTTGGTCGGCTGCGGGACCGGTCATTACGAAGATCAGTACAGCAAGACGCTCCAGCAAGAAGAAGCGGAGTCGCCTTATACGGCCCTCTACTCGCCGACGGAAGTGCCCGACTCGCCGTTTAAAATTCGCGTGCCGAGAATTTTTCATAGCGCGTTCGGGGTCGATTCGCCGCACCCCGACGACTATCAAGGAGACCTGATCAACGAGCGGCGGTTGTTGCCAATGGTTAAGTTGCCGGGTTTTCAGCGGACGTTCGAAGGCAAATACAATCGCGTCGAAAGGAACGAAGAGCAACCATATTACTTTTATCTGGCCGCCGGGCCGATCGGCAAAACCGATCAAGAGAAGGCGCAGTGGGGAAGCCGCATCGCAATGGTGCAAGCCGCCTTGAAGAAAAAAATCCCGGAAACCACCGACTGGACCGATGTCGAAGTGAACAGTCTCGACGGCCAACCGCGGAAGTGGAAACGGGTGGTCGCCAAGGGGTTGCAGCAGTTCTTTTTCCGCCGCAACAACTCCAAGGCCGACACCACCGAGCCGGGCATTCTTATCTTAAATCTGCTTCAAGAAGACAACTACTTCTTGATTGTCGGTTGGCGCATTTCCGACACGTTGGCCAAAGAAGTCCCCTTGGGGGCCCAAGGCGAACTGGCGCTGCGCACCGTCACCATCGGAGAATTCAAGCCTGCCGCGACCGCAGCCGGCGACACCGATAAGAAAACCGACAAAGCCAGCGGCGCCAAGCCAACCGTAGGCCAACCGGCAAACGAGAAACCGACCGAGAAGAAGACGCCCTAATCCGCGACGCGCGCTTCGCGGGCCGTCATTCCCGCGCAGGCGGGAATCCAGTGGGTCGCGGTTAACTATGGCCTTCCTGTGGGCCAATGGATTCCCGCCTGCGCGGGAATGACGATGCGCCCGCGACGTTCTGGATTCCCGCCTACGCGGGAATGACGGAGCCAGAGACGCTGCCGCCAGAAGGGCGCGCCGCAGTAAAAGACAAACTACCCGGCAAGGATTCGAACCTTGAATGAGAGAGCCAAAATCTCTAGTGTTACCATTACACCACCGGGTAAAAAATGAACCGCGCCGCCTACTTTTCCAACTCGCGATTCTCGGGTTCCGCTTCTTTTTGCGATTCTCCGACCGACTTCATCACCGCGAACGAAAGACGTTCAAGCTCGATCGCCAAGTCGACGCCCACCTGGCTCACGACAGGGGGCAAATTCAGCGTGACCGGGGCAAAATTCAGCACCCCTTCGATGCCTGCTCGCACGACCTGATCGACCACCGCCTGGGCCGACGCCGCCGGGACCGCCAGCACGGCGAGCCTTATCCTATTTTCTTTGGCCACTTCAGGCAAGGCGTCCAGCGAATAGACCTGGATGCCGTCGATCTCGCTGCCGATCACCTTCGGTTCGTTGTCGAACGCGGCGACAAACCGGAACCCTTGCCGCAAGAAGCCCTTGTAACCGAGCAACGCGCGGCCGAGGTTGCCGATGCCAATTAGCGCGACCGCCCAACCGCGGTCGGTCCCTAAAATTTTGCGTATCTGTGCGACCAGTTCCTCGCAGCGATAGCCCACGCCGGGGTAGCCGAAATGCCCGAAATAGGCCAGATCCTTGCGAACTTGCGCATCGGTGAAGTTCAACAATCGGCCGAGCCCGCTGGAACTGATCGTCGCCTGGCCGTCGCGGAGCAAGCGTTGCAATTCGCGGAGGTAGAGGCTCAGCCGGCTCACCACGGCGGACGGAACGTTCTGGTCCGAACTGGCGCCGTTGGACTTCGGTTTGGGGTCGGTCATACAGTGGCCCGGCGAGGTAGCGCTGTCAGACGTTCGGCCGGCGCAGACTGCCCCCCGCACGGACCCGGTATCAGGCCCGGCGGCGACAAACCGGCGCGGTTACGGCTCGTGTACTGTAAATGATGGGCTTATCTCGCTCAAGTGGGCGACTGGACCGCCTGCCGGCGCGCCGCTCGGCGCCGGCCGAAGCCGGAGCGCGTTCGCTATTGTTTGACGCGCGCCGTTCCATCGGAACCATTCCCCTCGGCATTCGCCGCGATTTGTCCGCTGGCCGGGTTGTAGAACCAGCCGACGACTTCGCCGGCGTCCGCGAGTGCCTGGTCGGGCGTTTCATTCGCGGGATCCGCCGACAGCTTCCAATGGCTCGCGTGATTGAACGGATTGGTCAAGCTGCGTTCGGCGAAGTAAGGGCCTAGCGGGTGGTTCGCGTCGGGAGTCGCCGAGGTGTCGCCATTCGCATTGGTGTATTGCATGAGCTGTGTTTCGGGCGTTCCGCCGTTGAGGCCGGGCGGATTGTCGTTGTGTTGCGTTTTGAAAAGGTCGATTTGATTTCGCAAGATGTGCAAATTATGCGCTAAGGCCGCGTCGCGCGAGTCGAGCGCCGACGACATCATCTGCGGCATGATGATCGACGCGATGATGCCCATGATCATCACCACAATCAACACTTCGATCAGTGTGAAGGCGGCGCAGCGAGAGTGCGATCGAGAAAAGCGGAAGACGAGCCGCATGCGAGTAAAATGCCGATCTTTTTTCTGGGAAAACGCGGGGCTGCGCAGCGAACAAGCCCCGAATCGCGGCGATAGCGATCGGAGCTTGTACTCAGCTTGTGTGGCGATCCGCCGCGCGGGCCGTACCCCGCGCCGGCCAATCTCCACGATTAGTCCTCGAGGTGGCCGTCCGCGTTCGGAGCGATCTGGCCGCTGGTTTCGTTGTACAGCCAGCCGCCGTCGGTCGTCGAGGCGGTCGGCGGGAAGGCGGCCGTCGCAATGACCGAGTTCGAGTTATTGAGCGGATTGGTCGGCAATTTGCCTTGGACATACGGTCCATAGACGTGGGTCGTGTCGGCGGTCGCGTTGGTGCCGCCAGAGGCGTCGGTGTAGAGCGTCAATTGAGGCAGCGCGCCGGAGGTAATCGTCGGCACGGCGCCGTTGTGATGCAGCTTATAGAGCTCGATTTGCGAGCGGAGCGTGTGCAGATTGAAGGCCAGCGAGCTGTTCTTGGCGTCGGTCGCCGAGGAACTGAATTGCGGAATGATGGTCGCCGCCAAAACGGCCATGATCACCACCACAATCAGAATTTCGACCAGGGTAAAACCGGAACGACGATTCGCACGCATCACACAATCTCCCCTAATAAGTGTCCGACGTTGTCGCGGGAGCAAGCCCCTTGGCTTCTCCGCCGCGACTTGACCGCCTGTAATGAATGGTTGGAATAGGCAGGCAACCCGGGCCGTGCCGCGCTATGCTGCGACGGCCGCAATTGCTTCCACAAGATTCATAGGTTGTCAAACGGACGTGTCAAATCATTTTGTGCAAACGCCGGGAACTGCGCAGTGATCTAAAGTTTTCTATTCCTTTCACTTTAGGCAGCTGGCCTAGATTGACGATAGCAACAGTCGATTGGCGGCGATTGCATCCATCGCAACGACTACGGAATTCTCACGGAATTCGTAATTCACGGTATTTGCAAAGGGCAGCTAATGTAGATGGGCTGCGCTAGTCGATCAAATCGCTATGGCGAGAAAACTCGCCGGACCAGGACCACCCTTCCACCCCTCTGAGCCGTCCACAAGGAGGCAGGCAATGAAAAAGATGTTGGTAGTGCCGATTATTGCGGTGTTGTTAGCCGCAGCGGCCCAAGCCGAGGCCGGTTGTTATTGCGGCGCGGCCCGTTACGTTTGCTGCGGTAGTTCCGACACGGCGGACTATGCCGGCGACAAGCAAGCGTGTCACACGGTGATGAAGACTTGCAAAGAAGTCGTCTATGAACAGCAGAATTACACCTGCTACAAGACCGTCTATGAAACGGTCTGCGAAAACAAGACGATCGACTGCGTCAAGTACGTCAACGAAACACAGTACCGTGACGAAGAATACACCGTTTGCAAACCGGTCTACGAAACCAAGTACCGCACGGTGAACTACACCGTTTGCAAACCGGTCTGGGAAACCAAGACCCGCGACATTTGCTACACCGTCTGCAAACCGGTTTGG
>DASRSE010000061.1:0-11047 GCA_035656655.1 Pirellulales bacterium
GATCATGGTCAGCGAAGCGAGCACGGCGAGCCTTGCCACCGCGCCCGAGCAAAATCTAGCCAGCATGACAGAACCCTCCGCGAATGCGAAAATGCGCTGGAGTGATATGCGGAATCGAAATCTCGAATGAGCTGCCCAGTCTCATCTGCCCGCAGCCCTCTTGGAGAAGCGCCTGTTGCTTTTCGATAGCCTATCAAGCTCGGGCCGATTGTCAAAAGAATTTTGGGTAACGAGAGTCCGAGCAGCGCCCTAGCAGTGGCCCAGCGCGGCGCTTCAGCTCTCGATCGTCCGCTCCAGCACCGGAGTCGTCCGCAGTTGCCGGCGGCCGGGATATTCTGACGGCGAAAAGCCCATCACCCGTTTGAATGTGCTCGAGAAGACGAACGCATTGTCATAGCCCACCTGGGCTGCGATCGTTTCAATTTTGCCGCCGGTCGACGTGAGCAACTCCGCTGCGCGCCGCATTCGCAACCAGATCAACTGCTGTCGCGGGGTGCGGCCCAATTCGCGGCGGCACAGCCGCTGCAATTGTTTTTCGCCGAGATGGGCCGCGTGCGCCATCGTTGCGACGCTCCACGGCTGGGCGAGTTTTTCCGCCACGCGCGTCCAGAGTTCCCACAGCCGCGGATCGAGGCTGGCAGGCTGCGCGAAGCGCAGCACATACGCATGGATCAATTCCACCCAGCGCTCGAGCAGCGCCGGCGTGTTCTGCTCGGTGCACTCGCGATGGAGTCCGAGGATCGCCAGCCGGAGCGGTTCCGGATCGTACTGCGCAAGCAGCGGAGAATGCACGGCCGCCAGCGGCTTTTGGCCGGGCGATTCCTGATAGCGGACCCAGCAGATATCCCAACTTTTTTTCTCGGCCGTATGGAAGGCGTGGAGCGTGCCGGGCGGAAGCAAGGCGGCTTGGCCGGCGCGGCAGACTTTCCAGCGGCCATCGACCAGGACGCGCCCTTCGCCGCCATAGCAGGCAAGAAAAAAGGTTCCGCCCAGCTTCGTCCGGACGATCCGAAAGGGGCACGGCAAATTGCCGGCCGCCAGGTGGCGAATGCGGACGTGGCCGAGCGCGCCGCACACGGCGCCAGACGCCAAAAAGGCGCGCGGATCGGCCTCGTCGGCGCGGACAATCGCCACACGGTCCATCGCGGGCCGAATGTCCGTTTCAGATAGGTGCGGGTCGGTTCGCGGCATGGTTTTCCGAGGGTCCAGGGGCGAGAATTCATTGTAGTTGAAGGCCGCTCGGCCGGAGCAGGCCGACAGCCCCTGTTCAGGTCTGCCGCGGACGCCCATTTCGTCTATAATGCGAAGACCGCTCGCGGCCGGAGAATCCGCCGCGAAACGCCCCTCCCTGCCTCCGTCCCCCTTTTGCTGCCTCGCGAAGCCATGCCTTGTTTTTTGAAGTCTATCCGCTGGGGAATGTTGGCCGCTACGGCCCTGCTCGCCCTGAGTCTGGCCTCGATGGCCGCGGACGAAAAAGGGGCGCCCGCTGCCGCAGCGCCGCCGAAGTTCAAGCCCGAGCAGATCGAGTTTTTTGAAAAACAAGTCCAGCCCATCTTGGCGGCTCGCTGTTTTCAGTGTCACGGCAATCAGGAAAAGCTCGAAGGGGACCTGTTTTTAAAGAGCCGTTCCGGCGTGGTGCAAGGGGGCGAGTCCGGGTTGGTCGTGACGCCGGAAGCAATCGACGCCAGCCCGCTCTTGGCGGCGATCAATTATAAAGACGAAAAGATGCCGCCCAAAGGCAAGTTGCCGGCGGCTGAAATTGAGATCCTCACGCGATGGGTGAAAGAGGGTTTGCCGTGGACCCCCGGCGCCGAGTTGCCGCGGCCGGCGAAAAAAGTCGTCCAGAAAAAAGGGATCACGGCGGAGGATCGCCAATATTGGGCTTATCAACCGGTGCGGCCGGTGAAGACGCCGACGGTGAAGAACAGTGCCTGGGTGCGCAACCCGATTGATGCATTCGTGCTGGCCAAGTTAGAAGCGAAGGGTTTAAGCCCCGCTCCCCCCGCCGACCGGGTCGCGCTCGTGCGGCGCGTCTACTACGATTTGATTGGGCTGCCGCCGACCCCGGAAGAAGTCGATGCATTTGTCAACGATGCCTCCGCGGACGCCTATGAAAAGTTGCTGGACCGGCTGCTCGCTTCGAACCATTACGGCGAAAAGTGGGGCCGCTATTGGCTCGATCTGGTCCGCTATGCCGAAACCAATGGCTATGAACGCGATACTGCCAAGCCGTATGCGTGGCGCTATCGCGATTACGTGATCGACGCTTTCAACCGCGACCTGCCGTACACCCAGTTTATTCGCGAGCAATTGGCCGGCGATGAAATCGAACCGGTCACCCTCGAAGGCGAAATTGCGACGGGCTATTATCGGCTGGGCATTTGGGATGACGAGCCGGCCGATCGCGAACTCGAACGCTACACCGTCCTCGACGGAATTGTCTCGACCACCAGCCAGGTTTTCCTCGGCACGACCGTCGGCTGCGCACGGTGCCACGATCATAAGAAGGATCCGATTCCGACCCGCGACTATTATCGGCTCGTCGCCTTCTTCAACGACATCACCGACATGCAAGTGTCGAATCTCAAATACTTTCAGACCGATGCGCAGCGAAAAGAAGCCGAGGCGCTGGCGGCCCAGAAGCAGAAACGCGCTGCCGAAACGCGCGCCACGCTCCGCCAAATCGAAGCAAAGTTTTCCGCGGCGCTCGCGGAGGCCCACGGCGGAGATTCCGCTTTGCCGCTGGGGAGTCCGGGCCAAACCGAGCACCTGTTTGTTTCCACCTCGCGGCAAGCCGGCCAAACGTGGCAATACTTCACGAAGAAGCCCTCCGGCGATTGGATGCAGCCCGACTTCAGCGCCACGGATTGGAAGAGCGGCCCGGGCGGGTTTGGCAACCCGAACACGCCGGGCGCGGTCGTGCATACGGAATGGCATGGCCACGACATCTATCTCCGCCGCAAGTTTACGCTCGAGGCGCTGCCGAAGAATCTCTCGCTCGATCTTCATCACGACGATGATGTCGAGGTCTATCTGAATGGCGTACAGGTTTATCAGGCGGCCGGCTATCTGACGGAGTACCAGCGGATCGCCCTCGATCAAAAGGCCTTGGCCGCGCTGAAGACCGGCGAGAACACGCTCGCCGTGCATTGTCACCAGGTCGGCGGCGGACAGTTTATCGATGCCGGCTTGAGCGATGGCTTTGCGACTTCGCAACTCGCCGATCTGATTCGCCAGCAAGGGCCCGCGCGCATCGGCCAGGAGCTCACCGCGCAGTACCTCCGGTTGTCGAAAGAAATGCAGGCGAGCCAAGCCGCTCCGCCCGCCGAGACCGGGTTGCCGATCATGTGCGTCGACGAGCGCGGGCATCGGCCGACGTATGTCCTCATTCGCGGGACGCCGGCCGCGCATGGCGATGAGGTTCAGCCGAATGTTCCGGAGGTGCTGACCGAGCAGCCGTTCGAGTTGCCCAAAAGCCAGGAGGGGGCCAAGAACCACAACCGGCTGGCCCTGGCCAATTGGATCGCGTCGGACAAAAATCCCATGACGGCCCGCGTGATGGCCAACCGCGTTTGGCAGTTTCACTTTGGCCGCGGGATTGTGCCGACGTCGAACGACTTCGGCAAGCTGGGCGAGCTGCCGACCCATCCTGAGCTGCTCGATTGGTTAGCGGCGCAGTTCGTGGCCAACGGCTGGCATTTGAAGCCGCTGCACAAGCTGCTGATGATGTCGAACGCGTATCAGATGTCGTCGGCCGGAAACGCGCAGGCATTGGCGGTCGATGGCGGAAACCAACTCTTTTGGCGGTTCAACATGCGGCGTCTGACCGCCGAAGAAGCGCGCGATTCAATGCTCGAGGTCAGCGGCCGGCTGAATTTGAAAGCAGGCGGACCGAGCATCTTTCCGCCGATTTCGCGCGAGGTCTTGGCTGGCCAGTCGGTGCCGGGCTCCGGCTGGAGCGTTTCTTCTCCGGAGGAATCAAACCGCCGCAGCGTGTATATTCACGTGAAGCGGTCGCTCATCGTGCCGATCTTGTCGCAGCTGGACGCGGCCGACACCGATTCCAGTTGCCCGGTGCGCTATACCTCAACCGTTCCCACCCAAGCCTTGAACCTGCTCAACAGCGAGTTTTCGCAAGAGCAGGCCGCGGCGCTCGCCGCGCGGCTCGAGCAAGAAATCCCGCACGACGCGGCCGCACAAATTCGCCGGGCCATCCGGCTGACCTGCGCGCGGCAACCGAATGACAAAGAGGTCCAGCAAGACTTGCAGTTCATGCATGCCTTGCAAGCGAAAGACGGCATGAACGCCACATTAGCCCTGAAACAATACCGCTTGCTGCTCTTGAACGCGAACGAATTTTACTATCTCGATTAAGACGCTTTTTTCCAACCCCTGCAAGCCTTCGCCAGTTCCTGTCTCATTTCTCAATTCTCCTTTTCCGAGTTCGCCATGACCCGTCCAACGCACACTTCGCAATTCTGTGGTCGCACGCGGCGCGAGTTTCTCTGGGAATTGGGGGCCGGTTTTGGCGGGGTGGCCTTGACGGGTCTGTTGTCGGGCGATTCGTTCTTTGAATCGCGCGCCGCGGCCGGCGAAACGAAACAAGAGTTTGATAATCCGATGGCGCCGAAGCCGCCGATGTTTCCGGCCAAGACCAAAAGCGTCATCTTTCTGTTCATGTACGGCGGACCGAGCCACGTCGATACGTTCGACTACAAACCGAAGCTCTATCCGCTCGACGGCAAGACGATCGAGATTAAAACCTTCGGCCGCGGGGGCCACAAGAACCAGGGGCGCGTGGTCGGTCCGAAGTGGGCTTTTCATCCTTACGGCCAATGCGGCAAGCAGGTTTCCGATCTGTTTCCCAATATCGGCGGCTGCGTGGATGACATCGCCTTTTTGCACTCGATGTATGCCGATTCGCCAATCCACGGCTCCGCCATGCTGATGATGAATTCCGGCCGCATCCTCAGCGGAAATCCGGCGCTGGGCTCGTGGATCACGTACGGGCTGGGGAGCGAAAACGAAAACATGCCGGGTTTCGTCGTGATGCTCGATCACAAAGGGGGCCCGATCAGCGGGGCCAAGAATTGGTCGAGCGGATACATGCCGGCGGCCTATCAAGGGACGGTGATTCGCGCCAGCGGAGTGCCAATTCACAACTTGGCGCTGCCCGACGGCATGTCGGCCGACACCCAGCGGTTGCTGCTCGATCATCTCCGCGAGAAGAATCAGACGCATCTGGCGAGCCGCGCCGACAACAGCGAGTTGACCGCGCGGATCGCCAGCTATGAGTTGGCGTATAAGATGCAAAGCACCGCCCCCGAGGCGGTCGATTATTCGCAAGAAAGCAAACAAACGCTCAGTTTGTATGGCATCGACGAGCCGCGCACCAACGACTTCGGACAAAAGTGCTTGCTCGCGCGGCGGCTGGTCGAACGCGGCGTGCGGTTCATCCAGATTTATTCCGGCGGCGCGCACAACGACGACAATTGGGACGCCCATTCCGACATCATCAAAAATCACTCGAAGCATGCGGGCGATACCGACAAGCCGATCGCCGGGCTGCTCAAAGACCTGAAGCAACGCGGCCTGCTCGATTCCACGATCGTCGTCTGGGGAGGCGAATTCGGCCGCCAACCGACCGCCGAATATGCGCTCGGCACCGGCCGCGACCACAATGCCTATGGCTTCTCGATGTGGTTGGCCGGCGGCGGCATCAAGGGGGGCATCAGCGTCGGCGAAACCGACGAACTGGGCAGCGCTGCCGTCACCGACCGCTTCCACGTGAAGCATCTCCATGCGACCATCTTGAACCAGATGGGCCTCGACCCGAATCGGCTTAGCTACTTCTTCAATGGCCTCGACCAAAGACTGGTCGGGGTCGAAGGCGCCGAACCGATCAAGCAGATCATCGCTTAGCGGCCTGTTGAAATTGCCGGCGTCGCAATCGTCGCATTTTTCAACCTCGCCAAGTGCTGAGCGTAACTCCGCGCGGCTCGCAACATGCGGCCTGCGTCATCGTTTTGGCCTCGCATCCGTACGCTGGCGCAGGCGGTCGACTGCTTCAATAGCCCGTTGAGGCGACGTGGCAGAAAAAATTTCGTCTTGAGGCTTCTCGCTCGTAGCGAGGAGAGTCGCGCAATCGAAGCGGCCGCGAAGGTCGCTTGCGGCCGCGGCTCACTTTGAATTGGGCCGTTCGATCGTCACGGCCATGATGATCGGCGCGGTGGCGTCAGGCCCTTTCACGAACTCAATCTGCTGGACTTCGGCTGGACGATCGACCGGCACCGACAGATAGCGGATCTGCTGGCCCCGCAGACCAAACGCGAACTTGGACTCAGGAACGTCGAAGCGGCCGATGTAGTCGGCGAACTGCACGCCGTTTTTCAGTGGATGGTCCTCGGTTTTGCCATCGGCATAATGCAACCGCACAATCAGCGAGACCGAGCCGTCCTTCGCCGGCGCCTGGGCTCCCCAACCGCTGACGCCGCTGAGCAAATGAATCGCGCGGACCGGCGAGTTGCAATCGAGCAGGACCGATTTGGGCATGTGCGGCGGCTGCTTGCCGTTGGGGCTGTAGAGCATGATCGCATTCTTCACGCGATCGCCCTGTGGATCGACCAAGAGGAAGGGGACGTCGTTGAATTTCTTCTCTTTCCAATCCGGGAAGATCATCCGTTCGACGCTGCTCTCTTCGCTATAGAACATCCCTTTGGTCGTGACGACGGTCGCCACCTTGTCGAGCGACAGCGGCACGTATCTGCCCTTTTGGGTCAAAAACTCGAGCAGGTTCACAATGTCGTCGGGCTTTAGCAGCTTTTCGAAGCCCTCGGGCATGAGCGATTTTTTCGAGCCGATCAGCTCCTCGATTTCGTCGCGCTGGAGCGTGACATGCTTGGCTTCGGCGTCGATCAGCTCGATCGCGTTCTTGGTTTCCGAAGCGAGCAAGCCGTTGAACATGCGTCCGTCGGCGGTCGCGACGCGATAGACGCGAAAATTGCCTTCGACGCTACGGCTCGGGTCGAAAATGTCAATCAGGAAATGGTCTTTCGGGTGGACCGACATGCCGGTCAGGTCGGGGCCGACTTTGCCCCCTTCGCCGCCATGTGTGTGGCACTTGGCGCAGTTCTTCGTGAAGACCAGCTTGCCGAGCGCCGGATCGCCCGTCTTTAGCGTCAAGGGTTGCAATTCGTCGATCACTTTTTGCCGGTCGGGATTGGGCAGATCATGGCCTTTTGCGAGCAGCGCCCGGGCGCGAGCCTGCACGGCCGGATCGGGATTCGCAATCAACCCGGCGCGCTGATCGGGCGCGAGCTCGCTCAACGAGAGCTTTCCTTGTTCAACCGCATCGAGGAGCGCGTTCGTCCAAACCGGCCGCGCCAAGAGCACACGCACGGCGGCGCTGCGAACGCCAGGGGCCAGCCCGTCCAACGCCGCCAAAAGCTGCTTGCCGGCGTCGGGCGCTTCGCTATGCGACAGCGCCTCGAGCAGCCCGGCGGCCAACTCCGGGCCCGTCCGCGGCGAAAGGATCGCGATCAAGCCGGCAGCCGCGTCGGGGTCCGACTTGCGAAATTCGATCAACTGCCGCGCCGCGGCGATGCGCTCCGGCACGCTCGCCTTGGCATCTTCGGCCACGGTCTTGAATCCGGCGGAGATTTCCGCGCCAAATTGCTCAAGCCGCTTGCTCCCCAAGCGACGCGCGAGAGACACGAGTCGTCCGCGCGCCTCCGCGGGCAACGATTTGACCAGCGTCTCGAGGGCGTCCTCGTCTTTCGCGGTCAGCGGGACCGGGGTGTTCTTCGGCCAGCCTTTGTCGAACCCGGAGATCAGGGCGGCGGCAATGTCGGGCTGCATTTGCGTGAGCTGGGTCAAGAGGTCCCCTTCGGGCTCCCACTTCGCGCCGCGCGCATAATGATTTGCGACGATCGTCAATCGCTCCAGCGCGGCCGGCGAATAAGCGAGCTGGCGCGGGCCCGGCGGCGGAGCCGGCATATCGGCCGTGACGGCGCGATGCGCCAGCGCGCGAAACAGGCCGCGCGCATGCGCCGCCGACGCGATCGTCAAGCCATCGAGCAAATAGGGATCGCGTAGATTCGCGTCATCCAAAAAGGCTTGCACGAAATACTCGAACAGCCACGAACAATCACGCGCTTCCGAAGCGGCCAAAAACGCCGCCAACCGAACTTGCGGGTCGGGATCGTTCAAAATGTGGCTCTTTGCCAATTCGCCCGCCCCCACGAGCGTCCGTGGCAGAACCTGTACCGCCGCGCGGCGCACCGAAGCCGAGGGGTGCTTCAACAGCGCGATCAAAGCATGGAAGGTGGGCGAATCTTGGCCGTCGGTCAGGCCCAGCCCTTGCAACGCCCAGATCGCATGGATTTCCGGCGTATTCAACCCCTCCGAGTCCGTGGTCTGATCTGCCAACATCTGGAGCAACAGCGGTCCAATCCGCGGCTGATGCCGTTCGACGAGCAACCGCTGCGCTTGCATCCGCCAAAACATGTTTTCGTGCCGCAACACCGAGCAGAGATCGGCCAGATCGGCATGCGCCAAGTCAGGGGGTTGGCTGAACTGTTTGCCATCGTCGCCCGTGTAGACGAGCCGATAAATCCGCCCGTGCGTCTTGTCGCGGAGGTTCGTTTCGTAGGCGCCCCCCTTGCCGGTTTTAAAGCCGGCCGGCGTCGGGTTGTGTTGCACAATATAGTTGTACCAATCGATCATCCAAACATTGCCGTCGGGACCGACTTCAGCGGCGATGGGAGCGGTCCACTCGTCGTCGCTGGCCAGCAGATTCCAGCCGACGTGCGAGCGAAAGTCCGCCCCCTGCGGCTCAATCTCAAAGGTGGCCAGCAAATGGCCGGTCGGCTCGCAGACAAACGCGGTCCGATTCCAATAGGTTTTTGGATAGTTGCGCGCCGTGTAGAGCGCGTGCCCGGCCGCCGCGGTAAAGTGGCCATGAAAATCGACTTGGCGCACGTTGTCGGTGATCGGCGCGAAGGGCGGATTGCCGGCGATCCCTCCCAGCACGCTCGAAGACCAGCCGCGCACCGACTCGTAATAGCGATTCGGGATCGGCATATACACGCTCGGGTTGCCATTGGCGGTCGAGCCGAACAAGATGCCTTCTTCGCTAAAGCCCAGTCCCCAAGAATTATTGTTCGTGTTGCGGAGCAGTTCTAGCTTGGAGCCGTCCGGGAGAAAGCGGTAAAAGCCCTGGTTGAATTTCAGATGCTCGCCGCCGACCGTGCCGTCGAAGCCGGAATAGCCCACCATGCCATAGATCCAATTGTCGAACCCATAGTGCAGATTGCTCGGCCCGGCGTGCGTGTCGTGGATGCCCCAGCCGGAGAACAGCACTTTGCGCTCGTCGCAATGGTCGTCGTCTTTCGAGCTTTTCAAAAAGAGGGTGTCGGGGGCCTGCTGGACGATGACCCCGCCGCGGGCGAAGATCAAACTGGTCGGGATGCTCAGCTTGTCAGCGAAGACGGTGATCTTATCGGCTTTGCCGGCGCCGGTCGTGTCTTCGCAGATCAGGATTTTGTCGCGGCCGGCGCCGGGCGGCTGCATCTCGTTCGGATAGTCGACGGTCACGGCCACCCAAAGTCGGCCGCGCTCGTCCCAATTCATGCAGATTGGTTTGCCGCCAAGTTCGGCATCGGAAACAAAGAGCCGCGCTTCAAAACCGACCGGCAGCACCATGTGCTTGAGCGACTCGGCCGGCTCCAAGGGCAATTGCATTTTCTTTTTCGGTCCGGACTTGCCGCTGGGCGCATAGAAGGGCACGGTCGCGTCGACATATTCAAACGGTTTTAGATCGGTGCGCCGCGCGTTCATTTTTGGCTGATCGGCAAAGGGGCCAGCCAGCGCGGGGTCTTGCCCGCAGGCCCAGCGTATTCCGCGCTCGACCAGGTTTTGAAAGCCGCGGTTTCCCCAGGTGCGTTCATCATGCCCCCAAGCGGTATAGAAGACGCGGCCGCGGCCTTGGGTCCGCACCCAGGTCCACGGCTCGTGCAAGTCTCCCTCGACGCGATATTCAAGAACCGTGCGGTCCTTCGTGTTGTGTTTCGTATGGACGTAGGTTTCGTCCCAACTTTCAAAGCCGCCAAAACCTTTCAAAATAGGGTGCTCGACCGGCGCCGGCTGCACGCGAAATGTGCCGGTGTTGTGGCTTTTGAACTGCGCGCCGACCAGCGCCACATATTTCGGCGAGTTCAGAAAACAGTACGAAGCGCAGTGCAGCGCGATCAGCCCTTTCCCCCCTTCGACAAAGTCGAGCAACGCCTGTTCTTGGCCGGGCTCGATCTTCTCCGCGTTCGCATAGATCAAAAGGCCGTCATAGGCGGCCAGATGCTGCGCGTTCAGATCGTTCAGGTCGGCGGAATAAGTAAGTTCGATGCCGCGCTTTTCCAGCACCGGTTGCAGTTGCTTGAACCGTTCGTGCGGTTGGTGATGGCCATTGTCGCCAAGAAACAGGATCTTGAGCTTGGCCGGCAGCTTGGCGGGCGGCTCGGCGTGTCCGCTGCGGCCGCCGAAGAGACCCAGGCCCAAAACCAATAAGCAGCGACACAACAAGCGGGGAGACATGGAAAACTCTCCTGGAAAACCACGGTGGGCGAGCGATGGCCCCATTATGCACTCTCTGCCGCCAGCAGTGCAAATCGGCGCGCCGCGTGCCCTTGTTTTCCCTGGTCCCGTCACGCTGCCGACCAGCGGCACGACCAACGCGATTTCCATTGACGCCGAGCACGGGATCTTGGGAAACGACACGAACCGCAAGTCCAGCGACCCGCCTCTGGCGGCCACATCGTGGGGAGCGTCGCTCGTAGCTCGCGACAGCGCAAACTTTCCGACGTCTCCGAACGTCGGCCTCTCGGTCCGCGTCGCCGATGTCCTCATGTATACTACGATCGTTATGGTCGGCGCGCAACAAGTTGTTGTCTACACACGGAAGCAGGTGGTCCGTGAGGAAGACGTGCGCCTCACAATTTTAGGCATCGTCTCGAAGAAGCCGTATCGGAGGAACGGCCCGCCAGGGAAGAGATGA
>DASRSE010000062.1:0-3347 GCA_035656655.1 Pirellulales bacterium
TGAGCCTTTACCGGTCTCGCTCTCTACCCGAATCTCGCCGCCATGCGCCTTAACGATTCCTTGACATATCGCCAGCCCCATCCCAATGCCCCATTGCCCGTCAGCCACTTCGGTGCCGCCGCGAAAAAATTTATCAAATACTTTCAATTCCGTGCCGGCAGGCAAGCCGGGCCCGTCATCAGCGATCGTGATTTCGACTTGCTCGCCGCAGCGGCGCACGGAAATTTCGATGGTGCTGCCGGGCGGCGTATAGCGGCTGGCGTTTTCCAACAGATTGACCAGCACTGGCTCGAACAACTCGCCCGCTACCCACAACAACGACAGATCGGGCGGAATATGGGCCAAAATCGTGTGGTTTTTCAATTCTTGGCGGAGCCGTGCCAGCGCGACCTCGAGCAGTTCTTCGATTGACTCCCATTCGCGTTCCAAAATTAATTTGCCTGAATCGAGCCGCGCCATGCCGAGCAAGTTTTCGACTTGGCGCGCGAGGCGATGCGAAGCATCGACGACCGTTTGCAGCATCTCGCGTTGTTGCGACCAGGTTTGTTCGGTGGAGTTTTCGAGCAATCCGGAGGCAGTCACCGCGATCATGGCCAGCGGCGTGCGGAGGTCGTGCGAAACCGAACTCAGCAACGAATTTCGCAATTGCTCCGACTGAACTTGAAGCTGCGCTTGCTGTGTTTCGTAAATCAATTGGTCGCGTTCGATCGAGAGCGCAATCAGCCGCGCGCAGGTTTCCAAAAGCTGCAGCTCCTCGGCATCCTGCGCCGCGGCGTCTTGGTGCGCCGGCAGCACGAGCACGCCGATCATGCGCTGCGATCCGATCATGGGAAAAAGATGCCAACCATTGCGCGCGAAATGGGCCGTCTCCTGGCCGACGGGACGGCGTTGATGAGCGACGCGGCCGGCGGCCAGCGCAAGCTCCGGGTCGCGGCCGAGCGCTTGCGGATCGCCATAACAGAGTTCAAGCGGTTCGGCGGCGCCGCACAAGAAGATGCCAACCTGATCTCCCGTGTATTCGCGGAGCTTGTCGCCGGCGGTGTTCAACAGCTCGTCGGCCGGCGCGCCGCCGCTCATGTGGCGCGTGATCTGATACAGCAGCGACGTGCGCCGCTCGCGCCGTTGCGAGGCGAGAAATAATTCAGCCGTCCGGCGCTCTTGCCGGCGCGACTCGCGCAGTTGCTTTTGCAGCCGCGCGGTCAGCTCGCTGATCAACAGCGAGATGCCGATCATCACGCCAAAAGTGACGAAATATTGCGAATCGCTTCGCGAAAAGCCGAGCCGCGGCTCGATGAACATGAAGTCGAAGACGAACATCCCGAGCAGCGCGGCCAACACGCCAGGGCCATGTCCGAACCAGACGGCGACCATCGCCACGCCGGCCAAAAAACACATGGCCACATTGGTGACCGAAAGGCCGATCGAAAACCCGCCCCAGCAGACGAACCCGCAAATCGTGACGACGCAAACCGCGTAAAAATACCGCTGCCACGTTTTCAGTTCGCGCCGCGTCCGCGCCAAGGCTGGATCCGGAACGACAAACGGATCGGATTCAGCCATGGGAGTAAAGACAGAAAAATGAAAACCGAAAAATCAAATAGACCACGCCAGACAGACTGGATTTGAGCCTGACCGATCTTTTGAAAACGGCGCAGGCGCGGACCGAGCGTTCCGTCCCGGCGCGCGCCGGCGTCAACGGTCATTGTAACCGTGAGGATGGCTTTGATGCCATTTCCACGCGGTCTCGACAATCGTTTCCAGGTCGGAGAGGCCCGTGTGCACGCCGAGCAAACGCTGCGCGGCCGCCGGGTCGGCGACGAGCTCCGGCGGGTCGCCCGGCCGGCGCGCTCCACGCGCGATGCGGATTGTTTTCCCCGTCACGCGGCGACACGCCTCAATCACCGCTTGCACGCTGTATCCGCGGCCAATGCCGAGATTCAACCGCAATTCCGCGCCGGGCTGCAAGCACTCCAGCGCTCGAACGTGATATTGCCCCAGGTCGTCGACATGGATGTAATCGCGGATACAAGTACCATCAGGGGTTGGATAATCGTCGCCAAAAATGGTGATCTGCGGCCGCTGTCCCAGGGCCGCTTGCAGCACCAGGGGAATCAAATGCGACTCGGGCTGATGGTCTTCGCCGATGTCGCCGTCGGGAGACGCGCCCGCCGCATTAAAATAGCGCAAAGCCGCATAGCCCAAGCCATACGCGGTCGCGTAATCGTGGAGCGCCTGCTCAATCACCAACTTACAAAACCCATACGGGTTGATCGGTCGCTGCGGCTCTTGCTCCGTGATCGGCAGATGCTCCGGAATACCGTAGGTCGCGGCCGTGCTCGAAAAGACAATCCGCCGCACGCCGCAAGCCCGCATCGCTTCGAGCAAATTCAAGCTTCCGCCGACGTTGTTTTGATAGTACCGCGCAGGATCGCTCACCGACTCGGGCACTTGCGAGAACGCGGCGAAATGCAGCACCGCCTCAATTTGGTGATCGTGGAGAACTTTCGTCAGGCTCGGGCGGTCGAGCAGGTCGCCGACGATCAACCGCCGCGAATCGACCGCGCGGCGATGTCCGAGCACGAGGTTGTCGAACACCCAGACATCATGGCCCGCCCGTTCGAGGAGCCGCGTGGCATGGCTGCCGATGTAACCCGCTCCGCCAGTGACGAGGATTCTCACGCCAAGCCTCAATTGAGGAAAATCACTGCGGCGGCCGCAGAGGAAATCACTGCGGCGGCCGCAGCGAAAATCACTGCGGCGGCCGCAGCGGGTCGCCGCCTGTGAATCGAATTCAACCGCGGCGTGGACCGCGGCGTTCCAATTTGTCGATTTCATCCATCCGCGCGAAGGCGCGGCGGAAATAGCGCCGCCCAAAGATCACAATCGCCACGTCCACGAGCCCGCATGCGATCGCCAGATAAATCCCTTTTTGCAGCGTTCGCGGATCGAGTTCCTTGCCATCCGCGCCGACCGGATGCGCGATCAGGCAATAAATCGACACGCCCGCCAAGGCCACCGCCGCGACAAACAGGATGGCGCACGCCCCATACCAAATAAACGAACAGACATTGAGCACCGTGCGATACTTCGATTTCCGCAGCGTGGTTGGTTCAGTCATGATCGATTGCAAACTCGGGAAGGGCCGCTCCGGGGCCAAAGACCGTTGCGGGAGATTATTCTGCCCGAGAGAATAACATAATTCGGCGCAGACAGAAACCGCCGACTAGACCACAATCGAACCAGCCCGCCGCGATCCACGCTTGCCGGCTAGCCTGCCTGGCGGGTGGACGGGAGCCTTGGCGGCGGCGCGGCGCGAGTCGTCCCGCCGCCATCCGGAATGGGCCATT
>DASRSE010000063.1:0-11678 GCA_035656655.1 Pirellulales bacterium
GTGCGCCCTTGACCGATTCTTCGTCGGCGCCGGCAATCGTCACGGTGCCGTCTTCCTCGACGTCGATCGTCACGCCATGATCTTCCTGGATGCCGCGGATATTCTTGCCCCCGGGGCCGATCAACAGGCCAATCTTTTCCGCATCGATCTTCGTACGAGCCATCCGCGGCGCCGTGGGCGATGTATTCGGCCGCGGCCGCGAAATCGTCGAGAGCATCGTCCGCAAAATCTCGATCCGCGCCTCGCGCGATTGGGCCAGCGTCGCCTTGATGATCTCCTCGCTGATGCCCCGCGTCTTGAGATCGAGCTGAATGCCCGTGATCCCGTTCTGCGTGCCGGCGATCTTGAAATCCATGTCGCCGTAGTGATCCTCGTCGCCGATGATGTCGGTGAGCAAGGTCCACTTGTCGTCGTTTTCCTTGACCAAGCCGACCGAGATTCCCGCGACCGGATTGCTGATTGGCACGCCGGCGGCCATCAAGCCGAGGGTTGCTCCGCAAACACTGGCCATCGAGCTGGAACCGTTCGATTCGAGAATGTCGGAGATCACGCGAATCGTATACGGAAACTCTTCCGGCTCAGGCAGAATCGGCTTCACGCTCCGTTCGGCCAAGGCTCCGTGGCCAATTTCGCGGCGGCCCGGCCCGCGAATCGGCCGAACTTCGCCGACCGAGAACGAGGGGAAGTAGTAATCGAGCATGAACTTTTTGGCATACTCGTCAACCAGCCCGTCCACCCGCTGCTCATCGCGCGAGGTGCCGAGCGTCACGGTGATAAGGGCTTGCGTTTCACCGCGTTGAAACATGGCCGAGCCGTGGACGCGGGGCATGAGATCGACGGCGCACTCGATATTCCGCAAGGACTTCGAATCGCGCCCGTCGGGCCGCGTGCCGGAGAGGATCAGGTCGCGCACGATCTTTTCGACCAGTTGCGACCAGACCATGTTGAACTTGATCTCGCTAACCGCCCCTTCGGCCTTCGGGTCAGGGATGAAACCCGCGACCGCTTGAGCTTTGACGGCGCTGACCGCCTCGGCGCGAGCATGCTTGCCCGAGGTTTGCTTGGCGGCCTTCAGGTCGTGATAGAACCGTTCGCTGACCTGGTTGTACAGCGCGCTGTTGTCGGTGGCGGCGTATTCGGCTTTCTTGGTGCCGACCTTTTCGATCAATTCGAGCTGCAGGTCGCACAATTCGCGAATTACCCGATGGCATTCTTGAATGGCTTCGTTCATGCGGTCTTCGGGCATTTCGCGCGCGAAGCCCTCGATCATCAAAATGGCGTCCTTGCTGCCTGACACGACCAAGTCGAGGTCGCTGACCTCGAGATCGTCTTGCGTCGGAAAGACGACGAACTTGCCATCGACCTGGCCGAGGCGAACCGCGGCCAGAGGTCCGAGAAACGGCAAGGGCGAAATGCCCAAGGCGGCCGCGGCGCCGTTCATCGCCAGCACATCTGGGTCGTTCTGCTTGTCGCTGGCCATGGCGAAGCACTGAATTTGCACTTCATCCATATAACCGGCGGGAAACAGCGGGCGAATCGGCCGATCCATGAGACGCGAGGTGAGCGTCTCCTTCATGGTCGGACGACCCTCGCGCTTCAGAAAGCCGCCGGGGAATTTTCCCGCCGCGGCCGAACGCTCCCGATAGTCGCATGTTAGCGGGAAAAAGTCTCCTGCTCCGCGGGGCGGGCCAGCCGCGACCGCGCTCAAGACGACCGTTTCGCCATATTGCACGACGCAGGCTCCGGCCGCTTGTTTGGCCAAGAGCCCGGTCTCGATCGAAAAAAGACTCGCTCCAATTTGTTTCTCAACTCTGACTTTCAATTTCTCCTATCCTTCCTGCATAGGCCGGACGACAAAGGCGCTTTCGAACACGGCAAAGCGAGAGAAGTCCTTCACTCGGCGCGAAGCCCTTGCGCTCCGCCGCCAAGCCCGAATTTTCTCCGCGGCCGCCGCTTCGATCAGCCGCCTGCACCGGACGGCTACTTGCGAATTTCGAGCCTCCGCAGGATGTCCAAGTAGCGTTGCGGGTCGACCCGCTTGAGATAGTCGAGCAGGCGGCGGCGACGGCTAACCATGGCTAGCAGTCCGCGGCGGCTCGAGTAGTCCTTGGTGTGCGTCTTCAAGTGGCCGGTCAGCTCGGTAATCCGCGTGGTGAGCAGGGCGATTTGAATTTCGGGCGATCCGGAATCGTCGGCCTTGCGCTTGAAGTCACCAATCAACGCTTGCTTCCGCTCTTTCGTCATCGACATCGGAGACTCTTCCTAAAAACAACCAGTTCCACAACTTAAACCGATCAGTGTAGCGAAATCAGAAATGTTTGCAACCCACAAAAGGGAATTGCAAAAGGCGAAATGCGGAAGGCAAAACGACCGAAATCGGCCAAGGGAATCCCGGTTCGGAACCGCCTAGGGTTGCCACAAAATATCGGACGAAGCACCCGCTCGCGGGCCTCGCCGTTCGCTGGTAAGATGGGGAAATAATTCGGTCGTCGGATTTAGCACGATCGACTGGTCCGCGCGGAATGTTTCGGACGCCGCTCACCGCGGAAAGGTCGCCGCTGGTCGGCGGCGCTGGTCAAGCGCGCCCATTCCCAACCCCAATGAAGAGAGAACGCTAACGATCATGTTTCTTAATCGTGTTTTTGGCGCACGTGCTGCGCGGACGGTGCCAGTCTGGGGGATTTGTATCGCGGCGGCGCTCGCAGCTCCCCCGTCCAGGGCGACGGCGGCCACGCTGACCACACTCGCCTCATTCGATACTTCGACGGCGGGCTTTCCCAATGGCGACCTGATCGCCGACTCCGCGGGCAACCTTTACGGCACGACGGAGGTCATCTTCGGGTCGGTCCCTGGCACCATCTTCAAGTTCGATCCGTCCACGAACTTGATTTCGAACGTCGCTACCTTCACGACTGCCGACGGCGCGCACCCTTATGCCGGGCTGATCGCCGCTGCCGACGGCAACTTCTATGGCACGGCGCCCTCGGGCGGCGCGTCGGGCGTAGGCACCGTCTTCAAACTGGACCGAACCACGAATACGCTCTCCGCCGTGGTGACCTTCAACAGCACGAACGGCGCCAATCCCCAGGACCGTTTGATCGCGGACTCCGCCGGCAATCTCTACGGCACGACGGAAAACGGCGGGGCCAATGGCCTTGGCACGGTCTTCAAGATCAACCCGACCACAAACACGCTCTCCACGCTCTTCTCGTTTGACAACACGACCGGGAACACGCCGACCAGCGGTCTGCTTGCCGACGCCGCCGGCAATCTCTACGGCACAACGATGTTTGGCGGGGCCAGCAACCTGGGGACCATCTTCAAGCTCGATCCGACGACAAACACGCTGACGACCTTGGTCACCTTCAACGGCGCGAATGGAGCGCAACCGCAAGCGAGCCTGATCGCGGACTCCGCCGGCAATCTGTACGGCACGGCGAGCGGCGGAACGGGCAACCATGGCACCATCTTCAGGCTCGATCCGACAACCAATACATTGACCACCCTGGCAACATTCAATGGCGCGAATGGTGGCCTCCCACTGGGAACCTTGATCGTGGATGCCGCCGGCAATCTCTTTGGCACGACTTATGACGGCGGAGCAAACTCGGCCGGCAACGTCTTCAAATTGGACGCCGCCACGAACGTGCTGACGACGCTGGCGGATTTCGACCTCGCGAATGGCAACGCGCCTACCGGCGGCCTGTATGCCGATGCCGCCGGCAATCTGTATGGCGCTACTTCCAGCGGCGGCGCGAATGGAATCGGCGTCATTTCCAAGATCACCGGCGCCGGTTTCGCCGTGCCGGAGCCGTCGACGTTCGCGCTGCTGGCGATCGCCGGGTTGGGGTTGTTGGCGTTTCGCCGTCGGCGCCATTCCATCGTAGCGGTTTGAGCCACCAAAGTGGCTTGCTCGGCGGGGAAGCATCTCAATTCGCCGAAGGCGGGGCCGGAATCGCATTCTCCACGGCCGGAGATGCCGCGATATGGCACAAATTTCGGGAAACCGCAACACCGCCGCGCTGGCCGTCTGATTACAATCGATACTGTTTTCGCGTCCAAGAGTAGGTTTAAAGCAAACGGTTCGCGATTTGTCGATTCGCTTTGTCGGCTCATGCCAGCCGTCCGGCGAGCGACGATTCCAAAACGCAACCAGAGGGGAATGCTAATGCGGTGGAATAAATCGAGGGCAACACGCGCAGCTCAACTCACCTTGCGCGCCCGCCGTCTGCAAGGTAAAACGCTGCGGAGTTTTGGTTGCCTCATCTGCTGCGCGGCGTTGGCAATCTCCTCGCGCGCCACGGCTGCGACAATAACCACGTTGGCATCATTCGATTCCGCGAGCGGCGGACATTCCAGGGCGTCCCTGATTGCCGACAGCGCGGGCAATCTCTATGGCACGGCGACTACCAATGGCGCGAATGGCTTTGGAACGGTCTTCAAATGGGATGTGACCACAAATACGGTCGCGGCGCTAGCGTCCTTCGACGAAACGAACGGCTTCTTTCCAGTGGCGGGACTGGTGAGCGACCCCGCCGGCAATCTCTATGGAACGGCCTTGTATGGCGGCGAAAATGGCGACACAGGGCTCGGCACGGTGTTCAAAGTGGACGCGGCGACCAACGCGCTCTCCGCGATCGGCTCCTTCGATCAAGCGACCACCGGCGGTTTTCCGTTAGCCAGCTTGATCCGTGACAGTAGTGGCGTGTTATACGGAACCGCGAATATCGGCGGTGCTGCCCTCGGCGGGACCATTTTCGCGGTCAACCCGGCGACAAATTCATTCGCTGCGCTAACTTCATTCAATGGAACGAATGGTGGATCTCCGCAGGGCCGGCTGCTCCTTGGCTCGGGCGGAATCTTGTACGGCACCACAACCAGTGGCGGCGCGCAGAATGCCGGAACGATATTTCGGTTCGACACTGCGACCAATTCGTTGGTCTCACTCATCTCGTTCGCAGGTCCGAATGGCCAGTATCCCAATGCCGGCTTGATCGCCGACGCTGCCGGCAATTTGTATGGCACGACGCAGGGAGGGGGACTCTACAATAAAGGAACGATTTTCAAGCTCGACGCCGCGACCAACACTCTCATCTCGCTCTATTCCTTCGATGGAACGACGGGCCGACTTCCACTGTCCGATTTGCTGATCGACGCGAACGGCAATTTGTATGGAACGGCGTACGGCGGCGGCTCCGCCGATGACTATGGGACCGTCTTTAAGTATGACCAATCCACAAATATGCTGACCGATTTGGTTGCTTTTAATAACACGGACGGAGCGAACCCGTTCGCTGGACTTTACGCCGACGCCAGCGGAAATCTGTATGGGACGACCTTTGCCGGCGGCGCGAATGGAATCGGCACCATTTTCAAGATCACCGGCGCCGGTTTCGCCGTGCCGGAGCCTTCGACGTTCGCGCTGCTGGCGATCGCCGGGTTTGCGCTCCTCGTTGTCGGCCGGCGACGCGCCCATTTGGCGTGAACGCGCGACATGGTGCGGCGCTAACTCTATCAAGCCACGCGGCACATTGCCGCAGTTCGCGATCCAAGCGTGTCGATTGTTGCAAAGGAGTCGCGCGTGCTTATCCTCGCCTCGGTCCGGGTTCGCTTGACGCGCCTGGAAGAGGCCTCAATCAATCCAGCCGCGAGCACCACTGGCGCTCATGAGCAGCCGAGGTCTTCGACGAGCCGCGGATCGGGATAAACGCGGCAATATTCCACGCCCAATTGATCGGACATAATGCGCCGCACACGCAACGCAACATCCGGGTTAACGCCGGGCGAACAGCGGCGCAAGAATTCAGCGTCATCGAGCGGGGGAAACTTCTCGAAAAACGCGCGCCGCCTCTGCTGCGTTTGCCAAAACGTCAAGCCGCTTCCGAGTGCGGCCATGAACAAGATAACCCCAGCCGGCCACGGCATGATCGAAGTCCTTCGCACGTCGCCAAAATAACGGTGAAATCAACAGGCCGAAAAGCCACGCTGGCATTTTCCAACCCGCAGATCGCCTGAGCCGCACCGGTATTGTAAGCGCGTCGCGAGCCAAGTTTCCAGCTCGAAAAACGAACTGAATTGTGCTCGCTCGCGTTTGCCGCCACTTTACGTAGGTGACGCCCCAAACCGACACCACTCCGCGTTTTCGCGATCGGACTTCGCCTTCCACCACGCTCGATTCTGGCCTAGAATGAGGCCCATTCCTAGGAATTTTGCAGGAGCGCACGGATGGGCGAGTGGACCGGCGTCGATTGGGGGATTTTAGCGGTGGCGGCCTTCATCGCCGTTTCGTCCCTCGTGCGGCTAATGCTCGTCCGGCGAGACCGGCTGCTGGCCGAATTTCGCGCCAAACTGGAAATCGAACAGCAACGCCTAAAAGCCGACGCCAAGAAACCAACCGCCGCCCCTTTCCAAAAAACCCCCTAACCCCCTAACCCGGATCCCGAATTCCCCCTTCCCCCTAAAAATTTCTCCTTTTGCATTTCTGCTTTTCAATGCCCAAGCTCTACATCGAAACGGTCGGTTGTCAGATGAACGAGCTCGATAGCGAGTTGGTGGTCGCGACGCTGCGCAAGCAGGGGTATGAGTTGACCGATTCGTCGGCGGAGGCCGATCTGGTTCTGTTCAACACGTGCAGCGTGCGGCAACACGCCGAAGACAAGATCTACTCGGCTTTGGGCCGGCTGCGACAAGCGAAAAAGGAGAACCCGCGCAAGATCATCGGCGTGCTCGGCTGCATGGCCCAAAAGGATCAAGGGCTCGTCTTTCAGCGGGCGCCGTATGTCGATCTGGTGGTCGGCCCAGGACAGTTGCACCAGATCCCCCAACTGGTCCAGGAAATCGCGGCGGGGAGCGGCCCCAAAATAGAGGTCAGCCTCGAACGAAACGAAGGTTCGCGCGAGGCGATTTCGCGCAGCCATGAAAGCTTCGATCCGCTGCGCGATCCGACGATGCGTCCGACCCCGTATCAAGCGTACGTGCGCATTCAAATCGGCTGCGACAAATTCTGCACCTACTGTATTGTTCCCAGCGTGCGCGGCCCGGAACAGGCTCGCCATCCCGAGACGATTTTGGCCGAGGCCCGCCAGTTGGCGAGCGAAGGGTGCAAAGAAATTATCTTGCTGGGTCAAACAGTCAACAGTTATCGCCATCGCGACGGAGACCGGACCACGCGCATTGCGGACCTGATCTATCGGCTGCACGAGATCGACGGGATCGAGCGGATCAAGTTCGTGACGAACTATCCGAAGGACATGACCGACGACCTGCTGCAAGCGGTGCGCGACCTGAAAAAGGTCTCGCCCTATTTGCATGTGCCGGCCCAAAGCGGCTCAAACGAAGTGCTGAAGCGGATGAAGCGCGGTTACACGATCGAAGACTATCGCGAGATGCTCGCGCGGATTTATGCGACGATTCCGGGGGCGGCGGTAACGAGCGATTTTATCGTCGGCTTTTGCGGCGAGACCGAAGCCGACTTCGAGCAGACGATGCAACTGGTGCGCGACGCGCGCTTCAAGAACAGCTTCATTTTCAAATACAGCCCGCGCCCCGGCACGAAAGGCTTCGACCTGTACGCCGACGACATCGCGGAAGAGGTCAAGAAGCGCCGCAATCACGATCTGTTGGCGACCCAGAACCAAATCAGCGAAGAGGACAACCAGCCGTTCGTCGGCACGACCGTCGAGATTCTGGTCGAAGGCTTGAGCAAAACGGCGCTCAAGCAAGCAGCCGACGCCGGGCCGATTGTGCAACTGACCGGCCGTACGCATTGCGATCGGATTGTCGTCTTCGAAGGGAACCGCCGCCAGATCGGACAAATCCTGCCGGTCACGATCTACGAAACCAATGCCTTCACTCTCTTTGGCAGCGTCGTGACCCGCGAGTCTGGTCCCGAAGTCTACACGCTCCAATTGGCGTAGCCGCCGGCGGGCGCGAGAATAATGACGTTCCTTCTGGATTCCCGCCTGCGCGGGAATGACGAGGCGTTTACTGCGTTTGAAACGCGAGAATGGCGACGATCCTTTCTGGATTCCCGCCTGCGCGGGAATGACGAGGCGTTTGTTCCGGTTGCAACGCGCGAATTCGGCGGTGTTGTGGCGCGGCTGGACTTGCGCTCCCGCGCGTGGCCGGGGCAAATCAACCTCTTTTGCGGTCTTCGCCTGTTCTGCGCCCTTCCGGCCCATGCAAAAAAGCGTTAACCCGCCCAAAAATCCGTTATCCGCGCCAGATTTCTTCCGGAACTGCGTTTTACCCTGAGTGGGACTCATTCCATCGCCGGCCCCGAACGGCCAAGTATGCCGAGCCACGGCGAATCCGCTAGAATTGCCGGCTGCCAGCGACAAGCCTTTCCATGCACTCGAAGGAGTTGTACCGATGCGATCCGCCTTCGTAACCATCGCCTTGCCGTTGTTGGCCGCCAGCGCAGTCGTGTTGAATGGTCTCGCGGTCCGAGCGGCGGACCCTGCCGCCGAAAAGGAGATTTCCAAGCTCGTCGACTCGATCGAGCAACTGGAGAATCAGCACAAAACGGCCGAGCAAATTCCGCTTTACGCGCGGGCCGTCAAGCTGGCGACGCAACTCTACGGCGCCGACCATCCTTATACGGCCGGCTTGCAAATCAACGAAGCCGGGCTGTACTTCGACCAAGGCCAGTATGCTCCGGCGGAGGCGCTCTATCTTCAAGGGCTAAAGGTGTACGAGGAAAAAGTCGGGCTCCAAGAGCCGGAAACGAATGCGGTGGTCGAAACGCTCGCTAACTTGTACGTCAAAATGGGCCGCCTCTCCAAGGCCGAGGTCCTCTATCAACGGAGCTTGAAAACCAAGGAGACGGCGCTCGGCGCGAATCACCCGCAACTCGTCGTGACGCTCAATAAATTGGCCGTCCTGTACGAGAAAATGGGGCCGGGCAAGTATGCCGACGCCGAAACGAGCTTGCGACGCGGCTTGAAAATTCGCGAGACCAAATATGGCGCCAGCTCCGTCGAGGTCGCCGACAGCTTGATCAACCTAGCCGACTTGCAGCAACTGGAAACCAAATACGACGCGGCCGTCGACACGCTCAGGCGCTGTCTCACCATCTATCGCGCCGTCTATGGCGACATCCATCCGGAAGTCGCCGCCGTGCTCAACAACCTAGCCGCCGTCCTTTGGCAGATGGGGCAAAAAGATAATGCGATTCAGCTCCAAGAATCGGCCATCCAGATATTGGATCGCTCGAAAGACAAAGACGACGCGGACCTCGCTTCGGCGCTCGATAATCTGGGCATCTGGTATCAACTGGTGGGCAAAACCGAGCAGGCCGCCAGCGCCTATCAGCGGGCGCTCGGCATCCTCGAAAAAGCCTACGGCAAGGACCACCCCATTGTCACCGGGCCGCTGTATGGACTCGCCGCGCTCTATTGGGATGAGCACGATCTGAAAAAGGCCGAAGCCCTCTATCAGCGCGGGCTGAAAATCGAAGAGGCCCGCGTCGGCACGAATCACCCGCACCTCGCGCAATTTGGGCTGAATAACCTGGCCCATTTGTATGCCGAGGCGGGCGAGTGGAAGCAGGCGGCAGACGAATTCGATCGCATTCGCCGGATCGTCCGCCGCTACGTCTCGAACGTTCTGCCTAGCTTGTCCGATCGAGAACAGCTCGCCTTTCTGAAGTCGCAGGACGAAGAGGCTTGGCACGCGGCCCTCTCGCTGGGGCTGAAACAGCCGGGCGACGCCGAACTCATCGAGCGGACCGCGAGTTGGCTCTTGAATGGCAAGGCGGTCACGCAACAATCGCTGGCGGAGCGCGCGGCGCTGGCCGGCGACAACGCCAATCCGGCGCTGGCCAAGGTCGCGCGGCAACTGGGCGCGGTGCGGACAAAGCTGGCCGAATTGTCGTTGGCCACCTCGCGCAAAGGCCAAACCGCCGCCACGCAAGAAGAAAACGCGCAGTTGCTGCAAGCGGAACAAAGCTTAGCACGCCAGGTCAGCCAGCTCGGAGGCCAAGCATCGTTCTCCGAACCATGGTTTGATATCGGTTCGGTTCGACAATCGCTCGCTGACGATGAGGTTTTCGTTGATTTGCTGCGTTTCGCCCCAAGTGAATTCAAGTCGCACAAGGATAAATCCGCCAGTTCGCCGGAACCGCATTACGTCGCCTGGATTGTTCCGCCGGCCAAGTCGGGCAGCATTCAGATTGTCGACCTGGGCGAGGCCGCGCCGATCGATCGGGCGGTCGCGGCGGCGCGCCAAGCGATGCAAGATGCGATCGGTACTCCTAATGCCGAAGGGCTGATCCGCAAACGGGGCGAACCCGAGGCCGAGAAGGCTCTCCGCGCGGCGCTGGCCGCGGTTGCCGCCCGGGTCTGGCAGCCGCTGCTGCCGCATGTAAAAAACAGCAAGCAGATCGTCCTCAGCCCGGACGCCAGCTTGTGGCTTCTTCCTTGGAGCGCGCTGCCGATCGATGAGGATCATTATCTGATTGAAAAGTGGAACGTGCGATATGTCGTCTCCGGCCGCGATTTGCTCCGACCGGCGGCAGACAACCGTGCGAACAAAGTCGGGGGCCCGAGGATTTTCGCCAATCCGAACTACAATCTGGCCGCGGAGGATGTGCCGGCGGCGATGGCGTCGCTGTTGCAGCCGACTGCGAAAACCCCGGCCGCCATGCCGGCTATTCCCGACGCCGCGCAATTAGCCGGCCTTGATCGCTCGCTTCGTTCTGCCTTGTTCGTCGGCCGCGTTCCGCTGCTGCCGGGCACCGCGGCCGAGGCCCAGGCGATCACGGCAAATCTGACAGCCTACGCGGGTCAGCCCAAGCTTTACGCTGGCGATCAAGCCCTCGAGGGAATTTTCAAACTGCTCGCTCCGCCCAAGGTGCTGGTGATGAGCACGCACGGATTTTTTCTGCCTGACCAAACTCGTCCGAAAGGCGGCGACTCAGACGGCCTTTCCGACTCGGGTAAGGTCCCGTCAACGAACGGGGGAGCCGACTCGCCGCCCGTCGAGAATCCGCTGCTGCGGTGCGGCCTATTGCTGGCCGGCTGCAACCAGCGCGCTCAAGCAAGCAAGCAAAATGTCGACGATGGAGTTCTCACCGGGATGGAAATCGTCGGAGTCAATCTGCGCGGCACGCAACTGGTTGTGCTATCCGCGTGTGAAACGGGTCTCGGAGAAGTCAACCAAGGCGAAGGAGTCGCCGGCTTGCGGCAAGCGTTTCAAATCGCCGGGGCGCAGGCAGTCGTCGCGACGCTGTGGCAGATTCCCGACGCCCAATCGGCCCAGCTCATGAGCGAGTTTTTCAGCAATTTGGCAGCCGGCGAAGCGAAAGCCGACGCGCTTCGCGACGCGCAATTGGCTCGGATCAAAGCGCGGCGAGAAAAGTACGGCGCCGCCCATCCGCTCTATTGGGCCGCATTCACGCTCACCGGCAACTGATCTTCCAGAGTCCTTTCCCAGCACGTCGGCTTCGAGGCGAACTTGGCGTGCCAACGCCGCAGGCTCTGCTCGCCGACTTTGACGGCCCTGGCCGCCGCCGCGAAACGATAGCCTTCGGCCACCATCAGCCGCACCGCCGACTGCTTGAACTCGTCGGTGAAAGAACGTTTCCTGTGAATTTGTTTTCCGCCGCGGCGGACGGACCTACGGATGCTGAATTGCTCATTGAAAGGACCTCCTGTTGAGACCATTATGCCGCCTCAACC
>DASRSE010000064.1:0-3407 GCA_035656655.1 Pirellulales bacterium
GCCACATCGGTCGGGTCGAGCGAAGTCGGAGCGCCATTCGCCGAGCCGCCGGTGAGGTTGACGCTGATCGTGCTTGCTTGACAAGCGTTCGCCGCGAACATCGTCGCGCATAAGGCCCAGCCGAATCGAAAACTTCGCCAGAAGCACGTCGTCATGAGCATGTTACCCGCCCAAAATGGGACGCTAGAAGGCCAAGGGCATTGAATGGAACACGGACAAAGAGGGTAATCGAACGATCAACCCTTCTTTATCCTAAGCGAAAAAATCGACAAAGTCAGCATTTTGGCGAACCGGCTTTCGCGATTTTTCCGGAATTCCGGACCTGAACCGTGCCTCACATCACGGGCGTGGAACCCCTTCGATGGAGGGCCTCGGCGGCCCCGCTGAGGCGACCAGAACGGACGAACGGCCGCTTTTTGCCTTAATCCATCGCCCTAGACACAAGCGTGAAAACCCGTTATACCTTGACCAATCTTATCAAACCCCTGTATTTTATTAGGCTTAGGATCAGTCAGGGGCGGTCGAAGCCAGGCTGGGGATGCCGGCGGCCGCTCTGGTTTTGGTCCTTGAGCAAGTTCCCATAGGAGGGCCGAAACGGTGGCCTCAGTTTCTGAACGCGTGATTGACATCGTCGCCGAACAGCTTGGCGTCAGCAAGGATCAGATTACGAAAGAGACCTCTTTCGTCAACGATCTCGGGGCGGATTCGCTCGATACGGTCGAATTGGTGATGGAGCTCGAGGAAGAGTTCGACATCAACATCCCGGACGATGCGGCTGAAAAAATTCAGACCGTCGGTCAAGCGATTGATTACATCGAAAAAGCCCAGGCTTAACGGATTGTCATGAAAAGGCGCGTCGTTGTTACCGGCCTGGGCGCGGTGACTTCGCTAGGAAATAAGGTCGAAGAGGTCTGGCAGCGTGTCCTCCGCGGCGAAAGCGGAATCCACGCCATCCGCCAATTCGACACCACGCGGTTCAAGGTCCACTTCGGCGGCGAAGTCTACGACTGGAATCCCGACGGCTACATCACGCCGCGCGAGCAGAACCGCATCGACCGCTTCGCCCAGTTCGCGATTGTCGCAGGGGCCGACGCCGTTCAAGATTGCGGCTTGGATTTTTCGCGTGAAGATCCCTTTCGCTGCGGCGTCATTCTCGGCTCCGGCATCGGGGGACTCCTCGAGATCGAAGAACAACATCGACGGCTCGTCGAAAAAGGGCCCGATCGAGTTTCCGCCTTCACCATTCCCAAGCTGATCGTAAATGCCGCCAGCGGCCACGTCTCGATCCGCTATGGGCTCAAAGGCATCAACACCGCGGTCGCGACCGCTTGCGCCAGCGCCGCCAATGCGATGGGCGACGCTTTCCGCGCGATTCAGCACGACTATGCCGATGTCATGGTCACCGGCGGGGCGGAGTCGGCAATGACGCCGATGGGCATCGCTGGCTTTTCGAACATGCGGGCCCTCTCCGAACGCAATGACGCGCCGGCTAAGGCGAGCCGGCCGTTTGATCAAGATCGCGATGGCTTCGTTCTCAGCGAAGGGGCCGGCCTCCTCGTGTTCGAAGAACTCGAGCACGCCAAACGGCGCGGCGCTCGGATCTACGCCGAAGTTCTTGGCTACGGCGCGACCGCCGACGCGGGCCACATAACTCAGCCCGACGAAAATGGCACCGGCGCCGGCCGCGCCATGCAATTGGCGCTGGACGACGGCCAGCTTAATCCGAGCGACCTTGGCTATATCAACGCCCACGGCACCAGCACCCCGCTGGGCGATCTGGCGGAAACCAAGGCGATCAAACGGGTCTTTGGCGACCACGCCCGGCAAATCAGCGTCAGCAGCACGAAGAGTCAAATGGGCCACTTGCTCGGCGCGAGCGGCGGCATCGAGTTGATCTTCTCGATTTTGGCGATTCGCGACAGCCTTATTCCGCCGACGATCAACCTCGATACGCCCGACCCGCAGTGCGATCTCGACTACACGCCGAATCAGGCGAAGGAACGCCGCGTGTCGGTGGCGATGTCCAACAGCTTCGGCTTCGGCGGCCACAACGGCTCGCTCATTGTGGGCCACGTGCGCGATTAAGTGCGCTCAGGGCCGGCGCTGCTAGCAAGCCTGACATTTCTCTTGTCTCCAGGGCTCGCGCGGCCTATACTCCGCGCCCCTCAAGTTTCGCGCGGCGCGCGAAGGGCGCGCTCGTTTCAGCAAGGAGGCTGAATGATGACGAACCGGTGGCGGCTTCGGATTTCTTGCTTGGTGGCGATCGTCGCCGCGGCTTCGCTCGTCGCGGCTCAAATTCCCGGCAATCCGCCCGGCAATCCAGCCGATAACGCGCGGGCCGGCGGCTTCGGCGGGACCATGATTCCGAACAATCCCACCACCACCACGGCTCCCGCTCCGGCGGTCGGCGGGCTGAGCGAAAACTTTGCCGGCAATTGGCGAAATCCGAACGATCCCAGCGCCAATATCCGCGCCAGCACGGCGCAGCCGCTCCGTCCGGCCGCGAACGCTTCTCCGCTGGGCGCGGCGGGTCTGCCGATTCATGCGCCGGCCGCTTTGCCCAAACGGCCGATCGCCAAAATTACCAATGGAAACGGCACGTTGCCGAACGATCGCGGCCAGGTTTGGCGCGAATACGACATTACTCCCTTCACGTCGCGGCCGACCACCAGCAGCCGGCCTGAACAAGCGATCGTGGAATGGATCATTCGCGAGACAGGCTATGAAACGTGGCATTCCGAGCCGCTGGGCGTGTTGTCGGCCGATCATAAAACCTTGAAGGTCTATCACACGCCGCAAATCCAAGAGATCGTGAGCGAGATCGTCGACCGCTTCGTCAATCCCGATCCCGAAACGCAAGCATTCGGAATTCGCGTCTTGACGGTGGGCAATCCGAATTGGCGCACGACGGCGATGCGTTTGCTCCACCCGATTCCCGCCCAAACGCAAGGCGTGCAAGCTTGGCTGCTATCGAAAGAAGACGCGGCGCTGCTGGCGTCGGAATTGCGCAAGCGAAACGACGTGCGCGAGCATAGCGCTCCGCAGACCTTGGTCTATAATGGCCAAACCGGGACGGTCGCCAATTTGCGCCAGCGCAATTACATTCGCAGCATCATTCTGCATCCGGAAAGCTGGCCCGGCTTCGAGCCGGAGATGGCCCAATTGCAAGAAGGTTTTTCCATTGAACTCCATCCGCTGCTGTCGATCGACCAGCAAACCACCGACGCGATTTTGAAATGCAACATCGACCAGATCGAAAAGATGATCCCGGTTTCGCTCGATGTGCCGACCGCGGTCAATCCGCGCCAAAAGCAGCAAATCGAGGTTCCGCAGCAAAGCTGCACGCGGCTCCACGAAAAATTCCGCTGGCCCACCGAGCAAATTTTGCTGATCAGCCTAGGAGTGGT
>DASRSE010000065.1:0-18859 GCA_035656655.1 Pirellulales bacterium
GTTGGGAAAAAGCATTCAGCGGCAAGAGGTCGCCGAGCAGCACCGGCGCCAAGGGCGCTTCCTCCAAATCGGCGGCTGCCTCCAAAAGCACTCCGTCCAAAAGCATCGCCTCCAAAAACCCCGCCAAGAAAGCTTCGCCCAAGAAAAAGGCGAAACAGAAGAAATAGCACGCGGCCCGGGCTTTCTTCCACGACTCTTATCCGGTGCAATTCATGCTGCGTGTCGGACTGGTTGGCATCGGGTTCATGGGCTGGATTCATTATCTGGCTTACCGTCGCGCGAAGGGGGTCAAGCTCGCCGCCGTGTGCAGTCGCGATGCCCGCAAGTTGGCTGGCGACTGGCGCGGCATCCGCGGCAACTTTGGTCCGCCCGGCGAGCAAGTCGATCTGAGCAAATTGACCAAGCATCGCGCCCTCGCCGAGCTGCTAAAGGACCCGGAGATCGATCTGGTCGATTTGTGTCTGCCGCCCGACCTGCACTGCGCGGCCGCGGTGGCAGCGCTCGAAGCCGGCAAGCATGTCTTCTGCGAGAAGCCCATCGCGCTGACCGTGGCGCAAGCCGACCGCATGCTCGCTGCCGCCCGCAACTCCGGCAAGCAACTATTCATCGCGCACGTGCTGCCGTTCTTGCCTGAGTATCAGTTCGCTTGGCGCGCGATCCAAAGCGAACGCTTTGGCCGGCCGCTCGGCGCGCGGTTCAAGCGGATTATTTCCGATCCGCACTGGCTGCCTGACTTTTTTGATCCGCGGAAGGTCGGCGGGCCGCTCGTCGATTTGCACATTCACGATGCTCATTTCATCCGCCTCGCATTCGGCCAGCCGGCGAGCGTCACCAGCCGCGGGCGGTGGCGTGGGGCGGTCGTCGAGTTCGTGGAAACGCAATTCGGGTTCGCCGATCCGAGCCTGATCGTGTCGGCTGCCAGCGGCGTGCTCCAGCAGCAGGGGCGGGCGTTCACGCATGCCTTTGAAATCTACCTCGAGCGCGCCACGCTGCTGTTCGACTTCGCCGTGCTCGAAGGCCAGCCGGTGACCCTCATGCCGCTGACCGTGCTCAACGAAAAAGGCAAGGCGGCGCGGCCCAAGCTCCCGGCAGCCGATCCGGTTGACGGATTTGTATCCGAAATCGCGGAGGTCGCCCAAGCCGTAAAAGCCGGCCGCCCGTCAGCCCTTCTGGACGGCAGCTTGGCCCGCGATGCGCTGGCTCTCTGCCATCAGCAAACCGAGTCGGTCCGCCGCGGCAAGACGGTTCGTGTATAAAACGCCGCCGCTGCCCGAGGCCCGCGGCCAACCGCGAACGAGGGCGGAGCCCGAACCACGGCCGCGACCGGGCCAGCCGACCGCGAATTCACGATATTTTTTGCAAAAGATTGCTTCTGGCTGCGGTTCTGATATAAAAGCGGGTGATGAGAGTTATGTCGCGTCAGTGCGTCCGCGCCCGAAGAGTGGCTGACGCGACCTTGGGCTGCGTTCCCCCCTCCTTCCAGTCCCAGCCTTGGAGACTCCTGCCATGCTGACCCTCTTAGGTCACTCACCTCGGTTTTGTGATGGCGTTACACGACGTAACTTTCTGAAAGTGGGCGCCATGGGCGTCGGTGCAATCGGCACCTTGTCGCTGCCCCAGGTCCTCCGTGCCGAAGCCAACCGCGGCGGCGACCACTCCAAAAAGTCGATCATCAATATCTATCTGTCGGGCGGTCCTTCGCACCTCGACATGTTCGACATGAAGCCCGACGCGCCGCCGGAAATTCGCGGCGAGTTCTTGCCGATTTCCACCAACGTCGCCGGCATGCAAATCTGTCAGCACTTTCCGAAATTGGCCAAGATGGCGGACAAGTTCGCCATCATTCGCTCGATCACCGGCGTCAACGACGAACATGCTCCCAACCAAACCGAGTCAGGCTGGCGCGAGAACGATCTGAAGTCGATCGGCGGCCATCCCAGCCTCGGCGCCGTTGTCGCCAAGCTGCAGGGAGTTACCAACGGCATCATTCCGCGGTTCATCGATCTCAACGGCCATACGAAGTACGGCTTTCTCGGACCGATGTACTCGGCGTTCCGTCCTGACGGGCCGGGCCGTTCCAACCTCACCTTGCGCACCGAGATCACGATCGACCGGCTGCACCACCGCGAACAATTGTTGAGCGAGTTGGACCGCGCCCGCCGCGACGCCGACGCCAGCAAGCGGATGGACGCCATGGACACGTTCAACCAGCAAGCGTTCGGCGTGATCACGTCGAGCAAGTTGGCCGACGCGCTGAGCATCGAAAAAGAAGACCCGAAAGTCCGCGAGCGGTACAAAGACGTCAACGGGATGAATCTCCACGAATTCTTGACCGCGCGCCGCTTGCTCGAAGTCGGTGCCCGCGTGGTCAGCTTTTCGTTCGGCGGCTGGGACACGCATAGCGACAACTTCAACTCGCTGCGCCGCCAACTGCCGGCGGTGGACGTCGGCGTGAGCTGCTTGATCGAAGACCTCGAACAGCGCGGCATGTTGCAAGACACGATCATTGTGATGTGGGGTGAATTCGGCCGCTCGCCGCGGATCACCAACACCGCCGGTCGCGATCACTGGTCGCGGGCGATGAGCTGCTTCATCGCGGGGGGCGGGCTGAAGACCGGCCAAGTGATCGGCTCGACCAATCGCTTCGGCGAAACAGCCCAGGATAACCCGGTCCACTTGCAGCAGATCTTCGCAAACCTGTATCAACACATGGGAATCGATCCGCTGAATGACGCGATCCTCGATCCGATCGGCCGGCCTCAGCATCTGGTCGATCATCCGGAAGTGATCCGCGAATTGATCGGCTAACCGCTTGTTGATACCCCCCTGACATGAGAGAACGCCGTGGCCCGCGCCACGGCGTTTTTTTATCGAATCGGCTGCGAATCGCCGGGGTCGATTGCGGCAGCGGCTGCCAACCGCTTCGCAGCGCCGCGCGGCGACGCGGCTCAAGTCAAACTCGACTGGCCACCGCCGCGCGGCGCCGGGGCTCCGTTGCTACTCGCTCGTGCGAACTATCCGAAAGCCCAGGTCGTTGCTGCGATCGTCGGGCTGTTTTTCGAAGCAATAAGCCGCGCGGCAGTGCACGGCGGAGTCCATAAAGCCGCCGCCGCGAACCACGCGGAATTTGCCCGCCGATGGTCCTTGCGGATCGACCGCGAGCCCCGCGGAACTCGGCTCGGCGTCATACCAATCTTGACACCATTGGCGCACGTTGCCGTGCATGTCGTAGAGCCCGAAGGCGTTCGGCGGATAGGCGCCGACGCGAACGGTGCATTGCCGAGCGGGTCCGGTCGCTTCCGTTCCGTAAGGAGCGCCGCCGTCGCAGTTCGCTTCGGTCCCATTCAGCGCGGCGCCGAACGAAAACGGCGTCGTCGTGCCTGCGCGGCAGGCGCACTCCCACTCGGCCTCGCTGGGCAGCCGATAGCCGGTGCCGTCGATCATTGTGACGTCGGCTTCCACGATCGAGCGGTCCGTGCGCTGCGCCCGTTCAAGCCGATAGCATGGAGAACGATGGTCTCGTTCGCTCAGCTTGTTGCAAAACTCGACCGCGTCGAACCAACTGACTTGTTCGACCGGCAGGTTTTTCGTGTCGAGCTCGGCGATTTCTTGCCGGCCATTTCCCGTTTTGCAAAAGTAGCTGGGATTCGTCCCCATTACTTGTTCGTATTCGGCCTGGGTCACCGCCTCGACGCTGATCCAATATCTGCGCGTGAGCTGCACCCGATGCTGCCGTTCACGCAGTTCGTGTTTGCCGAAATCGCCGAGTTCCGTCTCGGGCGAGCCCATCAAAAACTCGCCAGGCGAAACGGCGGCCCAGGTCAGGCCGAGCGAGTTGGTCTCGGCATCGGCCGCCGGTTGCGACTCGCCGTGGGCCGTGGCCGCAGCCGCGGCGCCGGTCCATCGGCCATACCAGACCGTCAACTCGCGCTGAAAATAGATCGCCGCGGCCGCGGCGGAGAGCAACACGACGGCAACGCTCCAACCGAGGAACCGCCGCGCGCGGCGCGGTTTGCGCGCGCCGGCCGGCGGCTTGGTTGACGCCGGGCGCGGCGCGGCTTTGGCCTGCGGAGGGGGCTTGTTCGCCGGCTGCGGCTGGCTGGCCGGCTTGGCTTTAGGCGGCTCCGGCTGTGGTTTGGGCTGCGGTTTGGGTTGCGGCGGCTCGCTGGCCGGCTTTTTTGCCTGCGCCGGTTCCGGCTTGGGTCTCGGTTCGCTCGACGTCCGGCTGCGCTGATCGAGCGCGTTGAAATAGGCTCGCTTGCTGTCGTAGGCCGCGCGGCGCGTCGGGTTGGAGAGGACACCAAAGGCTTCGGTGATCTTCTTGAATTCCTCGGTCGCTTCGGCTTTGTGCTGATCGCGCGCGAATTTGTCAGGATGATACGCTTGCACGAGAAAGCGGTAGCGCTCACCGATCTGGGCGAGCGTCGCCTCGGGGCCAAGTCCGAGCACCTGATAGTAATCGACCATGCGCGACGATTCCGACGAAGGCGGCAAATCCAAGCCGAAGCCAGGCCGCGGTCCGGGCGAAGACTCTCGCGGCCGGCCGCTTTCTGGCTGAGCCCAATTATGGCCTTGAATCGCGCGCGCTGACAACCGCGCCGCCGAGAATGCCTTGAGCCGCGGAGAAGGAAAGCGGCGTCCGCTAGTCTTTCCCTTTGTGGAAGATCTGCTCCCAGTATTTGTCGAAGTCGCCTTGGAATTTCGGGCTGTTGTCGATGTCGTGGCATTCGACGCAGGCGTTGCGGTTCTTCTCTTTATCCATCGGCAAACGAAGCTCATCGCGCAGCTTTTTTCGCATGGCGTCGGTCGCCTTTTCGTCGTTCTCGGCGGTGGCGTGCGCTTTGCCGGGCCCGTGGCAGTTCTCGCAGCCGTTGTTGATCAGGTCGGGAGTTTTGTCCTTGCTGACAAACCCGCTGACGTATGGATAGAACTTTTGCGGGTTCCAACCGGTGACGTGGCAACTGACGCATTCCGGATCGTGGGTCCGCTCCGGAGTCAGGTTTTCGAGCGTCGCAAAGGCGTGCGCGTGCGGCGTCTTCTCGAAGACTTCGGCCGCATGGCTGTGGCAATCGGAGCAGGTTTTCGTCCCCACGAACGCGCGGCCGGTCGGCTGCGGTTGCGGCTTGAGCTCGAGCCCTGCCCAGCCGAGCGATTTCATCTGGTCCTGCATGTCGGTCTTCAGGGCGATCATGTCAGGCGACTCTTTGAACTGCTTGTCCATCGCCACGCGCTGGTAGCGAAAGGGGGTTTTCGGATCATTGTACAGGCCCAGCACGAGCACGTGCGAGCCCTTATGGCCGCATTCGATCAGGTGGGTTTTCGTGCCCGGAATCACGCTGGCCTCGGCCGGCGGCTCAGAACCGTTAGCGTCGTTGGCCGTGACGAGATATTGAAACTCAGGAAACTGCTTCGCCAGCGCGGCGGCTTCTTCAGGCGGTGCGTAGGCCAGCAAAATCAGCGCGTTGCACTTTTTCGCTTGCAGGTCCGGCAAGATGGCTTTCAAGGCTTCGGCAGCCGGCTTGATTTTGATGGCCGCTTCGCCCCCTTGAATCTTGGCCAGCGCTTTTTGCTCGCTATCGCCCAGGACCGTCGTGACGCCGATCTTCAAGCCCCCTTGCTCGATCACCCGATAGGGCTTAACGCCATCCAAAACGACATTCGCCGAAACGAGCAGTTCGCCATCGTTGATGTTCGTAATTAGGATAAAGCTGTCCGGCAAGAGAAGATCGCTCGGGCCGAGTCCGACCGCCTGGTAGCCCATCTTTTGGAACGACTTGAGCGTCGTGTCGAATTGCAACTGCCCTTCGACGCCATGCCGCTGCAGGTTGAGTTGTCCGCCCGCGTCGAGCCCCACCACAGGCCATTTCTTCGCGAGCATTTGTTTGACGAACGAGTCGCGGCGGGTCAGGCCTCCTTTCATGTTCTCAAACCCGGCACAGCCGCACGGCTCGAGATACCCCTCTTGCTGGCCCGACAAGAGGAGCGCCACCTGCGGAGTTGGCCAGTCTTTGAACAGCGTATCGCTGAGACCACTCGGTCCTGGCTGGACCGCCGGCGTCTTATCCTCGGTGGGAGTTTTCTCAGTGGGCGCTTTTTCGGCGGGAGTTTTCTCGGTGGGGGTTTTCTCGGTGGGAGTTTTCTCGGGGCCGGGCGAATCGGTGCGAAGCGGATTGCCTGCCGAGATGGGCGGCGAGACCGTAATTCGATCCGCAGGGGGCTTCAATTTCGTTGGCCCAGCTGCTTTTTCGGAGGCAGTCGCTGGCGCAGGGCCCGGCGGAGTTTGGCTTTTGTCCAGCGTGAGATTAACCGGGTCGCCGGCGGTCGCCGGCTTTTTGTCCGCTCGACGTTCGCGCTCGCCCGTTTTGGCGTCGTCCTTGGCCGGCGGCAACGAAGGGGGGCCGTTCTGCGAGCAGCCTGGCAGAGCCAGCGCCGCGAGCCCCAGCGCCAAGATCAAAAGCAGATTGGTCCGGCGGCGATCGGTCCGCATAGTGAAACACTCCGTCCGTGATAAAAAACTCGATAGCACTGGGCTCCCACCGCCGCGTTCGGCCGCCACCGAGTCGTCCGAAAAACGCCGGCCGGCGTTGCGCGGGCGGTCTCGCAAGCTCCGCGAGCATGGAGCGATTCTTCGCTTGTTCTGGGATCACTCTTCAATGGCGAACTTGACCTGCAACCTCAACCGAGGAGCATCCGGATGGTTCGACTCCAGGACAATTTCTCCCGGCGCGCCTTGCGCGCCCCCCAAGTGGTTGACGATCGGGCTGCCAGGCGGGATTTTAATCGTAAGCGGCGTTTGCCACAGGTGATTGTTCTCGCCGACCGCGCGCGGCGTGCCCAACTTGACTTGCAACAGTCCTGGTTGCACCGACGCGATCTTAAACTCGGTTTTTGCACCACGCTCGCCGCGAACCACGAGTGATAACTCGCGCTGGGCGCCGGCGGCCTGGTTAATGGCCCCCAGGGTCACGCTCTGGTCGTCGGCGTTCCAGCCGCGGCCCAGCAGCGATACGTCGCCGACGAGGCGCGCTTCGAAGGGGACTTCCACGACCGGCTGGTCCGGGATGTTCGTGGTGAGGAGGATTCTCGTTTGAATTCGACCTGAAGGCAAGCCGGATTTCAGCGTGATCGTCAGCAAAACGCCGCTTTTGGCCTCTGCCGATTTCGCCTCGGCCGGAGTCAGCGAGCGATCCGAAATGTCAAAATCGGCGGCCCATTTTGGATCGGTGAACTCGTGCTTCTCCACGCGCAGCGGGAGGTCCCCAAATGCGTAGAGTCGCAACTCGACCGCTTTTGGCTCTTTTGCCGAAATGGTTCCCAACGCGAACTGCTCCGGATCGCTCACGACGAGCGGGCGAATCAGGCCGGAGATGTTCAGAACGACAACCGGCTCGTGCGGATCGTTCGAGCCGACCGTGACATGCTGGCTGAACGGGCCGATATGCTGGCCGGTGAACTCCAGCGTGACCCGGGTCGATTCTCCCGGCGCCAAGAGCGGTTTCTCGATTTCAGCAACCGTGCAAAAACAACTCGATTTTCCTTTGGAGAGTTGCAACTCGCCCGTGCCCTGGTTTTGGAAGAGAAAAGCATGCTGGCTGGGCTTTTGCGGCGGCAGCGTGCCAAAATCGAACGCAGTCTCCGCCACGACCAATTTCGGCGTGCCGTTGGGCACGGCGACGGGCGCCGCGACCGCCGCGGCCGGATTTTTCTTTGCCAGCGTCGGTTGGTCTGGCGGAGGGAGCAGGGGAACGCGCGGCACACCGACTTCGTAGCGCGCCATCACGATGCCTGCCAAGACGCCTAGCACCAAGGGGGACAAAATGAAACCGAGCGCGCGCATGCTTCGCCCTCCGAAGATTGCCCCCCTTGTTCCGCGCCCCGGTTGCCGATCACTTCTTCAATGATCGCAAAAAAGCATATAGATTGGCAAGCTCCACATCAGTCGCTTCGTTCAGCAAGCCGGTGGGCATGGGCGAAACCGCGCTGGTGCGAATTCCTCCCTCCGGCACCTGGTTAATTCGAATCGTGGTATCGGGGCCGGTTTGGAGCAGCAAACCCTCAGGCGATTGATAGACGATCAAGCCGGTATACGACTGGCCCGCGCTGGTCGTGACGATTTTCGCGCGATAAAGGGGCGCGACGTCTTTGCTCGGATCGAGGATCGCGATGAAGAGATCCTCGCGCGAGAAGCGCGTCGCGGCCCCGGCCAAATCAGGCCCCAGCTTGCCGGCTCCTTGATGGCACTTGACGCAGTTGCGCCGCTCGAAGACCGCCTTGCCGAGCGTGGCGTCTCCTTTGTCAAAGTCGATTTTGGCCAATCGGGCGAGCCATGCTTGCTGGTCGTACGTTGTGGAAGCGCGTAGTTTCGCGGCGGCCTGCGGATACGCTTTTGCGAACCAAGCAAACCAGCCTTCATAGGCAGCCAGCAGGTTTTTCTGGTCTCCTTCATCGACGGCAACTTGTTCGCCCGACCACGCGGCGAGCAGGGCGGCGACGGCTTGGCGAGCCCCCTTTTCTTGCGGCGCCTGGCAAAGCTGCCGCAGCGCTTTGAGCGCGGCCGATAATTCGTCCGGAGTGCTTTGAGGGTCGAGCCGCAGCAACGCTCCCGCGGCTTCCGCGACGATCTTCCCTTGCACCGAGCCGAGCGTTTGCAGCAGGCGCGCCCGATCCTGCGGGACGGGATGCTCGACCAACACGGTCGCAATCGAGTCGCGCAGCGCCGGCTCGTCCCAATGGAGGCGCAAGTCGGAGAGAAACTCGGAGCGCGGCAGCGCTTTCAAGGCCTCGATGAATTGCGGCGTCCATTCCAATTCGGCCGGAGAATGCCGCACCGCCGCGAGCAACTGGCGCGCGAGGCGCTCCCGCGCGGGTCCGGTTAATCTCAGGACAAAGAGGGCCTGGTCGGGCAAGTCAAACGATTTTGCGCTCCCCAGTTGGTCCGGCAAATTCGCATCGCGCGCCACGAGCGCCTGAAATAACTCGCCCACCCGCAAGGGCCAATTGCGGCTCGGCAGCCATTCCCGGGCGAGCATTTTGTGGTGCAAATTTGCCAGGGCCGCGGCGGTGCGTTGCGTCACTTCGGCGGAGCGCTCGCCCGGAATCAACGACAGCACAATCAGAAAGTGCAGATCATCCTGCGGAAGGCTCTCAGCCGTGACGTGCGCGAGCAGTTTCAAGGGCAACTCCGGCACATCCATCGCCAGTAGGCCGAGGGTCCGCGCGATTTCGCGATCGAGTTCGGCGCTATCGCTCGGCAAAGCGCGAGTCAGCAGATTTGCGGTCTCAGCGCGATCGCCGGGAAAGGTAATGTCCGCGAAGCGAGGTCGATAGCCGGCGTAGAGTTCCGGCTCGACCTTGGCCGAGCCCACATCGCCCAAGGCGATCTGCAATTTGCGCGCGGCGACTAACCGCGCTCGCGCATCGGGCACGCGCAGGACGACCGACGCCTCGGCGGCAATCCTTTCCGCCGTCATATTCTCGGGGGCTATTTTCTCAGCAGGGTTCTTCTCCGCAGCGACATTTTCGCCCGCGGTCGGCGGCGTCGGAGCGCGTGCCGAGGAGGTCGCTTGATTCTTAGTGCCGCCGGCGGTCGGTGCGGCCAGCGAACTAGCGCGGCGCGCGGCGTGCAGTTCATACAGCCGCCGCGCTGCCTGTTCCAAGGCCCGATCGTGCGGATTGTTTTCGAGCGATGCGAGCAGCGACTCGGTCAAGCCATGAGGCATTCCGCAGAGGACTTCGGCGGCGCGCAATCGCTCGGTAAAACCGCGGTGCGGATCGGCCAGCGCCGCGGCAAACGTGGCGCGGGATGTCTCTTTCAACTGGGCCAGTTCCGGCTCCCATTTTGCTCGCGACCAACTCGACAACGGTTGCGGAGCGCGCAGAATTCGCGTCACGGGATCGTTCGGCGCTTCCGCCAGCGGAGTGGCCGCGCCCACATACCGAACCCGATAGACGCTGCCGCGCGTGCCGCGACCGCCGACGGAGATGAAGAGATCACCCGTCGGTCCCACCGCCAGACCAGTCGGGGCAAAGCCGGAATTGCCCTCGGGTTCCATAAACGTTTCGAGCCGCGTCTCGTACGTCTCACCCGACGGCTTGAGGGGAAAGAAGTAAACCTTGCCGAGGGTCCAACATGCGGAGAAGACGCCTCCTTGATAGTGTTCGGGAAAGGCCTGATGGCGGTAACAGACCAGCCCGGTCGGCGAGCCGCGGCCGATTTCGTAGAGCCGCGGCACATTGTCGAAAAAGGATGCCGGCCGATTCCAGGAGCGCTCAAATCCCTTCAGCAACCAGCCGTGCTCGCGCCCTTGAGCCACATCGAACAGCCGCGTCGGCGCATACCAAGGGAGATAGTGATCGCGCTCATTGTCCGAATCGACCGTGAACAAATGGCCGTTCGCGTTGAAGTCGAGCGCATACGGATTGCGAAACCCGTCGGCGAAGACTTCGCATTTCTGGACATCGGGCGTAAATCGCAGAATCGCCCCGGCGATCGGGTCCACCACGGGCGAACGCTTCGATTTGAGCATGGTGGAATTCACCCCGGCATCGTTGCCGCAGACGGCATAGAGCCAGCCATCCGGGCCTTTCACGATCGTATGCGCGCCATGTTCGCTGTTCGCGAGATGCGGAATGAGCATTTCGAATTCGTCGGCATGGTCGACCCCTTGGGAGTCGCGCAGCCGCCAGATCGCCCCGTCGCCGGAGCAGATCAGATCGGGCCCGTCAAAGTACATTCCTTGGGCGCCCGTTTTTGGCCGTTCGGAAAACAGGATCGGCCGGCCTGCTTTGCCGGAACCATCGTCCGGCAGAAGCTTCACGTAGCCGGGGCCGGAAACGGCCACTCGGCCGCGCGCGTCGATCGCCAAGGAGAAAATGTCATGGGCGGCGGTGTCGTCGGCGAAGAGCGTGACTTCAAAACCGGGCGGCGTCTTGAACCCAAGGTTATTCGCGGCAGGCTCGGCCGCCATTCCCGCCGCCGCGCGGATTAGCAAGCAGCACCCGACCCAGAGGGCAATGACTCGGCGCATAACGATCACCCAAGAAAAAAGCCGCTGGCGGCGGCGCCTCGCGCACAACCGCCAGCGGCAAATTGATAAACCGACCGGTCGTTTACTTCTTCAACACTTTGATCTCAATGTCCTTGAACTCGACGCGCATTTTCGGGCCGGCGTGCAGTTGCAACGCGATGATGCCGTCTTTCGCGCCCGCCTTTTCATCCTTCTCCGTGTAATCGACGGTGATGAAGCCGTTGATCTTTTCCACGATGTGCGGGCCGTCGGCGGTGATCTCATATTCGTTCCAATCGCCCTTTTTGACGTGTTCCATCACTTGCTTGCTGTCAGGCTTGGAGAGGACGCCGCGGCCCCCTTCTTCGTACAAGCAGCCGATATAGTTGCCTTCGTCAATGTCCGGCTGATAGCCCTTCACCACAAACTCGTCATACAACTTGCTGCGGATTTGGATCCCGCTGTTATGGTTGCGAAGCTTGAATTTGGCCTTGAGGACAAAGTTGCTGTACGAATCCTTGGTGGCCAAAAACGAATTGTGCTTGAGATCCTTCTTGTCGGTCGTGCCGACAATCACGCCATCCTGAACCGACCACAAATCCGGATCGCCAACCCAGCCGTCGAGATTCTTGCCATTGAACAGGGGCTTAAAGCCATCTTCGGCCTGGGCCGCGACGGCCGAAGCCAAAATCAGCGCGGCAAAACAAACAGTCAAACGACGCATCGGTGCAACTCCTTCAGGTGGGTAAAAAAGGTGGGAACGCCTGCCCGCTTATTCTATTCCAGAAAACTTCCGTTCGCCAGCAGCGGCCGCGGCTGTTCCAGCAGGGCACGGGCCGGCGACACAGCCGCTCGCAGGCTCGATTTCCGTCACACGCCAAAACGCGTGGCGGCGAACCGATTGTTAGAGCGGCTCGCGATGCGCGCACGTGGCGCCGAAATAGCGGCGGATCGGCCAGAAAACCGCCGCACCGTTTGAGCCCCAGTCGGCCGCGGCGACCGCTAGCGGTTCGGCTGTTCCGGATAGATCACGAGCTCGACCCGGCGATTGCGGGCTTTTCCCACCAAGGTCGCATTCGAGACGACCGGATTATTGCCGCCGTGGCCGGCGACAAAGAGTTGTTCCGGCCGGAAGCGCAATCGCGTGGAAATGAATTCGAAAACGGCCGACGCCTGAGCCAGCGACAGCTGGTGGTTGGTGATCCAAGTTGAACCTTGCAAGGGATCGGCGTCGGTATGGCCTTCGATGCCGATAACCTGATTCGGATAGACCCGCGCGATCTCCAGCGCCGCGTTTTCAATGATGAGATTGGCGCCGTTGCGGAGGCGCGCCGTCCCCGGGTCGAACAGCTTTTCGCTCGGCAACTCGATCCGGACGACGTCGCCGTCTTGCCGCACCTCCAGGCCGGGCAAGTTGAGTTGCGAGACATTCTGCCGCAAGCTGCTGTTCGGCAGAATCGCACCGCTGGGCCGCTTGACCGACGCGGTGATGGCCTGGGCGCGCTGCTCCGTCAAGCTCTTGTCGTCGCGCAACTGGGCCAGTTGGTTCGTGGCATTGTTCAGTTGCTCGCGCAGCGCCGCGTTTTGATCGTCGCTCAGCTTGACCTGCTGCTGAGCTTGTGCGAGTTGAGCTTGAATCTCTTGATTGTCGCGATCCGTTTTCGCAACTCGATTGAGGAGTTCCGAATTCTGCTGCGTCGCGATCGCCGTTTGTTGTTGTTGCTGTTGGTTCGCCTTTTCTTTCGCCGCGAAGGGATTTTGGGCGCAGCCGCCCGTGAGGGCGAGCGAACCGGCGGCGAGGATGGTGACGCCCGCGATCCATCGCATGGCGCAACTCCTGATCAAGTGCGAAGAAGAGATAAGGGCGGGATAGTAGCCCGTCCGCCGTGCGCCTGCAAGACGGAATCAGCTCGGTTGCTAGCATGGCTAGGGTAGCATTAGCGAAATTTTGAAAAGCGTCCATTCCTCCGTCATTCCCGCGCACGCCGGGAATCCAGAATCGTCGCGAGCCGCTCCGGGAGGCACCGCCAGAAGCCTGGATTCCCGCCGGCGCGCGAATGACGATGAATGAAGTCTCCGCCGGCGCGGAAAGGGCGACGGAATGGATTGACGCCCACCAGAATGCCGATGGACTGGGCACGCCCTGTACATGATCATGAAACGACCGGATCTTCCGTCATTCCCGCGCAGGCGGGAATCCAGAATCGTCGCGAGCCGTTCACCGGAGGCACCGCCAGAAGCCTGGATTCCCGCCTGCGCGGGAATGACGAGGGATGAAGTCTCCGCCGGCGTGCGAATGACGGCGCTGCCAGGGGGACTGCCGGCGCCCAGGACTAGCAAAAATCAGGACGGCGGTGCGAGTGCGCTGCGGAGCGCTCCGAGGCGCGGGTCAGGCCGGCGGCGCCAACCGACCAGTCGGCGCGAGGGTCGGATACGAGCCATAAAAGCGTTTGATGAAGTTGCGATGCCACCGGCTCGGGCAATGCGGTTCCCAACCCCAGCGGGCCAGCAGCCGGTCGGAGATGCGGAAATTGGCGGCGTCACAGACAATCGCATCGGCCCGCTTGATGCGCGCGATTTCATCGAGTACCTCGAGACAACCGCGGAAGCTCGCGAACGAGGTTCCTTTGCCTGACACGATGTATTTGAGCGAGAGAAAGTTTGAACAGCCGCGCGGTTGATTGTAAAACAGGCGGCAACCATCGCCGCCCACCCGCGCATGGGTCCATCCGCCCCAGGCGACTTGCAGCACCGAGGCGAATTTTGGAAATGGGCGAAGCCGCACGCCGATCCATTTTCCACCGGCAAATTCAATTACGCCGAACCGCCGGCTCTGGATTGCCGCGGCGTGCGCCTTTAAATCGGTGATCGTTTCAAATAGCCGCATGAGGGGTTCCTCCACCTCAAGTCTAGGACAAAAAAGCAGCGGATCGACAGCCGAAGCGACCGGCATAACCCGCCGATTCCAAACCTCCGATTCGGTCCGCCAGCTAGAGCCATTACGCCGCCCGTTCTTCGCTGACGGCGGCGACCGGGTAGCGAACGGTCGGCGGCAAGGGGATCACCACGGTTTCGCTCAACTCCGCAGGACTGAGCATCATCACCGCTGGGTCCGGCTTGGCTGGCTCGAAAATCCTCGGTTCGACCGATTGGCCCAACTTCGCTGGCACGCGTGCCAGCCACGGCACCGTCAGCAGGCGCGCCGTTGACGACAGGGCAAAAATCGCAAGATAAGCAGGCACATTGCGCCCCAGCAGGCCCAGCAAGGCGCCGCTCAGCAGCGATCCGACGACGGTGGTGAACGCATTGCCCAGGTTAAAAATCGTGAGGACGGCGGTCCGCTCGGCAGGCCGAATGGTGTCGAAGATAATCAAGAACGCCGCCAATTCAAACGCTCCCCAGCACGTTCCGGCCAGGAGCTGCACGCATCCGAGGAAGACCGGGGTTTGCGCCACGGTCCACAGCAGCGGCATGGGGATCACGGCGATGCCGCCAATCGCGAGCAGCCGGCGGGCGCCATGCCGCTGCGCCACCCGCCCCCAAAAGGGCAACATCACCGCCTTGGCAAGGTACGAGCAGCCCAACAAACTCACGTAGGTCGCATAACTGAAATGGAGTTGCTCCAGCATAAAGGGACTAAAGTACGGACCTGAGATTTGCGCCGCTCCTTGCATCAGCCAGAGATAAAGGAGCAAACGGCCTTCGCTTCCTCGCACGACTCGCGCGCAGAGCGTCCGCCACGGAAGGGTCGGCAATGCGCCGCGCAGCGCGGGCGGCTCGCTTTGCAGCGCCAGACAGGTCGCCGAGACGGCGCGCCCCAGAAAGGCTAAAAAAAACAACACGGCAAATATCCAGAGCGGACCCTCGAGCCGCGCGGACCATTGCAATAAACCGCCCCCCAGCACAAAGCCCATCAACATGCTGATCTGAGTCAGACGAGTTCGCCGTGCAAAAAACTTCGCTCGGATCGTAGCGGGCACGAGATGCTGCATCCACATATTCCAAGCCCCGCTGGTCGCCAGCCCCGAGCCGAAATATCCGGCGACGAGCACAAACACGAGCAGCAGGGGCATCGTTCCCAACAGCGCGCCCAGCATCAATGGAAGAAAACTAGCGGCTTGCAGAAACGCGCACGCTACGACCCAGCGACGGTGCGAACCGCACCAACGAATGCCGCGCGGCGCGATCAGTTGCAGGACGGCGCCCAGAAACAGCGGGATCGTGCAGACGAGCCCGGCCGCGACTTCTCCCAGCCCCAGCGCTAAAACGAACGCCGGGAGATAGGTCTCGCCGACCCCCGTCATCAGGCTACATGAGATTCCATCGCCGACACTGCACTTCAGATTGCGGCGCAGCAGACTCGCCGGAGCTGCGCCAAAAACTCGCCCCGGCTGAACTTCTGCGATCTCCAACACCCCGGCACCCACGTCGAAAACTCATTTCTGGCTAAGAGATTGCAAATCCGATCGGCAAACCTTGTTGCCGCCTGAATGCCGTCTCGTTTTCGTGCTAAATCCCGCGTCAGCAAGGCAAAATCGCTTGCCGCTCGGACCTCAAGCGTGGGTCCAAATCGGGGCGGGATGATAGCCCAACGCAAAGAAACGATAAAGGTTGATCAGGCCAGAAAAAGAAATCGCGGCGTGCCCAGATTGCCCAAATCAGCCGCTCCGACACGAGCCGAATTCGTCGCAAATTTCGAGGGGAATCACCCTAGACGGTCCATCTATTCTCCGTCCGACCGCCGGGCGCGCCGCGGCGACGACGGTTGACAGTGGCGCCCGCCAGCTAGAAACTTCACCGTACGCAGCGCGCCGCGCGGCCGAACAAGGCGCGCGCGGCGCGTCATGGTTTTCGCTCCTCCCCAAGAAGACGCCAGCATGCCGAATGAACCGCTCGCCGATTTGCAGCAACAGAAGACGGCACTCCGTGCGGAGGCGCATGAGAACCGCAAAAACCAAGAACGCAAAGATGAACTGAGCGCGCAGATTTGCAATCAGTTTATGGCGCTGCCCGAATATGAGCGCGCCCAGACTGTGCTGTTTTATATCGACGTTCGCACCGAAGTCCGCACGCGGCAAGCTTTGCCGGCGGCACTCGCCTCGGGCAAAACGGTTGTCGTCCCTTGGTGCAACGATCAGGGGGAGCTCGAATTGTTTCGCCTGACGAGCATGGAGGAATTGGCGATCGGGATGTACAAGATCTTAGAGCCGAAGCCAGAACTGCGGAATCTTCCCGAGCACCGGGTCGCCGTCCAGCAACTCGACTTGGTGATGGTGCCCGGCGTCGCGTTTGATCGGCGCGGCGCGCGGATGGGGCATGGCAAGGGCTACTACGACAAATTGCTGGAGCACGCGCGGCCTGATACGCCGCTGGTCGCGCTGGCCTTCGAATGTCAGCTTTTTCCGGAAATTCCGGTGCAAGAGCACGACGTTTTCATGGATAAGATCATTACCGAGGCCGAGATTTATACGGGCCGCGGACGGGCGTAGGCCGGCGGCGTCACTTGCGCTCGGCGGCGGCACTTGCGCTCGGCGGCACGCGACCAACAAACCTTCAGGTGCTGGATCTCAATTCATGTCTGCTCTCATTGAAGATACGTATGCCGAGGCGTTTCGCAGCCTGCACGCGGAGGTTTTGATCACGGCGCGCGACCGAAAGTGGCTCGAGATCGCCGTGCAAAATTGCACGGGCAACGCCAGCAGCACCATTCTCTGCGATTGCGAAGCGGGTCTCGATCGATACGTCGGGCCTGGCTTCGACGAATCGTTCCCAACGCCCGATGGCCGTCCCGGCGCGATCGTGCAGTTTCACGTCCCGCGCTTTCGCAAGGATCGAGTCGAAGCGCTCGAGCGGTCGTTGCTCGTGCGGATCAGCCAGAATATTTTGACTTGCGCGACGACCGCCTGTTTCAACTTGCTGGAAACCGAGCCGAATTATAAGCTCGGGCTGAAGATCTCGTACTTTGGCGATGGCTATCAAACGCGCGAAGTAAGGTTTGGGCGCAAGGTCTACGTGATTCCAATTCTCGGCGGCGAATTTGTCCTCGACCGCCGCTTTGGCTATGCCGACGGCCTGATGGGCGGAAACCTGTGGTTCATGGGGCGCGACCTGGACGCGGCCCTGTTGGCCGCCGAACGCGGAGCCACCGCCGTCGCCGCCACGCCCGGCGTGATCATGCCCTTTCCCGGCGGCATCGCTCAAAGCGGTTCGAAGGCGGGCAGCAAATACTCGTTCAGCATCGCCAGCACGTACGAGAAGTATTGCCCCACTCTGAAGGCGCAACTGGGGGCCGCGTCCGGCGTGCCGGACGGCGTTCAATCGATCATGGAGATCATCCTCAACGGCCGCGACTTGAACGTCATCGCACAAGCGACGCAGGCGGCGATTCGCGCGGCGGTTGAAACGCCGGGACTCGTGAAGATCTCAGCCGGCAATTACAATGGCCGCCTCGGCAAAAGCTTTATTTATCTGCACCCGGAAAAGCAGCCGAGTTGACCAGCTCAGCGCGCTAGCCAGAACGGTAGACAGGCCGCCGCGAAACGCCGGCGGCCGGCAGTGCGGGCACGCAGGATTTCCGCCCGCGCGGGAATGACGGATAATGCGCGGCCCGCGAGAAATTAAGCCTCGTTCGGATTGGAGTCGCGCACGATCGGTTCGAGCACCTTCGTATTGCGCTCGATCGCCAGCACGACCGTCCGTTGCTGAGCGCCGTCGCGCGTGCTGACCACAACCGGGATCACCTGCCGCCGATTCGGGAAATCGCAGCGCACGGTGAAGCTTCCATCCGGGCGCACCTTGATTGGCTCGCCTTGCAACGTCACGTAGGCATCCGGATGCGTCGCCCCGTGGACCATCAATTCTGCTTCGAGTTCGACTTTCAGGCGGCGGTCGCGCTGGACCAAACCTTCGGCCCCCGCCCCGTATCGATTGACCAAAGGTGAACCCATCGGGCGTCGCAGCCGTTCTTCAAAGAGCTCTTGCAATTCATGATTCGCCCCTTCGGGGGCGTAGCCACCGCTCATGGCGTAGATTTTTTCGCAGTTCTCGGCGACATCGGTCCAATGCGGGTCCATCAGATCGGCCCGGTCGGCAGCCGGCGTCGAAACCACGTTCGAGCGCGCGAGGCCAAAAAAGCGGCCATTCGGCGCAGCGTAGCCAATTTCAATTCGATAGTTTTGCAGCGGTTCGCAAATATCGACGTACCAGTTCTTGACGCGACCGTGGATTTTGATGTCGCGTTCGATCCGCTCGGAGGCGCCGGACGTGGCCGGATCGACCCGCAGCACGCGGAGGACGGGAGAGGCGGCGTGCCAGTCTTGCCCCATCGCGGCTTGAGCCCGCTGCACGCTTTGCGGCGCGACATCCCAGCAACAATGTAGCCAGTAGGGCCCGCGAACCATCACCACGAGACGATCCTTGACGACGCCGCTTTTGCCGTTGGCGGCCGTGGTGCCCAGATTCTTCGACTGCGACATCTCTGCGCGGGCCGCTTCGATCCGCTTCAGGACGCGCGTGCTGGTTGGCTTGACCGTGGTCGTGTTCGTCGCGCGGCGAAGGGTCTTATTAGTGCTCGATAGCGCGCGCGCCCGCGAGTTGGTGGCTGCGGAATTGGCGGGCGAAGCGGCCGGCAGAGCCCGTTTTTTCGGCTGCGTCGGCGCTTTGTTGGCCGGCGCTGATTTCTTCGCCAAGCGCGCGATTGCGCGCACCAGTTCGTCTTTTCGCATGGCACGAAAGCCGGTCACGCCGCGCTTCTTGGCCAGATGGACTAAGTCTTTCAGCGAGTAGGTCTTGAGCGCAGAAACGGTCATCCGGCCGATTCCCTCCCTTCGCGCTGCCCCAGAAGGTCACAGAGC
>DASRSE010000066.1:0-2144 GCA_035656655.1 Pirellulales bacterium
CGTCCGTCGCGCGTGCTCGATCTCAAAATACGCCCTGCGAGCGGTGAATGGAAGCCCGAGTGGCAGTCATTGTACTCGCAATTGAAACTTTTTGGCCCGCCCCAAAAACCGCTGCGGAAGATTCCATTTACTTTCCATTACGTATTTGAATGCGCGGACAGCCAAGGCACGTCGCATACTGCCTTGTGTGAAGACTGGGAATTAGGGATGTTATTTCTTAATGAAGCTCAGAACCTCGAGTCCGATGCTGCCGCAGCATCAAGCGTGCGCAATAAGTTTCTCGGAGAACTTTGTCGCGATGACAAGGACACAAGGTTTTTCATGGGAACCCACTTTCCCTTTAATACGTGGTTGGTCCTCGGAGTATTCTGGCCGCCCAAAGACGCACAGAAATCGCTCTTCGGCTGAAAATCAGGAGCGCACTGCGGCACGCCAGTCCGTCAGCATTCTAACTATAACGGCGATACACAGCTTCAGCGCGGAATGAAAGGCCAGTTCTGCGATTCCAATGTTCGACTGGTTGAATGCTTAAGAATTGCTTTGGGCGAGTTTATTCCCCGAGGTAGGCGTCCTGGATCTTCGGGTCGTGGAGCAAGGTTTCGGCGCGGTCGGCGCGGGTGATCGAGCCGGTCTCTAAAACATAGGCGCGCTGCGCCAGTTTCAACGCCATCCGCGCGTTTTGTTCGACCAGCAAAACGGCCATGCCCGCTCGATTCAAATCCCGCAGCACGTCGAAAATCTTCAGCACGATCAGCGGCGCCAAGCCGAGTGACGGTTCGTCCAGCAGCAGCAGCTTGGGCCGGCTCATCAGGGCCCGGGCGACCGCCAGCATTTGCTGCTCTCCGCCTGACAATGTGCCGCCAAGCTGACTGCCGCGCTGTTTAAGGATCGGAAAGAGTTCATAGGCGCGTTCGATGTCGGCCTGGATTTCTGGCTTATTCCGCTTGGTGTAGGCGCCCAGATTGAGATTTTCGAGAACCGAAAGCCGTGGAAAAATCTTCCGCCCCTCCGGCGATTGGCTCATCCCGAGCCGGACAATCTCGTGAGCCGGCCGGTTCTGGATTTTCTGGCCATTGAACTCGATCGTCCCTTGGCGACATGGCACGCAGCCGGAGAGACACATCAAGGTCGACGTTTTGCCCGCCCCATTCGCGCCGATCAAGGTGACAATCTCGCCGGTCCGGACCTCGAACGAAATGCCTTTAAGCACTTCGATTGGACCATAGCCCGCATGCAGCGACTCGACCTTGAGGAGCGGCCGAGCGAGCGCGGCGGGCCGCGGAGAGGGGTTGGCCGTAGCGGCGTCCGCCGGCGGATTCGAAACGTCGCTCATGGCGCGCCTCGGCCTTCCAAATGCACCATCAACAGCGCCACATCGGCCGGCGTGATCCCCGTGATGCGGCTCGCTTGGGCCAAGCTGATCGGGCGGACGCGGGCGAGTTTCTCCTTGGCCTCGGTGCGCAAATGGAGCAGGCGGCCGTAGTCGAACCCGTCCGGGATGCGTTTCTCCGCCAGGCGCCGCTGCCGCGCCACATCGATCTCTTGGCGCGCGATGTAGCCCGCATATTTTGTATCGTAATCGATCTGCTGCGCCACTTCGGCGGAGAACTCGGCAAGCTCGGGAAGAATCGCGACGAGTTGCTCCCAGGTCGTTTCGGGGCGGCGCAACAGCTTAGTCAAATTGGCCTGTTCATAGTGGGTGGCGTCGAGTTTCGCGAGTCCCGCGGCAATCTGCGCTTGCTTCTGTTCAAAGCGCCGCCAACGAGCATCGTCCACCAGCCCCGCCTCGCGGCCCAGCGGAGTCAGCCGCCGATCGGCATTATCCTGACGCAGCGACAAGCGAAACTCCGCTCGGCTGGTGAACATCCGATATGGCTCATCCACGCCGCGGGTGACGAGGTCGTCGAGCAAAACGCCGATATAAGCTTGGTCGCGCGCGAGGATCAAGGGCGCGCGGCCGGCGAGCTGCAAGGCCGCGTTCAGGCCCGCCATCAATCCTTGCGCCCCGGCCTCTTCATAGCCGGTCGTGCCATTGATCTGGCCGGCGAAGTACAGCCCCTCGACCCGCTTCGTTTCCAACGTCGGCCGCAATTGTTCAGGCGGAGCATAATCATATTCGACGGCATAGCCATAGCGCATGATCT
>DASRSE010000067.1:0-4634 GCA_035656655.1 Pirellulales bacterium
CCCCTGTGAGAAGGCGCCGTGCTGATCCACGCCGGATAAAATCAGCAAGCAAAGCGTTGGCCGAGCGCGGCGGACCCACCTCGCCTGCTGGGGGTATCCACGGCCGCCACGGGCCGCGCTCCATCCCCCGCGGAGCACGAATACGTTACACTCGGGCACGTTGCCTGCGGGCCGACCATCCCTTCCGTTGCGAGAAATCCGCTCATGGCCGACTTCGAGTCCGCCCAGCAATTGTATGTGCAAACGCGGCGGGCAGCGCTGGCTGGTCTGAGCGTTACCTTGGCGCTGGGCGTGGCCAAGCTGCTCGGCGGCTGGTTGGGCAATTCGTTGGCTCTCTTGTCCGATTCGGTCCATTCGTTTGGCGATGCGTTTTCGTCGCTGTCGATTTTGCTGGCCTTGTGGTGGGCCGAAAAGCCGGCCGACCGCGAGCATCCATACGGCCATACGCGCATCGAATCAATCGCAGCCTCGAACGTGGCTTTGCTGCTGATCGGCTCGGGGTTGTGGGTCGGCATCTCGGCGATTCGAACTTGGAGCCAGCCGACGGCGCCGACGCATTGGTTCGCCTTGGCGATCGCGCTGATCAGCGTCGTGCTTAATGAGATTGTGTTTCGCTATTCGATGCGGATTGCGAAACGGACCGGTTCCAAAGCGGTGGAGGCTTCGGCTTGGGATCAGCGCCTCGATGTATTCGGGTCGTTCATTGTGCTCCTGAGCCTCGCGATCGGCCTGTTTGCGAGCGCGGAATGGCGGATTGTCGATCATGTCGCCGCGCTGATTGTCGCCGCCATCATCCTCTGGGCCGGCGGCTCCTTGTTCTGGAGCAGCTTGCAAGATCTGATGGACCGTCAGGCCGATCCGCAGATGCTAAACCGGGTGCGCGAGCTGGCCTTGGAAGTCGACGGCGTGCGCGACATCGAAAAGCTGTTGATTCGCAAAGCCGGATTGGAGTACTTCGTCGACATTCATGTTGAAGTCGATCCGCAGATAACTGTGCTGACGGCCCATGAAATTGGCCACGGCGTGAAGAATCGGCTGATCGGAACATTTCCGGCGGTGCGCGACGTGCTGGTGCACATCGAACCGCATCGAGCCTGAACGCGCATCGCGCGACGCCGATTAGCGTTCGCTCGGTTCGATCGGCGTGGCGCCCGGGGGCGGAACGCCGCCGCCGGCGCGGACATAGCGGCTCCGCTGCGCGGCATAGTCGGCCGCGGTTGGCTCTTCGGCCGTCAACTCGCCGCCGGCCGCGGCCGCCTCGAACAGCTTTTGCAAAAAGGGGCGGCACCACCCGCAGCCGGTCCCCGCCCCGAAACATTCGCTCAATTGGCCGGCGCGGCGCGGCTTTTCGACGCGGAGAAAATTGACGACCTTGCGTTTCGTCACATGGAAGCACATACAGAGTTCGTCGTCGGGTTGCATGCTATTTTCGTCCGTTCGCAGGGGGCGCAAAGGCGCCTGCCGTGGCCAGCACCAAAGCGACCTGGCACGCGCGCGAAAACGCCGCCAAGTCCAACCGCTCGCTGATCGTGTGCGGATTCATTTGTCCGCAACCGAGCGTCACCGTCGGCAGCCCGTGGGCTGACATCCAGTTCGCATCGAGGCCGCCGTTGCTGATGGCGCGGTACGGCTCGCCGCCGGTCGCGCGGACCGCCTCTTCGGCCGCCAGAATACACCGTTCATCATCCGCGAGCCGAAACGATTCATAGTCCAGCCGGCCCTCGATCGTGGCTCGGCCGGTCTTTCCGATGACGTTCTTCACCTCTCTGGCGGCGCGCTGGAAAGCCGATTCGATTTCTTTGACGATTTTGGCGCGGAACTTGGGGTCGTGGCTGCGGGCTTCCGCTTTGAGATGGACGTGATCGGTGACCACGTTGGTCGCATCGCCGCCGTGAAAAACGCCGACATTGCTCGTGCCGCGATGCTTTCCTTGGCGGATGTCGCCGTGCCAGCCGTTGCGTACCAGATCGGCAATGGCCAGTGACGCAATCGCGATCGCGCTGATGCCTTGCTCCGGGGCGCCGCCTGCATGGCTCGCTAGCCCTTGAATGTCAATGGAGAGTCGATATCCGCCGGTGGCGCCGCAGGTCAGCTTTTCGGCCGGGCCGCCGTCATAATTAAACGCCAGCGTCGGCTTTCCCAGCCGTGCGAGCTTGGCGTGCCGCGCGCCATAGAGGCCGATTTCTTCTTGGACCGGCCAATAGAAGGTCAAGGGGGGGTGCGGCAAGCCATGTTCCAAAATCGCCATCGCGGTCGAGAGGAGCACGGCAACTCCGGCGCGATCGTCCGCGCCGACGCCGGTCGCCGGATTGGCAGAGCGAATAAACTGGCCGTCGACAATCGGCTGACAACCGACGCAAATAGGCACCGTGTCGAGGTGCGCCATCAGCAGCCGGCGCGGACCGCGCTGGGTGCCGGGAAGCTTAAAGATCAGGCTCCCGACTTCGCCTGCCACCGGCGTTTGCGGCGGGGGCGGTTCGATTTGAATGGTGGCCGGGTCAGCGCCGGCTTGCCGCAAGCGTGCGCAGATAGATTCGATGACGCGTCCTTCTTGGCCGCTGGGGCCGGGAATCGCCATCAATTGCAGCACCAACTCGCGCGCGCGCGATTCGTTAAAGACCGGGGCGGATCGAGCCGTTTTCGCCACGAGGAGTCTCGCCAAGGGGATGAACAAACGAGCATGGAGTTCTCACCCGCGCCGAGTCAGCGGCGGAGCCGCCGGTTCGCACGCGAGCCGTTTCGCGCACGGAGGGCCATGCACGGCAGACGGGTCGCACCGACCGCGATTCATCGTACCGTATACCGCGCTCGAAACCAACATTGCGGCGAGGCGGCGCAGGACCCTTTGTGCTCGGAACGGTCCGCTCCGATCCGCTCACGCGGCCGGACTGCTTGATTCTGGCTGCGCGGAATTGACCGGATTTGGACCCATATCGCGGCGGGGCGGTGCGGGAATGACTTGCGCAGACACCCCTCGCTCGGGCGCACGAATGCGGCGGCTGCGCGTGCGCGGGCCGAGGTGATCATCGATGTAAATAGGTCTCTTAATGCTGTTGTGCAGATCGTCGAGCCATTAGCCAGCGCGAGACAAGTATCAATACGATGATGTTTCCGATCATAAAGACCACGCGCAAAACCGCCGTCAGCGTGCGAGATTGTTCCAAGAGTGCGCCAGGTTCGGTTGTCAGAAGATCATGATAACGAATTCGACGTTCTATTTCCTCCGGCAAAATAAGCCGACGCTCTCCATTTGCACGTTGGATAAAGCTTTGGTTATGTACTGCATCCGCAACCCAAGTCCCCTCTGGAAACGAAATCCGAAATTCACTTTCTTCCAACGACGGATTGACTTGAAAGTCGGACACGGTTCCGACGCAAACGCATCGCCGCGTCCTAAAGTCGGGCTGATTCAGCGTTATCGTCCAGCGCCTAGGTGTCCATCGGGCTTGGCCGTCGCGTGCATATTCTATTTCACAACTTTCCAACGGAAGTCCGTCAACAGTATGAATCAATCGATAGGGAATGAAGTCTCGCTTTGGATCGACCCAGATCTCCTGTGAGTCCTTTCGGCCTTGGACGATCTGATTGATTTCAATCGCTAACGTGGAACCTGAAGCCGACCTGATTAATTTCGCGTTCTTTTGAGCATTGGCCTTCTTGAAAAACGCTAGCGGTCGGAGCGATGCGCGAATCGCCATTGCGGAAAAATGCGCGAGCGGATCCTCCGGCGGTTGCCCATGGATCTCTCCCGTCGGCTGGCGCGTCGTAAAATAAAACCGATCCTCAACACCATCGAAGGATTCGACGCGGTGGTTTCTGCCTGGCTTCGAGGAAGTTGCTCCTTCTCCATCGGGAGATTGCTCATCGCGCTCAATTCGAATGCGATCTCCTGCTAAGCAGAGGGTAGTCAAAGCAGTACATGGCAATTGAGCTGATGGGATGTCCTGGAGGCCAAACATCGCATTCGCCGCCTGGATGCCCCCCTTCTCCCAAGTTATTTGGTCTTGCCACTGGACCTTCACCCGACCGAACGCCGCTTCCCGAATTCTCCAGGCGGAATAGACGTCCTCAAGCCCTGAGGTGTCCTCCGCAAGGACATGCCCGCAAAAGAGGCAAATTAAGATAGGAATCAAGCTTGGTTTAAAAATGAACATCGATTGGCATATCCTGTAACGGCAGGCGATTCAGGATGCATTACTTCTGCCGCCGCGCCCGTGGTCGGTTGCCCAAGTCGTGGTGTTATCGCCGGGCCTAATCTCGTTCTAACGCAACGGATGGTTCCCAAAGAGCGGCTCGCCGAATGTGCGAAAGAACGAGGAAGATGATTTTACATCGCGGGAGGGGCGGGCAGTCAAGACGAACTCCAGCAAGGTGTTAACTTCACGAAAAGGCGGGTATCTGCGAATCCCGACAGGCCTGGCGATTAGATCGGGCGGGCAACTCATCCGTCATTCCCGCGGAGGCGGGAATCCAGTGCGTCTGTAAGTGTGTTTGGTCAGAGAGGTGTAAGTCCTTTTCAGGTATGCGCACTCCGGCCTGTAACTGAACGTAACTGCGTCGCCGCGAGGCGGGGTGGAGAGCAACGGGAGGTGAACAACCAGTCCGTAACAGTTTTGTGAACTCGATTCGGCCGG
>DASRSE010000068.1:0-19661 GCA_035656655.1 Pirellulales bacterium
ATTTCCGGCACGGTTTGCGAGCCGATGTCGATTCCGAGCGGAGCATGCACCTTGGCAAGCGAAGCGGCTGGCACCCCTTCGTTCAACAAGTCGGAAAATATCAGCTTGATCTTGCGCTGGCTGCCGATCATGCCGAGATAGCCCGCCCCGCGATCGATGAGCCGCAGCAGCGCCTCTTCGTCGTGGTTGTGGCCGCGGGTGACGATCACGCAGTAGGTGCTCGGCGTGATCTCGACTTGGCGGAGCGCTTCGCCAATCGGTCCGTGGATGCGCCGCTCGGCCTGCGGAAAACGCTCGGCGGAGATGGCGTCGGCTCGATCATCGACGACCCACACCGCGAAGTCGAGTTCGTGGGCCAGTTTGCCGAGCGCTTGCCCCACGTGACCCCCGCCGACAATCAGCAAGCGGCAGCGCGGCAGCAGCGGCAAGTAGGAAACGCCGCGTTCGACGTAGGGCCGTGGTCGGGTTGCGAGCGGCTTGAGCGCCGCGCGAACGCGCTCGAAGAGGGCCGCCGGCGCGGACTCGGGCCGCGCGGCCGCCAGGTTTCCCTCGGCATCGCAGAGCAGCGCGCCAGGAACCGGCTCGTCGGCCGAACGGCTTTCAAAGGCGATGGCCTCGGTGGCGCCAGTGTTCGCTAAACCGAGGAGCGCTTTGAAGTAGTCGAGCCGCTCGTGCGGCCGCAGTGGATCAACGACAATTTGCATGCGCCCCCCGCAGATCAGCCCATCGTCCCAGCCATAATCGTTATCCAGCTGAAATGTGAGCACTTCGGCGCGGCCGGCAGGCAGCAGGGCGAGCGCGCGGCGTTTGACTTCGGCTTCGACGCAGCCGCCGCCGAGCGTGCCAAATTGCGCGCCGCTGGCGAAAACCAGCATGGCGGCGCCCGCCTTTTGGGGCGTGGACCCGCGGGTTTCCACCAATCGGCAATAGCAGACCTCGCGCCCTCCTTCGACCGCGCCGATCAACTGCTCGAGGAATTCTCGCATAGAGGCCGTTGAAAGTTAGGCCGGTTCCAAAACTTGTAACGTGACGGCGCGGACCAAATCTTTCACTTCTTCGCGCCAAGCAGTCATGTGGGGCGCCGCCAGATGCGTATGCAGCGCCGCGAGCGATTCCCATTGTTCGCAAATCACCACGACATTCTCGCGGACCGGCGGCTGCAATGACAAACCGGAATCGATTTCGACGGTGGGGCCGTACTCGCCACAGCCAGCCTCGGCATGGACGGTCGGCATCAGCCGGCGAAACGATTCTAAAAAATCATCGCGGCGTCCCGGCGCGATTTCAATTGCAGCAATCACATGAACCATTTCGGCACTCTTTCCAACAGAGAAACCCGTATCACAACCTCTTTCCTCTGCATTTCGCATTCAGCACTTAGCATTTCGCACTTCGCATTTCAAAATCCCCCTACCACCCCGCACCTTTCGTGCCGGTCTTAACGCGGCAGATATATTGGTCCGCGCACAAATACAAGGTCGAGCCGTCGTCGCCCCAGGCGACATTCGCGGTCCGCTCGCCCGTATCGATCCGGCCGAGGACTTTTCCATGCGGGCTCATGACGTATATTCCGCCCGGCCCGCTGCCCCAGATGTTGCCGTCCTTGTCGATCTTCATGCCGTCCGGAGCGCCGGGGCGGCCTTCTTTCGTCCAAGCGGTCATATCGTAGAACACGCGTCCCTTGCCGACCGAGCCATCCGGCTGCATGTCGTAGGCCATGTAGACCGAGTTGTCGGGGTCGGAAACCGCGATGTAAAGCGTCTTTCCGTCGGGCGAAAAGGCGACCCCGTTCGGCCGCGTCAAATCCTTGATGACCGCCGTCAGTTGGCCCTCCTTGGTCAAGCGAAAGACGCCGCAGAAGTCGAGTTCGCGGGCGGGGTCGTCCCAATTTTTCACCAGTCCGTACGGCGGATCGGTGAAGAACAAATCGCCGTTGGATCGATAGACCAGATCATTCGGACTGTTGAACCGTTTGCCTTGGTAGTGATCGGCCAGCACTTTTTTCGTCTTGCCATCGGCCTCGAGTTGCGTGATGCGGCGGTCGCCATGTTCGCACATGGTGATGTGGCCCGCCGGGTCGAGCGTGAGGCCGTTGCTGCCGGGCTCGCCGCCGCGCGGCGTTTTGCCGGTGTAGCCTGAGGGTTGAAGAAAGACGCTCAGCCCTTCGCCGTCCTTCCATTTGCGGATCGCGTTGTTGGGGATGTCGGAGCAGATGAAGAAGCCGCCATGCTTGATCCAGAGGGGCCCTTCGGCCCAAGCAAATCCTTCGGCGAGTTTTTCCACCTTCGTGCCCGGCGCGATCAACTTGTCGAAGCTGGGATCGTTGCTGGTAATTTTGGCGAACGTCGGATAGGGCTTTTCAAACGACTTGAGGACGCGCGGCGGCTGCGGATCTTCGGCGCGGGCGCAGAGCGCCGGAACCGCGAGCATTGCGAGCGCGGCAAACCACTTTTGCAAACCGATCATGGGAGTCATCCTCGTGGCTGAAGTTGGTGGGAACAACGCCGTCGTCATCGCGGCTATCATAATGTACCGCGAGCGCGATTCACAAGTTCTGGATCGCCGACCGGCAAGGGAGCCGGGTCTCTTGCGCGATCCGCGGCGATGGCGGGCGGATCGTAATCCGGCTGCGCTCAAGCGAACCGGAAATGCGCGCGGCGAAAAGATGCCGTTCGAGTTAGCGTTTGGGCACGCGACCGGGGCTCCTGCCAAAGTCCATTAGAGCGCCGGCGGACCGTGCCGCCGGCGCTCCGGATTGCTTGCAAAACCGGCTGCGCGAACTAGCGCACTGGTCTATTTTTTCTTGTCGAGATTTGCCTTGATCTCGTCTTCGCTCACTTTCGATTCGACGCCATCGGCCGGCACGTCACCGTGCGCGGTCCAATAAATCGCGTTCAAGACCAGCGTGCGCTGATTTTCGTTGGCCCAGTTTTTGTGAAAGTGTCCGCCCGAAAAGCCGAAACCGCGCCCGCCGTCATCGCGCTGTACGCACCAAGCCACCGTTTGCGGCTTCTTCTCGTCCACCACCTCATGCCGTACTTGCGGGTTTCCAGAATGGGTGCCGACGTTCTGCGTGGCCGTGCTTTCCGGCGGCATCGCGGTCAGGATCGGCGTGACCCCTTTCATTCCGTCGCGAAAGCGCATGTGATAATACCACTCGTCATTGGTCGTGAAGGGCTTCACGCCGCGCGTGATAGGGTGTTTTGGCAACTCCTTGAAGTCGGCCTTCCAAGTTGGGTTGACGGACCAATACTGTTCGAAGTAGCCCCCGAGCCAATCCTTGAACTCCGCAGCCCCTTTTCCTTTTGAACCGCGATCGGCCGGAATCTCTTTCCCTTCGGGCCAATTCGCCTTTTCATAGGCCGGCTCGACGGCGTAGTGCAAACAGACCAGCCCGCAACCGCGTTTCATCTCGCGCGCCAGTTCAGCGAGATGGTCGCCTTGAACGGCCGGATGCGCGCCGCCGCCGTCGGCATAGATCACGATCGTGTCGGCTTGGTCGAGCTCCGCGGCGGTGGGCCATTCGCCATTCAGGTGGACTTTTACGTCGACCTTATCGCCGAGCCCTTCGCGAAGACATTTCGCCAGCAGTTGAGTGCCGGCGTTGTGTTCGTGCTCGCCTGGCCCGTGACTCGGGTGGCCGGCAATCATCACAATGTTCTTCTTGGCCCCCGTGTCAGCGGCGAAGGCGGAAAGTGAAAAAATCAAAACGGCGCACAGCGCCAAGCAACAGCGTCTCATCGTGGTCTCATTCCTCGTGGTGGGCAAAAAAGTAAAACGCGCGGCGAACTCTAACTGCGTTTTGAGCTGCGACCGCAATCCGTCAAGTCTCGGCGTGCTGGAGAACGTCGGGCGGCGTGAAGTGAAAGTTGCGGCTCTGGCTGAAAAACTGGAGCGGATTGTCGTAAACGATCCGGCGAATCGCCGACTCTGGATGGCCGCGCCGCCGCATCGCCAGAATAAAGTCGGGCACGGCGGTCGGCTTCGAGGGACCCCAGTCGCCGGCTGAATTCACCAGCAACCGCTCCGGTCCATACATCTCAACCATGTCGACCGCCCGCTCCGGCGTGCACTTGCTAACCGGATACAACGTCATTCCCGCCCAATAGCCTTGCTCGAGCACTTCGCGAATGGTGTGCTCCTCGACGTGATCGACCAGGACCCGCGGCCGTTCCAACTCGGAAAAGTCGCCGAGCATATCGAGGATCATTTTCGTTCCGCGATATTTGTCTTCGAGGTGCGGGGTATGAATCAGGATCTGCTCATTCATTTTGTCCGCCAATTGGACATGCTCCATGAAGATGATCGATTCATTCTTGGTGTTCTTGTTCAGGCCGATTTCGCCGATGCCCAGCACACCCGGTTGATGGATGAATTCAGGAATCATCGCAATCACCTCGCGCGAGAGGCGGACGTTCTCGGCCTCCTTGGCGTTGATGCAGAGCCAAGTGTAATGCTGAAGGCCATACCAAGCCGCCCGTTTCGGCTCGAACTGGGTCAGCTGGCGAAAGTAATCGCGAAAGCCGTCGACGCTGCCGCGATCGAAGCCGGCCCAGAACGCCGGTTCGCTCATGCCGACGCAGCCCATCTTGGCCAACGTCTCGTAGTCGTCCGTGGTCCGCGAGACCATGTGAATGTGCGGATCGAAGTAGTACATAAAAAATAATCCGAATGGCGGCGGCAACGGGAACGGCAATACAGCAAGTTGCGAATCAGCGCGGAAACGAGCGAGGCGAATTGGAACTGCGGCCGCCTCGCCAGTCGTGGACTTCGTTAAATCGAGGCGGGAATCCCAAACTCCATTTTCCAATTCTCCAGATACGGCAGCGAGAAAAGCAGTTGGATCTTCTCCGCGCGGTCCGGATTCGCTCCTTGCAGCACGGCAATGCCCTTGTGGATTTGCTGCCGCCGCGGATCGGCGGAAACATCGCCCGCGGCGCGGTCCAAACGGTCGAGTTTCGCGGCGGCTTGCAACAACAGCGCGCGAATTTCCAAATATTCTCGATTCAGGATTTCCGGCGCATCCAGAGGAATCGGCAACAAGAGATTCTCCTGCACTGAGGCGAGCAAGGGGGGCGGAGCGGGAGGGAGCGCGATCGTAGCGGTCGCGCGGCCGCACCATCGTTGTAAAGCGATCAGTCGAGCGGCTCTCTTTAGTTTCCCTTGTTCCGTAACTGAAATCAAGTAACTGGAGATTCTTGGCGGAACTTCGCAATCAGGTTGGCTTTGTGACTCATCAAGCCAGGGTGACCTATGCTTGGAAAGCACGCCGCAATGTTTGGGGCAGCATGATTTTGGGGCAGTGCCAATTTGCTTCAGCCTTGATTCCGGAAACCTTGGAAGGAATCCCATCGTGAGCAGTGGACTTGCCACCACCCTGCGCGTTCTCACGAAGACGAAAAACGAGGCGGTCTCGGCCGTCTTGGTTCCGTCGCTCGATTGCGCCGATGCCGGCGTGCAAGAAGGGGCCTTGTTGGCGATTCTCCAGCGTTACAACGTCGCCGGCCAACGTGAAATCGTCCGCCGGCTGCATACGATCAACGACCGCTGGCGCAAAATCTTGGCCGACAATTACGGCCGGATGACGGCGGTTTTGCGCGACGCGGTTTTATCCAGCGAGCATCAACTGTGCGTGAACGGCTGCCAAGCGGCGCTCTGGTTCCGCGAGTACGATCTGATGCCTGCCCTGATCAACGCGGCCGAAGACGAAGCGCATCCCAATCGCAATCTGGCGGCGGCGACCCTCTTGCAATTAGCCGAATTGCTGTATGAAGAGCTGGCCCAACCGCGCGACAGCCGCCGCCGGCGCGATCCGAGCCTGGTCCGCGAGCACGTCATTTCCGCCTTGGAAAAATCGGTTCAGCGATTCAGCAAGCACCGGCGGATCGAAGTGTTGGAGGCGTTCTTGCTGCTCGTGAACCGCGACAACTGCGCTTTGAAGCAAATCCTGCAAGAACCGCATCATCCGGCTTTCGTGCCGCTGATCGACATGTTGGCCCACAGCAAGCGGGGCGGCGTGATGCGGCTGCTGCTCAGTTTTCTGGATGATCCGCGCGCGCCGTCGGTCGGTTTGAACGCGCTCGCCAAACGGACCGATCCGAAATTCATCGACTATCTGCTGAAGAAGGTCGGCTACGAGCCCTCCGCGACCGCGAGCCAAAACATTAAGCGCTTGGAGACCATCTCGTGGCTGCATGCCGATCAACGGTTTGTCACCACGCTCGACGATGCCTCGCAACATGCGGCGGTGCAACTCGCGGTCCGGTCAGGCATGAACCGCCAAGAAGTCTACCAATTGCTGGAACGGCTCCTGAACGAGGGCAAGGTCGGCGGGCGGCGCGCCGCGGCGCAAGCTCTGGCTCAATTCAACGGCGCGCAAGCCAACGGTTTGGCCCTCCGCACGCTGCAAGACAAGGACCCGTTCGTGCAGGCGCAAATCGCCGTGCAATTGCGGCCGCGCGGAATCCCAGGCGCCCTCTCGAAGCTGGTCGAGATGATGTCCAGCCCGCATGAGCCGGTGAAGCAAGCCGCCCGGCAAAGCCTCGACGAGTTCACGTTCAAGAAATTGCTGCTGACGTTCGATCTGCTCGACGATGACAATCGTCGTCAGACGGGCGAACTGGTGGCGCAGGTTGACCCGTTGGCGGCTGAACAACTGAAAATCGAACTGACGACCGCCTCGCGGACGCGGCGGCTCCGCGGGCTAGCGATGGCGAACGCGATGCAGATTGCCGACCAGGTCGAAGAATGCGTGCTGGATCTGCTGTCGGATGACGACTACGTCATTCGCGCGGAGGCGGCCAAAGCGCTCTCCGGCTCGAATTCGTTGGCGGTCTATGCCGCGCTCCGCGAGATGCTGGCCGACCGCAGCTTTGTCGTCCAAGAGGCGGCCGAAGAAAGCCTGCTCGCCATAGCCACCCGCCATCCGGCGTTTGGCGAAGATCGGCTGCGCGACCGCAATCGGCGCGAAAATCCGCTGGCTGCCGGTCCGCAGACGCCGGTCGCGCCGGCCCCCGAGAAGGAGTTGCTCCGATGAACTCATACGCTATTCTGCTGGCCGACAAAGCCGACATCTGGCGCGAGCTGGGGAGCGGCTTTCAAGGGGACCGCGCCCATCTGCGAATTACCGACTTATTGCTCTTGCTGAGCGTGGTGGTGCTGGTTGGCTTGGCCTTTTGGGCTCTCACCCGGATTATGGCCAAGGAAGACCGTAAGCGCGGCTTCAATAGCCCCAAGGCTCTGTTTCTGGCCCTCTGTAAGGCGCACCAACTGCCGCGCCGCGATCGCCGGCTATTGAAAAGGCTCGCCCGCCAAAATGGACTCCAGCCGGCCAGCCGAATGTTCCTCGAACCGGACTTGTTTCGGTCCGAAAGGCTGGCGGCGGGGTTAAAATCGCAATCGGCTCAAATCGAGGCCTTGTCCGCGCGGCTGTTTGCGGTGGCCGAAGCCGCGAATTCGGCCGAAATCGCTGCGATTCCCCCGGTTGAGTAGGCTGCGCCAGCAAAGCGCGCCGACTCTGGGAGAGTGACGGCCCGGCCGAGCCCGTTTCGGGGGTTCACCGGCGCGTCGCGGAGCGGGCTGGGATTCTTCCCCGCTAAAAACCTATCATCGAATCGGCCACTTTCCTATAATAAACGACCTCGGGGCCCACTCCTCTTTGGAACAGAGACGGGATGAGGCGCCTTTTCTCCGGCTCCTTTTTGCAAAGGTCTTCTCGCATGCGCGGTCACCAGTTGACTCGGGTCGCAGTCTGGACCATGTTTTGGGCAAGCTTGGTGGGCACGGCCTTTACCTTCGCGCTGGCGACGCCTCCCACGGCCGAGCAACGGACAAAAATTCGATCGGCGGAAACGCTGTTGACGAAGGCCGGCAATTTCTACACGAACAAAAAGTTCACCGAGTCTGCCGCCGCCATCGACGAAGCTCAGAAGGAGCTGATCGAGGTTGCGACCGGCGCCGACAAAGATCTGTTCAAGGCGATTGAGCCGCTGGTGAAGCGGCTGAAGAACGCGCACGCGCTGCTCGAGATCGAAGGAGTCAAGGTCGCGCCGCTCGCCTTGCCCTCGGCCGAAGATGCCATGCGCGCGACGCCCGCCAAGCCCGCGCCGGGGACGAAGCCTGTCGTGGGCGGCAAGCCGATCGCCGGTGGAAAGATCAGCTACACGAAACAAGTTTATCCGCTGCTGGTGGCCAAGTGCGGGCGTTGCCATCTCGATCAGTCGAAAGGCAAGTTCAGCTTCGCAACCTTTGCGATGCTTGAAAAAGGGAACGACGCCGGCCGCGTCATCATTCCTGGCAAAGGCCAAGGGAGCCGGATTTTTGAAGTGATTGAAAGCGGCGACATGCCGCGCGGCGGCTCCAAAGTCAGCGGACCGGAACTTGAGCTGCTGGTGAAATGGATCGACGAAGGGGCGCTTTACGACGGCGCGAACAAAATGGAAAAGCTGGCCAGCGCCGGCAATGCCGCCGCGCCCGAACCGGCGGCCATGAAGCTCGAGGTCGCCAAGGCCACCGGCAAAGAGACCGTCAGTTTCTCGCGCGATATCGCTCCCGTGCTCGTCGCCAATTGCACCGGCTGTCACGGCGCGACGCAGCCCGGCGGCATGCTCAACCTGGACGCCTTCGACACGCTCCTGAAAGGGGGCGAAAGCGGCGCGCCCTTCAAGCCGGGCAATCCGGCCGAAAGCCTGCTCGTCCGCAAACTGAAAGGATCCGCCGGCAAACGGATGCCGCTGAACAAGCCGGCGTTGCCGAACGAGGTGATTGCCAAATTTGAAAAATGGATCGCCGAAGGGGGCAAGTTCGACGCGCCAATCAGCCCGGGCGAAAAACTCGATCGCCTCGTCGCGGTCGTCAAAGCCCAGGCGGCCACCCACGCGGAACTTTCCAAAGAGCGCGAAGAACATGCCAACCGGGTCTGGCACACGACCTTCCCTGACATTCAACCCGAAACGATCAGCACCAAAAACTTCTTTTTGATCGGCATCGCCGGGGGCGAAGCCACGATGAAAGATCTCGGCGAGCTGGCCGAGAAAGAAGGGGAGTCGGTCGGCAAGCTGCTGCATGCCAACGCGGAACAGCCGCTCGTGAAAGGCCGCATCACGCTCTTCGTTCTGAAAAATCGTGTCGACTTGGAAGAGTTCTTTCAAGTCAATGAAAAGAAATCGCCCGCCCCCGACTCACGCGGCACTTGGAAATACGACGTGGTCGAGGCGTACGGGGTGATTCTTCCGCCGGCGGGCAAGGAGTATGGGGTCACGCCGCTGCTGACGCAAATGATCGCGAGCAACTATGTCGCCTCGCTCGGCAAGGCGCCGACCTGGTTCGCCGAAGGAGTGGGCCGCGCGATGGCGGCCCGGGCCGAGCCGAAAGATCCGCGCGTCCAAGGGTTTGAAGCGCGGCTCTCTGCCGCATTAACCCAACATCGGCCGGACGCCATTATCAATGGCGGCATCAACCAAGAAGACCTGGGCGCAATGAGTTTTGGCTTCGTCAAGACGCAGATGATGTCCAGTACGGCGAACTTCGCGGCGCTGATGAACCAATTGCGCCAAGGACAGGACTTTGATCAAGCCGTGACCAAGGTGTATCGGGCGTCGCCACTACAACTGGTGAACGCCTGGGGCGGCCGCCGCACCAAGTAGCCCTGTTGTCTGATCGGAGGTACCGATCACGCGGAAGAATTTCCATGCACCACGGCGAAGCGCGCGTCCTTCCGACCTCGCTCAAGCCGGCGAATCCTGCGCGGCCTTGATCCCTTCGAGCGTTTCGCGAAGTTTTGCCACGTTGATCGGCTTCACGAAATAGTGCGCAAAGCCTGCCTCCAAGGCTTTCTGGCGATACGCTTCACCAACCATGCCGGTCGCCGCGATGAACGTCGCCTGCGTCAATTGACCGCGCAATTGCCCCACCAAATCGTATCCATTGATCTGCGGCATGTTCAAATCGACGATCAAGGCGTCGGGCTGAAACGCGGCGGCCAAGTCCCGGGCCGTCTTCGCACAATAAGCGACTTTGGATTCATATCCGCGCAATTGGAGGAGCACGGCCAACGAATCAGCTTGATCATGGTTGTCGTCGACGATCAGAACTCGGAGCGGATTCTTCGCGGTCATTTCGATCAAGTACTAAAAAATTTGCCTGGGCAGTAGGACTAACAAAGCTTTCGCCGGAGCGCTTGCGACCGGTCATCTAAAAGCAAGGCAGTTTTCATTTCGCGCCCGCCAGTTCGATTGGGGAAGGAACTCATTCCCAAGGCTGCCTTCAGAAAGGGGGCTCAGTCGGTCAGGAGAGGAGTCGCCCATTTTCCTAGGCAACCTTTTTGAATCTAGCGTCCGCCTCCTATCAAGGGAAGAACCGAGGCAGCAAAATGTTTGCTGCCTCGGTTCCATCCATCCGGCGTTATTTAAGATAACTGACTGCTAGCGCCGTCCGCGACCACGGCCATTTCCGCGGCCCCCATCATAGCCACGGCCACCGTAGTATCCGCGACCGCCATCGAGATAGACGCCGCCATTGCCGAACTCGATGCCGATGCCCGGCCCGCGATAGCCGTTGTAATAACGACCGCCGTAGTAACCATTGTTGAAATAGCCATTATTGTAATACCCGTCCATGTAGCCGCTGTCATAGGCTGGCTCCGATGTGAACACCGTCGAGCCAGGAACGTAGTCCTGCCAACTATTGTTCATATAAACGACCCAGCGGTTGTCCGGCATCCAATACCACCAGCGGCCGTTATAGAAGCGATACCGCCAGCTCTCGTTCGAGTTGGGGTCGGTATTGGTGGTGGCCGCGGAGTTATCGGCGTTGTCCGCTGCGTAGCCGTTCCATTGGTTGTTGTCCCAATAGGTCCAGCGGTTTTCCGGAGTCCAGTACCACCAGCGGCCATTGTCGTAGCGATAGCGCCACGCATCCGGTCCGCGCTCGCGGCCGTTGAAATGCGTGTCCACCTGGCCTTGCACCGGCGGCACGGCATTCCGGATGGATGGAATCGCATTGCCCACCGCGGCCCCCGTGCGATTCCCTTCGTTGTTCACGGTGTTAGGCAGATTGTTCACCGTATTGGGCGCGCTGTGGACCGTTTGCGGCACGTTCGTCGGCTGCAGCGCGCTGGCAGCATGATTCGCGCTATTATTCGCCGCTCCATTGGCGGCCTGCTCGACAGCGTGCTCGCCCCCCTGGACGGGCCCGTTCACAGCATTGCTCGCTCCGCCGACTGCATGGCCGGCCCCGCTCAGCGCGCCGCCGAGTTGGGCTTGCGCCGAGGCGCAGGTCAAACCATAGAGGATCGCGATGGTCGCGCTCAGTAAATACTTCCGCATTGCACACCTCACTTGTCAACATTTTGACACCTCGCCCCTGCCGAACCATTCGGCCACGTTGAATTGTTGAAAGCAAACGATATGCCTTGGCCGCGCGAAAAAAAAATTGCGCCGGGCGCGTCAGCGCCACAACGCTCCGACCACTCTGGAAAAAGAAAAGGGCCAACGAAACAAGTCCGTTGGCCCTTCTGACGCGCAAGTTTGATAACCGTTCAAGGTCCACTCGGTAACCGACAATCGGCACTCCGATTAAACATAATCGGTACTCCGATCAGACAAAATCGGTACTCCGATCAGACAATCGGTCCGCCACGGCCGCGGCCCCACCCGTGGCCCAGCAAGCTGACCAAGAACAAGACGATGAAAATAAAGAACAGAATTTTGGCGATTCCAGCAGCGCCGGCCATGATTCCGCCGAACCCGAAGGCCCCGGCCACCAAGGCAATAATCAGAAAAACTGCGGCCCAATGTAACATGATAAAACCTCCCGAATTGAGGACTAGTTTTGCAGGAAAGCTTGTCTCTCCAGCCATGCCGTTATCATTAGCAAGCAGTGTGCCAAACCTCAAAAAATCGCATCCAAGATCAGAAAGGCTAGTTCGCAACAGCAGTTACGTGCTATCGACCGCCGCCAAAGCGGTATTACCGGCACTTTTCCAGCCGATCGGGTCTGTCGGCGGCTCGCCTTCTGATTGGCGGTGGGCCAACATGGATGCGCGCTGGCCAAGAAGATAACGAATCCGAATCATTCGGCCGGGATTTTTGGCGGCTCGCTCTCACCGTCACGAATCCAGTTGATCTTCCGGGCAAATGCGAACGCACTCGCGGATCGCGAAAGAAAAATGCGCATTGGCGCTGCGAGGCGACGGATTCTCGCTAGCCCCCGTGCGATAACGCAGCAACCAGCAAATCACCCCGGCCGGCTCAGGGGCGGAGATCGCGCGACGGTGGGGGCCAGGTCAAATCGTGGTGGGAGCCGGCGTAATCGTTATGACCGGAATCGTTACAACCGGAATCGTTGCGCGCGGAAATCGATTTGTCGCGCGGCATTTTCTAACCTACGTTTTCACGAGACGATGGCCGGTTCTTGTCGTGCGCTGGCCGAACCGCGCTGGGTGCCTTGTCCTGCTAGCAAGCTAGCGGCCGTCGAATCGTTGCGATCGTTTTAACGCGCAGCGTCGCAATAAAACTAAAGTCCTTCCAAATGGAGGACTTGCGCCCATTCGTGATTGACACTTTGAGGCCGGCGGATTTTATTAAAGTATTGAACCGCCGACACCAACTTTTTTAGGAGACAAACATGATTTCAAAAACCGTGCGAATGAGCCTAATGCTGGCCGCGCTCGTGGCGTTGCCCGCGACGAGCCAAGCCTGCTGGTTCACGAGTTGCTTTAGCCACTCGGCGACTTATGGCTATGCGCCCGCGCCGGCCCCGGTCTATGCGAGTTATGTCCCTGCGCCGACGTATGCCGCGTGCGCGCCGGCGACCGCGTGCTTTGCGCCGTGCGCGACGTGCAATAGCTGCAGCTCGTGCGGCAACAGTTGCGGCTACGCGCCGCAGACTTCTTACATGCCGGTGACGACGTTGTTGCCGGCCAGCAGCAGTTGCGGCTGTTCGACTGGCGCGACGACGTCGTACATGCCGGTCTACACGAGCAACTATGTGGCTCCGAGCAGCTCGTGCAGCACCTGTTCGGCAGGCGGCGCGGCGACGACGAGCTACTATGCGCCGAGCGCCCCGGTCTATTCGGCGCCGGCTCCCAGTTATCAAGCGGCCCCTTCGACTTGCAGCAGTTGCAGCGCCTCGACCGTGGCGCCAGCGTACTCGACGACCGTTTCGGCCTCGAGCTATCCGGCCTCCAATGCCGCGGTTCCGGCAGCGAATCCTGGCGCGATGAGCGTGGTCACCCCGCCCGCGACGACGTTCCAAAAACAAGAAGCCAATAAACCGGCGACGGAGAAGAGCGAAGGGGCGGTCAACAAGCCGATGTCGGCGCCGACGGCTCCGCGGCTCCTCGATCCGCAAGATCGGACGGCGAGCATGCCGATCATCCGCAACTGGCAGAGCCCCGCGACGGCGCGGACGGTTTCCGAGATTCGTCCGGCCTCGGCGAATGAAACGATCCACCCACAAGCCGATGCCGACGGCTGGTATCCGCTGCGGTAACCGCGCCGCGAACCGACTCCTGCGTTTTCGGAAGCGATTCCGAAAAGACCCACGCCGCCCACCGAATTGCTTGCTGGCAGTTCGGTGGGTTTTTTATTGCGCGGGCGCGAAGCGGCCGCAGTCTGGTTCAAGCGGGCTGGAGAGCGCATGGGGCCGAGCATGGCGGTCGCCGCCCTCCTGCGATAAAATTGTTGCAGTTCCGCCGCCGCGTGCTTTCCGCCGATTGCCGATGAACAACGCGCAGCTTGCTCAGACCTTCGATCAGTTGGCCGACTTGCTCGAGTTTCAAGGAGCAAATCCGTTTCGCGTGCGCGCGTATCGCAACGCGGCGCGGACAATTCACGATTATCCCGAACCGCTGGAGCAACTCGTCAACGACCCGCGGCGAAGCGTGACCGAGATCAAGGGCATCGGCGCGGACCTGGCGGAAAAGATCGCGGTCCTCGTGCGGACCGGTTCGCTGCCGATGCTGGTCGAGCTGCAAGCCGAGGTTCCCCCCAGCGTGCTGGCGCTGGTGCGCATTCCGGGCGTGGGTCCGAAGAAAGCAGCGGTCCTCAATCGCGAGCTCAAAATCACCACGCTCGACGAGCTGCGCGAGGCCTGTTTGGCGCATCGCGTTCAAGCGCTGAAGGGCTTCGGCCAGAAAACCGAAGAATTGATCTTGGCCGGGCTCGAAATCGCCGGACAAGCCGAAGCGCGGATGTACTGGGCGGCCGCTGACGTGCAGGCCCAAGCCCTGCTCGCGTATCTCAAGCAATGTCCGGCGGTCGGCCAACTTGAAGCCGCCGGCAGCTATCGCCGCGGTCGCGATACGATCGGCGATCTCGACTTCGTGGCGACCGCCACCGACCTGACGCGAGTGATGGACCATTTCGGCAACTTTCCGGACGTCGAAAAAGTGATCGCCCGCGGAGAGACGAAAATGTCGGTGCGATTGGTCAACGGTCCGCAGGTCGATCTGCGCGTCGTCTCGACCGAGTCGTTCGGCGCGGCGCTGCAATACTTCACCGGCTCGAAGGATCACAATGTGACCTTGCGCGGTATGGCCAAGAGCCGCGGCCTGAAAATCAACGAGTACGGCGTCTTTCGCCTCCAGGGCGACGAAGAAACGTATCTGGCCGGGCGCACCGAGGCCGACGTGTACGCCGCCCTCGAACTGCCCCTCTTTCCTCCAGAATTGCGCGAGGGCCGCCAAGAGTTCGATTGGGCGGCGGCAGGCACGCTTCCGCCGCTCGTCGAAACGAGCGACATTGTCGGCGATCTGCACATGCACACGCATGAAACGGATGGCTCCGCGTCGCTTGAGGAAATGGTCGCGGCGGCCCAGGCGCGCGGTCTAAAATACATCGCCATCACCGACCATTCCAAGCGCGTGAGCATGGCGAATGGTCTCGATGAAACGCGTCTGCGCCGCCAGTGGGAAAAAATCGACCGGCTGAACGAAACTTTGGCCGACTTCGTGGTCCTCAAAGGTTGCGAAGTAGACATTCTCGAACGAGGCGGACTGGATATTCAAGATGAGGCTCTGGCCGAGGCTGATTGGATCGTGGTCAGTGTCCACTATGGCCAGAAACAGCCGCGCGACGAAATCACCAAACGCATCGTTGACGCTTTGCAAAATCCCTATGTCAGCGCGATCGCTCATCCAACCGGGCGAATCCTCAACCGCCGCAAGCCCTACGAGGTCGATTTGGAAGCGGTTTTTGCCGCGGCCCGGGCCAACCGCAAGCTGCTGGAGATCAACGCCAACCCCGCGCGGCTCGATCTGGACGATGTCTCCGCCGCCCGCGCCAAACAACACGGCTTGCGCCTCGTCGTTTCGACCGACGCCCATAGCCCGACCGGTCTCGATTGTTTACGCTATGGCATTCTGCAAGCGCGCCGAGCCGGGCTGACCAAAGACGACGTGGCGAACACACGCAGTTGGCCGGAGTTGAAGAAGCTATTGCGGAACGGGTAGCAGTTCAGTTTGCAAAATAACGCCATGGAATGGTCAACCTCGCGGTCAGGCGCTGGATTCCCGCCGGCGCGGGAATGAGGGATGAAACTGCGCGGGATGGACGCGCTGAGGACGCACGCATGACGCGCTAAGGACGTGGCAATGACGGCTGGACGTTCGGCCGATGCGGGATTGGTTAGCGGGTCGGACGCTGGATTCCCGCCTGCGCGGGAATGACGGAATAGGGGGGCGGGGATGACGGAATAGGGGGGCGGGAAGGACGGATGGAACTGCGGGGGAATGACGCGCTAAGAGCGTGGCAATGACGGCTGGACGTTCGGCCGATGCGGCGGTTGCCGTGGACTGCGAATGAGGATTGAGGTCGTACTCACGGCCGTTTGGACCTGGTTGGGTGAACTTTTGAAAATCTCGTTGATGGTGACTTGCTTGGGCGACGTTCTGCGGCCGGCCGCGGCTCAGGCGACCGTCCGCTTGTTGCGCCGCTTGGGCCATGAAGTCGATTTTCCGGAGGCCCAAACCTGTTGCGGACAACCCTTCTTTAACAGCGGGTATCATGATCTCGCGCGGCGGCAGGCCGAGCACACGCTGAGCGTGTTTGCCGGCGAGCGCACCGTCGTCACGCCGTCGGGCTCGTGCGCCGCCATGGTCAAGGTCGAGTATCCGCAACTTTTTTCCGGAGACCGGCTGTGGAGCGGCCGCGCGGCGCAGCTTGCCGCGCGGACGTTCGAGCTGAGCGATTTTCTCGTTCGCCAACTCGGCGTGCTGGATGTGGGGGCCAAGTATTCCGGCCGCGTGACATATCACTATGCGTGTCACTTGCGGATGCTCGGCTTAACGACGGAGGTCGAACGGCTGCTCGAGCACGTCGAGGGATTGACGTACCTTCCGCTGGCTCATCCGGACCAGTGCTGCGGTTTTGGCGGTTCGTTTGCCGTGCGCTATCCGCAAGTTTCCGGAGCGATGGTCGACGACAAAATGAGCTGCATTTTGCGGACCGGCGCCGACACGCTCATTTCGACCGATGCCGGTTGTTTAATGAACATTGGCGGACGCCTTCATCGCGAACGGCAGCCGATCAAGGTCTTGCATCTGGCCGAACTGCTCGACTGCCGCTGAGCTATTTGCCTTTCTCGAACGTTCCTTGGATGTCGACGGTCAGTTTGCCTTTGTTATCGGCCGGATGGTTGTGATACATCCGCAGCAGGAGCTTGCCTCCCTTTTCCGGCATTAGGCTCTTGGCACTCCCCACGACAAAAGGCTTCATGTCCTTGGGGTCGGGGGTTTGAATGATGCCGATCAGCGCGCCGAGCGGATAATCGCGCAGTTCCTTGGGAATTTCGATGCCGTCGGCGGAGATTTCATTGGAGAGGGTAAATGTCCAAGTTCCCTTGGCCGTGATGTGGACCGGTTTGCCCGGCACGATCACCACGCCGGTATCTTGCCAGTCTTTATTGGCTTGGATTTCGATCGACTTTTTATCGGCGGTGGATTCGCGCTGATTGTAGACTTCGATCATTTGTTTGGCTTTGGCGTATTCCGGCACGAGGCGGTTGATCTCCTCGTAACAGGCCTTGGCCTTGTCGTACTGCTTCGCCTTGTCGAATTCCTCGCCGAGCCGCTCGGCCTTCGTGATGAAGTCGAGATAAACCTGCTTGAATTTTGGATCGGTGACGAGGGCCGTCGGCGGTTCCGCCACCGCGGGCGCCTCCTCGGTCTTATCCGGGGCCGGCTTGCGCGTCGGCCGCGTCGGTCGGCTTTGTGCCAGCGCGAGCCCGTCCGCACACAGGAAAAGCGCGACGGCCGCCACGAGAATCCATTTCGCCAAACGAAGCATTCTACACCTCTGAATGTGTTCCGAAAAAAAAGGGGAGCTTGGCGCTGTTCGAAAAACGGGCGGACCGCACCAACCGCATTTGCCGAACCGCGCCCGGCGGCAACTAGGAAACGGAGCGAGAAAAACCGCAGACGAGGGACCGATCGGCCAGAACGTCGCAAATCAAACGGCTGGCGCGAGCCAAGGAGGCGGGCGCGGCGCTTATTTCGCTTTCATATTATTGAGTTGCTCGGCCGGGATAAGCAAGTCATTTAACACCCGTCCCTGGAGCATGGTTTCGTCGATAATTCGCGGAACGTCGTCCGGTTGGACGCCGCCGTACCAGATTCCTTGCGGATAGAGGACGACGGTCGGTCCGGCTTCGCACTGGTCCAAACAGCCTGCCTTGTTCGCGCGATATAGGGGGCCCAGCCCGCGTTTTTTCAGTTCTTTTTTGAATCGCTCGCGGAGTTCTTCGTTGCCGCGCGGGTCGCAACAACCGCGGCTATGGCCGGGCGAACGCTGGTTGCAGCAGACAAACAAATGACAAACGAACGCCGGCATGAGGAACCCTCTTGGTTGAGCTTGCGGCCCGGCCTGCTGCTTCCAGCGAAAGAGGGTCCGGAGCGCGGCAAGGAACGGCCCCAAACAGCACTCCGCCGCCTTCTGGCTGGCGTCCCCGCCTGCCTCGATCGCACGGAGGGACGGCGTCCCTGAGCAAGACGCGCAGCCGGTCCGAGTTTTTGTAGCGTAAGCCGCGGTTTGCCACGGCTCAGCCCTATTTTGCCGCTTCAAAGAACTTGGCGTCAAGCTGCGCGAAGCCCTGTTGGACGTAGTATCGCGCCAAAGCCAATCGCACGTCGCGCGAGTTGATTTGCTCGGCGTCGAATTGTTTGCACACATCGGCATGCCGCTTCCGCAGCTCGAACAACTTGGCTTGCTCGGCGCTGCTCAGTTTGCTAGTCGTCGTCGAAGTGGGAGGGCCATTCAAGACCGCCGCGAGGGCCTGGCGAAACTCGGCGCTTTTGCCGTACGCGATTTCATCGAGCGATTCCACGACCGCTGCCGCTTTGGCGGCTGCCACCAAGTCGGTGTTCTCGTTCACGTTGGCGGCCTGGGCCAAGGCCTTCGCCAAGAGAGGATTGGTCTTGGCCGCCACGGCCATCTTCTCGCGCAGCGTCTGAAACGTGTCGGGCGATTGAACCAGCGTTTTCCGCTCCATCTGATCGGCAAAATGATCGTAGATCAACTCTTCGATTTCGCGGCTCGGATTGAACATCGGTTGGCTGTGGCCGACGATTTTCATCTTCGTCGAAAACAGAGCGCCGGTCGGCGAAATAAAATTGTCTCCAATCGACATGCCCAGCTCTTTCAGGTTCTTCTGAAAGTTTCCGCCAGCCGGATATTCGGCCAGCGGAAAGAAGTCTTCGCGCGGCAAGCCTGTCTCTTGGGCGCACAGCAACAGAAACCCGGCGCAGTACGTTTCGATTTTCGCGCCGGCCAGCGGCTTGCCCATCAAGGCCGCAACCCGCGCCGTGCGGAAATTCAAATCGAACTGCGATTCGTCGCCGATGACGGCGCGCGCGGCCTCAGCCATTTTTTTGGCCACGGCAGGGTCAGGGTAGCGGAGGACCAAAAAGTTGCGCGTCCGTTGTACGAATACGTCCAGATTCGTGGCCGGCATCCGCGAACCAATCTCAGGCAAATCGACCAGCACGATCCGGCGGATTCCGTCTGGGCCCGTCTCCGCGGTAATCACGCCGACGTGCGTGAACAGGCCGGGCGAAAGATCGGTGAAGAGGTTGTACGGCGAAGGGTTGCGCATGAGCAGCCAGTCGCCGGGCTGCACTTCAAACCCGTCCAACCGAAAGCTGTCGGTGGTGACGCCTTCTTTCGCGCGGGTGGAGAGCCAAGTAACGAGATTCGCGGCGAGCTTTTGCCAGCCGTCGGCCAGCTTCGAGGTGTCGACGCGGCGCACGATCTGGAGCAATTCTTGCGCGGTGATCGCCGGCTTGCCCAGACTTGGGTCTTGGCCCGGGCGCGGGTCTTGCGGCAGCCCGGCCGCTTGAATCGCCGCGCCCGACGCCAAAATCAGATAGGGGGTCGCCTGCGGATTGTGCAGCAATTTCACGATTTCAGGAATCATCCGCGCTTCGCCTGTCTCGCCGATCAGTTGGAGCAGTTTGAGCTTTGCGTTTTGGCTGACCGGCCGCACGCCGGGAGCGGCGGTGGGAGGCGGATCGGTCAAGACCATCGCCATCACTTCAGCGCCGATGGAGCTTTTCTTCGCGCATAGCAAATCGATGTATTGCTCGCGCGGCCCCGGCTTGTCGGCCAGGTCGCCCGCGATGTCGTCCAGCATTTCGGACAGCACATACCGCAGCCGGCCCGAGAGGT
>DASRSE010000069.1:0-10883 GCA_035656655.1 Pirellulales bacterium
GACGTTTCCTGTACAAGCGGCTTCTAGCCGCTTTGAAGCGGCGCAGGGCGCTGGCGGCGCAGGTGTGGTATATAGCGAGTCCATCTGCGCAGAGATTGTCCATTCGCAGCGACCGTTGCCAGAGAGAACCGTCGCATTGACCGACGCCTGTACAAGCGGCTTCTAGCCGCTTTGAAGCGGCACACGGCGTCGGCGGCGCAGGTACGGCGCTTAGCGAGTCCATCCGCGCAGAGATTGTCCATTCGCAGCGACCGTTGCCAGAGAGAACCGCCGCATTGACCGACGCGGCAAGATGCCGCGTGTACGGAACGGGACCGACGCGGCAAGATGCCGCGTGTACGGGAAGGGGCGACGGTTTGACTGTACAAGCGGCTTCTAGCCGCTTTGAAGCGGCGCAGGGCGCTGGCGGCGCAGGTGTGGTATATAGCGAGTCCATCTGCGCAGAGATCGTCCATTCGCAGCGGCCGTAGCCAGAGAGAACCGCCGCATTGACCGACGCGGCAAGATGCCGCGTGTACGGGAAGGGACCGACGCGGCAAGATGCCGCGTGTACGGGAAGGGGCGGACGCGGCAAGATGCCGCGTGTACGGAAGCGGCAATGATGCAGCCGGTCGAGTGAGGCTCCGGCTACAGCGTGACGCCGATTTTCTTTGCCCGCTCGCGCATGGCGAATTCAAAATATTGAAATTCGTTTGTCGGATGCCGGCGCGCCCAGAGAAAGGTGCTTTCGACGAGATCTCGCGGCAAGCTGCCGTTCTCGACCTTGGTCACGACCAAGGCGACAAAGTCGAACTCCTCGGGACGGCGGGCTTTTAGCCCCTTTTCAAGCACATCCTTCAGATCGGGCGCGGCCTGCGGACCGGCGGAGATCGGCTCCGACGGCAAAGCGGCTGGCGGAACGCCGATTAGACAGAACGTCAATCCGATTAGCCAGACATAGCGCGCCATTTTCGCCCTCAAAAAGTGAGACCAACGGTTGAGGGCGAACTTGTAATCGAACCGGGCAAGCGGTACAAGATCAAGCGGGCAAACACGGCAAGCCGGGGGGCGGGGGCGAAAGGCTGGTGCAATACGGCGACTCTCTCCGCAAGGGAGAGGGGCAAACGTCGAGAGGTTGGCGGCATAGCACCAGACGATCGGTTTTCCAGGCGCTCCGTTTTCACGCGAAGTTCAGCACGATCCATTATCAACGGCTTTTTCCCAGGAGTTTTTTGCAATGTCCACGAATGGTTCGCTCAATCGTAAGCTGCGGATGGCGCTGGTCGGCGGCGGTCAAGGCTCGTTCATTGGCCGCGTCCATTGCACGGCCGCGGTGCTCGATAATCGCGCGGTGCTTGTCGCCGGGGCCTTGTCGAGCGATGCGGCCCGGGCCAAGGCGTCGGCCGCGGACTATGACATCCCGGCCGAGCGGGCGTACGGTTCGGTTCAAGAACTGATTCAGAAGGAAAAGGCCTTGCCGGCGGATAAGCGGATCGATTTTTTGTCGGTGGCGACGCCAAACCACACCCATTACGAAATCGCGAAGGGGGCCGTCGAGGCTGGCTTCAACGTCATCTGCGACAAGCCGATGACGTTCGACCTGAAGCAGGCCGAAGACCTGGCCGCCATCGTCGACCGCTCGGGAGTCGTGTTCGCCGTCTCGCACAATTACACCGGCTATCCGCTGGTGCGGCAGGCCCGCGAGATGATCCAAAACGGCGAACTGGGCGAGATCAACGCCGTCCGCGCCTGTTATATTCAAGGCTGGCTGCGGACGCGGCTAGAAGCGTCCGATCAGAAGCAGGCTGCTTGGCGGACCGATCCGGCGAAGTCCGGCGCGGCGGGCTGCTTTGGCGACATTGCGACGCACGCCTACAATCTGGGCCGCTACATGACCGGCTTGCTGCCCGACGCGATTAGCTGTCATCTCAAGACTTTTGAAGCGGGCCGCCAGCTTGACGACTATGGCCACGCGGTGATTCGCTATGAGAACGGGGCGCTCGGGACCGTCACCGCTTCGCAGATCAGTCACGGCCGCGAGAACGATCTGTCGATTGAAATCGATGGGACGAAAGGCTCGCTCGAATGGCATCAAGAAAACCCCAATCAAATGTGGGTGCGCCGCAACGGCCAACCGCATCAGCTTTATACTCGCGACCCGAATGCGTCGTTCATGAACGCCAGCGGCAAAGCGGCGTGCCGGCTTCCCAGTGGACATCCCGAGGCGTTTTTTGAAGCCTTTGCCAACGTCTACCGCGCCGCCTATGACGCGATGGTGTTGCGGGCCGAAGGGAAGAAGGTCGAACCGGTGAACACGGTTTATCCCAACGTCCAAGACGGGGTCGAAGGAATGTACTTCATCCAACAATCGGTCGCCAGCAGCCAAGCGAAAGGCGAGTGGCTGCCGCTGAAACATCCGCGCGCACGGAAGTGAACCGGTGCGCGCATGGTCCTCCTCGCGGCGTGTCTGCTATTCAGCGCCGATTGGCAAGCGCTAGTGGAAACTCGCCACGGGCCGGTGGCTCCTCGACGCGCCGCAAACGTATCGCATCCCCGTGCAACTGGAGCCGCTTGCCAAACCGTAGCGCAGGGGCCGGATGGATTTCGTGGCAAACGCGCCGGGGACGCTTGCCCGTCAGGTCGCCAGTTCCGCTTGATGCGAGATGCCGTTCGTCGCCAGCGCGGGGGCGGGGCAAACGTGGATGCAGTGAAGTTCCGTCGCCAGCTCGGCGTCGAGTTCGGATTCTGGCGGCAACTCCAAGAAAACGTCAGCGCCTTCGACCTTCACCGCAAACGTACGTATCGAATAATCTTCGCCTGACAGGCATGCGCCCGAGTCGAGCGCGTAGCTCTTCTTGTGCAACGGACAAGCGACCTTGGGAATTCCTTGCTGGTCGCCGACAATGCCCCGCGCCAAGACGAACGCTTGTTTGTGCGGGCACCGATTCTGCGTCGCATACCACTGGCCGCGCGAGCTGAAGTTGAAAACGGCCAATTGCGACTTGCCGTATTTGATCGCCGACCCGCCGTCCTGCGGAAAATCGCCCACGACGCCGACCTTCACCCAGGAGCGGTTCGCTTCTTTCTCCAGCTCGGGTTCGGCTGCCGCGGCCACGTCCGCCAGCTTTTGCCCATTGGGCAAGGTCACGTCCGCAAGCGCCACGCCGTCCTTCGGCCAGTCGGCAGGCCGCCGCTGACCGCGCTCGTGGACGAACTCGATCGAGGACTCGGCGGCCTCCGAGTTCATGAACTGCTTGAACCATTTACGCCGCTCCGGATCGTTCACGACGTTCGTCCACTCGCACTGGTACGTGTCCACCAGATGCTGCATCTGCCGGTCGAGTTCCGCGGCCAGACCAAGCCGGTCGTGGATGACCACATCGCGCAGATAGTCGATGCCGCCAGGCAAGTTTTCCATCCAAACGCTGGTTCGCGTGAGCCGATCGGCCGTATGAATGTAGTACATCAGGAACCGATCGAGATATCGGATGGCCGTCTCCTCGTCGAGATCGCCGGCTAACAATTCGGCGTGGCGCGGCTTCGAGCCGCCGTTGCCGCAGACGTACAGGTTGTAGCCCTTTTCCGTGGCGATCAGACCGAAATCCTTTCCTTGGGCCTCGGCGCATTCGCGGATGCAGCCGGAAACGCCCCCTTTCAGCTTGTGCGGAGCGCGGATTCCTTTGTACCGGTTTTCAATGCGAATCGCGAAGCCGACGGAATCTTGCACTCCATAGCGGCACCAAGTCGAGCCGACGCAGCTCTTCACCGTGCGCAAAGCCTTGCCGTAGGCGTGCCCACTTTCAAAACCGGCGTCGATCAGTTGCTCCCAAATGTCGGGCAAGTCTTGCACCCGCGCGCCGAACAGATCGACGCGCTGCCCGCCGGTGATCTTGCTATAGAGTTGGTAGCGGTTGGCCACGACCCCGAGTGCGATCAGCTTGTCGGGGGTGATTTCGCCGCCAGGCACGCGCGGCACCACGGAATAGGTGCCGTCGCGCTGCAAGTTGGCCAGAAAGCGATCGTTCGTATCTTGCAAGGTCGCCTGATTCAGAATCGGTTCGTTCCAAATGCTCGCGAAAATCGACGCGGCCGCCGGCTTGCAAACTTCGCAACCGAGGCCCTGGCCATGCTGCGTCAGGAGTTCTTCAAACGTCTTGATCTGTTTGATTTTGACGATCTCAAACAGTTCTTGGCGGGTGACCGAAAAATGCTCGCACAGGCTGCGGTTGACGGTTTTTCCGGCCGCCGCCAGCTCGGCGTTCAAGAGCGACGTGACCAGGGGCAAGCAGCCGCCGCAGCCGGTTCCGGCTTTGGTGCAAGTCTTCACCGCGCCGACCGTGACGAGATCCTGCGCGCGGATCGCCTCGCAGAGTTGCCCCTTGGTAACATTGTTGCATGAGCAAACTTGGCAATCGTCGTCCATCGTTTCGATGCCGGAGCCGCCGGCCGCTTGCTTGCCGATCATCAATTCGTGCGGCGGCACGGAGATTTCCTTGCCGCTTTTGACGAGCGACGCGAGCTGCGGATAATCGTTGGCGTCGCCGACGAGGATTCCGCCCAGAAGCTGTTTGCCATCGTTGTTAAAGAGGAGCTTTTTGTACGTCCCGCCGAACGGATCTTCGTAGACCAGCGCGGTGGCGCGATAGGCCGGCGCTTCGTAGTCGCCGAAGCTGGCGACATCGACCCCCATCAGTTTGAGCTTGGTCGACAGGTCCGCGCCGTGAAAGAACCGCGTTCCGGCGCAGAAGTTATGGGCGCAGATATCGGCCATTTCATAGCCAGGCGCCACGAGTCCATAGACCATGTTCAAGTGGGAAGCAACTTCGCCGATGGCGAAAATGCGTTCGTCGCTAGTGCGGAGCCGATCGTCCACGATCACTCCCCCACGCTCGCCGACGCGAAGGTCCGCCTTGCGCGCCAGTTCGTCGCGCGGCCGGATTCCGGCGGAGACGACAACCATACCGATGTCGATTTCCTCGTCGTCGGTGAAGATCATTTTCTCGACGCGGTCGTGGCCCACGATCGCCTTGGTGGCTTTGTTGAGCATCACTTTGACGCCCAATTGCTGGATCTTACGGACCAGCAGCCGCGAGCCGGCATCGTCCACTTGGCGCGGCATGAGCCGCCCGGCGAACTCGATGACGCTGGTTTGCAGGCCCAGGTCGAGCATCGCTTTGGCCGCTTCGAGCCCGAGCAGTCCGCCCCCGATCACGGCGGCCGTTTTCACGTGCTTCGCGTAGTCGATCATCTGTTCCAGATGCTCGATCGTCCGATAGAGAAACACGCCGCGTAGATCGATGCCCGGCAGCGGCGGCACAAACGGGTTGGAGCCGGTGGCCAAGACGACATAATCGTAGCGGATTTGCAGGCCGCGCTCGGAGGTCACGATTTGGCGCTCGCGGTCGATGGCCGCGGCTCGATCGCCGACGTGTAATTCGATCCGGTTTTCGCGATACCAACCGAGATCGGCGAGCATCAAGGTTTGCACGTCGCGGCTGGTGAAAAACGAGGTCAAGCCGACCCGGTCGTAGGCCGCGCGCGGCTCTTCGCAAAAGGTCACTACGCGATATTTCTTGTCCGTATCGTACTCGACCAGCTTTTCGCAAAAGCGATGGCCGACCATGCCGTTGCCAATCACCACAAGGGTCGGTTGTTGAGTATCGGAACTCATTGTCATATCAGATCACTCCCGCGAAAAACATCGGAACGGTTCTCGGTTACACTCATATCACAGGCACGAATTCACGCCCTGCGGATCAAGGCCGTTGGCACTAGGCATCGGCGGCCTCGACTTGGCGAATGCGAACCGCGCAGTTCTTGTAAGAAGGCTGCTTGGAATACGGATCGAAATGGGCGAGCGTCAGCCGATTCGCATCCTCGTAGTGCATCGGAATGAAGACTTGTCCCGGCCGGATCGTCGGCGTCACAAACGCGCGGGCTTTGATCGTGCCGCGCTGCGATTCGACGATGATCGTCTGGCCAGGCCGGATGTTCGCGCGGCGCGCGTCCTCGGGATTGATCTCGACATAGATGTCGTTGGGATAGAGCTTGCGGAGGACCGGCGATTTCTTGGTGCGGGTTTGCGTGTGCCATTGCGATGCGGTCCCGCGGCCGGTCAACAAAATGAGCGGATACGCTTCGCTGGGCAGTTCCGGCATCGTGCGGACCGATTCGAAGATGAACCTCGCGCGGCGGTCGGGATGAAAAAACTTGCCGTCGGCGAACAGCCGCCGTTCCGTTTCGGCGGATGTCGTTCCGCTCGGAAAAGGCCATTGAATCCCGCCCAGTTCGTCCAACTGCTCGTAATCGCGGATGCCGGAAAAGTCGCACGGCTGCCCGCGCGACAATTCCTTGAGGATTTGAAAGACGGCTTCGGGCGAGTTCCACTGTCGAAACAAGTCTTCGCAGCCCCAGTAATGTGAGACGAGCCGAAAAATCGCGAAGTCGGCCAGCGCTTCGCCGGGTGCCTTGACGACTTTTTTGATCAGGCCGATGCGCCGCTCGGAGTTGATCAGCGTGCCGTCTTTTTCGCCCCAGCCGGCGGCCGGCAACACCAGATGAGCATGCGCGGCGGTCTCCGTCGATGCGTACATCTCTTGCACGACCAGAAACTCGAGCCGGCCCAGAATGTCGCGGGCCGCGTCCTGGTTGATCCACGAATGGGCCGAATTCGTCGCCACGACCCACAACCCGCGAATCTTGCCGGCGAGGATCGCTTCCATGATTTCGTGATAGGCCAAGCTGTTTTGCGTGGGAATGCGGCTGTCGTCGAGATGCAAGATTTCCGCGACGGCGCGGCGGTCGTCGGGCTTGGTGAAGTCGCGCCCTCCGAGCAAGCCGGTCGTGTTGCTAAACAGCCGCGAACCCATCGCGTTGCATTGGCCGGTGATCGAGTTGGCGCCGGTGCCGGGCCGGCCGATGTTGCCGGTCATGAGGGCCAAGTTGATGAGCGCTTGGGCGGTGCGCACCCCTTCGTAGCTTTGGTTGACCCCCATCGTCCACCAGAACGAGACGCGCTTGCCTTGGTGAATCAACTCGGCAAAGCGCTCGAGCGTGGCCTCCGGCAAGCCCGTCGCCTGGGCAACGCGGCTGGGGGTAAAACTCTGCACAAAGGCCTTGAACTCTTCAAAGTCGTTCGTGTGGCGGTCGATGTACGCGCGGTCGATCCAATCATGGTGAATCAGCCGTTGCGCGATTCCATACAGCAGCGTGAGATCGCTTTTTGGCGCGATCGGCAAATGCAGCGTCGCCGCCATCGCCGTCTCGGTCTTGCGCGGATCGATCACCACAATCTCCGGTTGAAACGGATTGCGGCAAATCCGTTCCCACATGATCGGATGCGCAATGCAGAGATTGGAGCCGACCAAGACAATCACGTCGGATTGTTCAAAGTCTTGATACGTGTACGGCGGCGCATCAAATCCAAACGATTGCTTGTAAGCCACGACCGCGGTGGCCATGCACTGCCGTGTGTTGCCGTCGCCGTGAACCATCCCCATCCCAAACTTGGCGAGGCTGCCGAGATAGGCGAGTTCTTCAGTCGTGATCTGACCCGTGCCGAGCCAAGCGACCGCCTCGGGGCCATGTTTCGCTTGGATCGCCTGAAACTGTCCACACATTTCTCGCAGGGCGGTATCCCAATCGGTCGGTTGCAGTTTGCCGCGCGCGTCGCGCAACAGCGGCGTCGTGGCGCGGTCCGGAGCGTCCAAGACGCGGAGCGCCTCCCAACCTTTGGGGCAAGCCATTCCCAAGTTGACGGGATATTCCGTCGCCGGCGAAAGGTTCACCGCGGAGCCCTCGCGCAAATGGATCGTCAAACCGCAGCCGGTCGAGCAATAGCCGCAGACCATGTTGGTCGTGGCGTCGGGCGTTTTCGCAGCCGGCACCTGCCCCAGGCCGAAGCCGCCCGGATTGCGCAACAGGTCGCTGGTCAGCGGGCCCTCTTTTTGGCGCATCAGATTCCCCGCGCGGCGGACGAGCCGATGCAGCGATTTGGCGATGGTGGTCATCCGGCGGGTACTCCCGGCATTTTGGGCGCGACCACGGCCGTAAAAAACAGCGACCGCTCCCACCACTCAGCCATGAGGTTTAAGGCAAAGCTGACCACCGCCGCGGTCAGCACCAAGGGAATCGAGTATTCGCGCGCGGGCGGGATCGCCAGCAGGAGCGGCAAGAGCACGCCGCCGAGCACGCCGGCGGCAAACCGCCGCTTCGTCATACGCTGCAGATCGCCGCGGAGGAGCAGGGCGGTCCGTTTGAGGGCCGTGTTCTGCTTGCTCCATAGGTGGCGAAAGATCGCCAACTCCCAGATCATTTTTGACCCGGCAACCAGCGCTAGTAAAACCGCTCCGTTGCTTCCCCAAGCGCGCATGATCTGGGCGAGACTCTGCGGATTTGAACTTGCGCCGACGATGGCGGCCAAGAGCGACGCCGACAACCCCAATAGGGCGGCAGTCCAGAAGAATTTTGGTCCGGTCCGCTCGCCACTCCAAAAGGGACGCTGCGTATCGGCGTAGATCATTACTGAGCAGAGAATGCCGATTCCGCCAAAGAGCACCGCGCCCGCGCCGAGCGCCGTTTGCCAGAGGGGCGCGATTTCAATGTCCCAGCGATCAGCCGCCGCCAGCACGGCGCAGCCCGTCGCGCAGCCCGCAAATAGCCCGAAGGCCAATATCTCGCGGCTGAGCCAAGAGGTTCGCAGTCCGATCATCGCGCGAAACGCATACCGCGGCCGGCCCAGATGAAAAATGGCGGCCAGCAGGCCTGTCATGCCCAGCAGCAGCGCGAAGACAATGTTTCCTAGCGCCGCTTTGCCGGCGCCTTCCGGCGCGTCGCCGAGCCACGACAACCCTTGTTGCACCGCGAACGCTCCGACCGACATTTGCGTCAGCACCAGCATGTTCACGAGTGCCGCATGACGGTGGCCCGGGGTGACCGAGTAATAATCGGCCGGCAGCAAGTTGCGCGGCAAGGCGCGCGCCGTTTTGTAAATCGTCGAGGGCAGCGTGTAGCCTGGCTCGGGCGCGCCGGGCAAAAACAGGCTCGCCTCGCATTGCTCGATCAACTCTTGCTGATTCACGACCTTGATACGAATGGCCTGGTTAGGACAGCCTTGCACGCAGGCCGGCGCTTCGCCCACTGCCAGCCGGTCCGAACACATATCGCATTTGCGAACGATTCCTTTGGACGGGCTATATTTCGGCACGTCATAAGGGCACTTCAAAATGCAATACTGACAACCAATGCACTGATCGTCTAAGTGCCGGACGATCCCTGTGACCGGATCTTTTTCATAGGCCTTGACCGGACAACCGATCAAGCAGGCGGGCTCCAAGCAATGATGGCAAGCCGTGGTAATGTGTTGCACAACCGGCGCGGCGGTCGTGCCGCCGTGCAGCATTCCGACCGAACGCCACAGTTCGTCATCCTCGAGCCCATTCAAATTGTGGCAAGCCGTCACGCAAGCCTTGCAGCCGCTGCACGCATCGAGATCGACCTCGAACGCGAATTGTTCGCCCGGCCGCGGCGCGGCCAGCGGAATCAGATCGCGATAGTACCGCGATTGCGCCGGCTCGGCGTAATCGTGCCGCGCATGCTGGCGCGCAAAGTTTTCGACCGCGGTTTCGGTTTGTTTCTGCGGAGCAGGCGGCGACAGAAAGGCTTCGATCAACGACCAAGTTTCGCCGCCCGAGGAGGCGCTGTTCGCGGGCGCGCCGCCGGATATGGGGCCGCCCGCTCCGCGGAGCAAGCCGGAATCAATCGGCGCATTCGGATTTGGAGGCGGAGCAGTCATGGGTGAGTCGCGTTGGAAAACCGGAAGCATTCTGACGCCGTCGTTGCGCGTTCCGACTTGGGCTCAGCGCGCTCCTTCGGCGGAAAGCGTTGGCACGCGCGGCGCGCCGCTGGACTCAACCGTCGCCTCGGCCCCCGAGCGGCGGAGTTGGCGCACCGCCGCATGCAGCCAAGCGAGGCTGATCAGCACCAGCGCCAACAGGGCCAGACAGGCGGCTTGCGGCACGCCGGTCGCTCGGCCGATCACCCCGAACACCGGCGGCAGAAAAAACCCGCCCAGCCCGCCGAGCATTCCCACCAGACCGCCGACCGCGCCGACATCTTGCGGAAAATAATTCGGGATATACTTGTAGACCGAGGCCTTGCCGATTCCCATACTGCACCCGACGAGGAACATAATCGCCGCGAACGTGGCGGCGGTTGGGTGCCAAGAAATCCCCGCCCAGCGTCCGTAGGGCAATGACAAGATCACCAGCAGCACCGTCATCGCGCTAAAGACGGAATAGGTCACGATCCGCGGACCGAACTTGTCCGACAGAAGGCCGCCGACTGGCCGCAGCAAACTGGCCGGAAAGATGAACGACGCCGTCAGGATCGCGGCCGTATGCAGGCTGACTCCCCAGGTGCTGATATAAAACTTCGGCAGCCAACTCGACAGCGCCACATACGCGCCGAACACGACGACATAGTAGAGACTGAACCGCCAAACGCGCAGCCGCTTCAGCGGCACGAGCAACTCTTTTAACTTCCGTCCCTGGGCCGGCCGCGGATCGCTCGCCGGAGCGAGCCACCACGTAATCGCCGCCATCGCCAGCAAGAGGACCGCATACAAGACCGGTACGGCGCGCCAACCGCCAGGAATCCACCCGCCGAGATAGCCTGCAGCCGGCACCAGCGTGAGGATGCCCGGCACGAAAATCACCAGCAGCTTGGTCCCCGACGCGCCGACGTTGCCGGCGCCGAAAACGCCCAGCGCCGTCCCTTTGCTGCGATCGGGAAACCAGGCGGAGTTCCAAGCGATGCCGGCCGTGAACGAATTGCCTGACAAGCCAAACAGCGCCGCGCATAGCAACAGCGCGGGGTACGAGGTGCAAAAGCTAAACAGGTACGTG
>DASRSE010000070.1:0-23666 GCA_035656655.1 Pirellulales bacterium
CTGAATCTGAAATTGCTTGGCGCCAAGGTGGTCGAGGATCGCCATGCGCGGGCTGTTTAAGCGATGCAACTCGGCCGTTCCCCGTTCGAACGATCCTGCGCTGCTGCCGCGGGCGATTTATCGTGCACCAGCCGCGGCGGCGCAGTAAAATGCGCGCGGGCAAATGAATGCGGTAAAATGAGCGCAGTAAAATAAGCGCGGCGAACCTGCGTTGGGCCGCGCCGCGCGTCGAAACAGCCTTTTCACGGAGCGGAGGCCTCAGCATGTCTCGATCCACTTCTCGGCGGAGTTTTCTAAAATCGACAGGCGCGGTCGGTTCGGTCTGGGGGCTGGCCGATGTCGGCTTTCTCAAGCATCTGCCAACCGTTTCGGCCGCGGAAGCCGTACCCGACCCGAAACGCGTCTTGTTGAGCGAAGACATCGAACCGCTCGTGCGGTTGCTCGAAGACACGCCGCGCGATCAATTGATGGAGAAGGTCGCCGCCCGCATTCATGGCGGCGCCACCTATCGCGAGATTCTGGCGGCGCTGTTGCTGGCCGGGGTGCGGAATGTCCAACCGCGGCCGGTCGGGTTCAAGTTTCACGCGGTTCTGGTCGTGAATTCGGCCCATCTCGCCAGCCTCGCTTCGCCGGACGAACATCGGTGGCTGCCGATTTTCTGGGCGCTCGACTATTTCAAAGACGCCCAGGCCCAAAATGCGAGCCAAGGCGATTGGCATCTCGGTCCGGTGGACGAAGCGGCCGTTCCACACGCCGACAAAGCCCACGCCGCGTTCGTCGCCGCGATGGATCAGTGGGACGAAAAAGGGGTCGACGCGGCAGTGACCGGGTTGGCGCGGCACGCCGGCATCAACGAAACCTACGAACTGTTGTTTCGCTATGGCTGTCGCGATTTCCGCGACATCGGCCACAAAGCAATCTACGCCGCCAACAGCTTCAGAACCTTGCAGACGATCGGCTGGCAATACGCCGAGCCGGTGCTGCGCTCCCTCGCCTATGCGATGCTGCAACACGAAGGCGAGAATCCGGCGCAGCGCGATGCGCCGGCCGACCGTCCCGGCCGTCGCAACCTCGAGCTGGCGAAAAAATTCCGCGCCGATTGGACCTCGGGCCGGCGCGATTCGGGGGCGACCCATGATTTGCTCATGACGCTACGGTCAGGCGACGAAAACGCCGCTTGCGACAAGGTCGTCGAGCTCATCGAGCGGAAGATCGCTCCGCAGTCGATCTGGGATGCGTTTCATGTGGCGGGGGGCGAGTTGTTGGCGCGGCAGCCCGGCATCGTCGGAATCCACACCGTGACGAGCACCAACGCCTTGCACTACGCCTTTCAGACCGCCGCAAGCGATGATCACCGCCGCCTTTTGTTGCTCCAGAACGCGGCCTTTTTGCCGATGTTCCGCGCCGCGATGCAAGGCCGCGGCGCATTGAAAGACTTCAAGCTGGATGAGTTGGAGCCGGCCGACGTGCAGGCCAGCGGCGCCGACGCGATCACCGAAATCATGAGCGACATCAGCAGCGACCGGACCTTGGCGGCGAAAAAGATCCTCGGCTATGCGCGGAAAAACCCCGCCCCCCAATCGCTCTTCGACGCGGCCAGGGTGCTCGTCTTCTTCAAAGGGCGCGACGCGCACGACTACAAGTTCAGCTCCGCGCTGCTGGAAGACTATCGCAATGTGTCACCCGGCTGGCGCGAGCGTTACCTGGCAGCCGGCGTCTTCAATCTCAAGGGGGCCGCCGCCCCCGACAATGCGCTCGTGCCGCGAATTCAAGCCGCTTTGAAAGCCTAGCTAAGAAGTCGAGTACTACGTCCTCCGGCTTTTTCACGGTGCTTTCGCCGCTGTTTCGCCCCTCCCTGCGCCGACTTGCGATTGCCTGCCAGCCGGGCTACGATGCGAGGTGCGTTTCCGCTTCGCCACCGACGCTATTTCCCACCAGGGCGAACTCATGACGGGCTCTCGACCGCTGCGATTCCTTTTTCTGTTGGCGAGCTGTTGCGGTTTGGCCGGGCTGATTCCATCGCAGGCCCGCGCCGCCGAGGGGAAGGCGTTGCCGCCGGCCGCCCCGCACTATGATTTTCAACGCGACATCCGGCCGATTTTGGAATCGTCATGCGTTGGTTGTCATAATGCCGACCGCAAAAAGGGGGAGTTTCGTCTCGACACGCGCGACAACTTGCTCAAAGGAGGCGAGAATGGCGTCGTGGTTGTACCCGGCAAAAGCGGCGAGAGCGATTTGATCAAAGCCGTTGCGCGGCTCGACAAGGGGACGGCGATGCCCCCCGACCAGGAACAAGCCTTGTCTGCGGCGCAGGTCGGTTTGCTGCGCGCTTGGATCGACGACGGCGCCCGCTTTCCTGAAGGTTTCGTGTTGCGGACGCTGGGAGTGGTGCGGCTCGACAAACAGGAATTGGCGAAGCTTCCGCCGCCGGCCGCGAAGAAGATTGATTTTGTCAAAGACGTGCAGCCGTTGTTCGCGGCCCACTGTCTCGCCTGTCATGGTCCGGACAAGCATGAGGCGTTGTTTCGGCTCGATCACAAACCGACCGTGTTTGCCGGCGGAGAGTTGGGGCCGGCGGTTGTGCCAGGTAAAAGCGCCGAGTCGCTCTTGATCCATCTGGTGTCGGGCGTGGGCTTGGGCCCGCAGATGCCCAATCAGGGCGCGCCGCTTTCGGCCGAGGAAATTGGCGTGCTGCGGGCATGGATCGATCAAGGGGCTGACTTTCCCGACAGCGCCAGCGTCGTGATTAAAAACGCGCGTGATCACTGGGCGTTCAAGCCGCCGGCCCGCCCGCCATTGCCGCAGGTCGCGGCGGAGTTGCTCGGTGACGCAACCAACCCGATCGATCGTTTTGTCGCCGCGAAGCTGGCCGCGGCCGGTTTGAAGTTTTCGCCGCCGGCCGAGCGGGCGACGTTGCTGCGGCGGCTCCATCTCGATCTGACGGGATTGCCGCCGACAGTCGCGGAGCTTGACGCGTTTATGAAAGACGACGCGCCCGATGCTTATCAGAAAGTGGTCGAGCAATTGCTTGCTTCTCCCCACTATGGCGAGCGGTGGGGCCGGCACTGGCTCGACGCGGCTCGCTACGCGGACTCCGATGGCTATGAAAAAGACAAGCCGCGGTTCGCGCACTTCTATCGCGATTGGGTGATCGGCGCTTTCAATCGCGATCTGCCTTACGATCAGTTCATCATCGAGCAAATTGCCGGCGACCGCCTTCCGCACCCGACGCCGGATCAACTGGTCGCGACCGGCTATTTGCGCAACTCAATGCTGAACGAGGAGGGGGGCGTCGATCCGGAGCAGTTTCGCATGGAGGCGATCATCGATCGGATGGACGCGATCGGCAAGGGCATCCTCGGCCTCGGTTTGAACTGCTGCCAGTGCCATACCCACAAGTACGACCCGATCACGCAAGAAGAATATTACCGCCTGTTCGCCTTTTTAAACAATGATCATGAGTCGCAGCCGCGGTTCTATTCGCCGAGCGAATTGCTAATCAAGGCGGACCTGCATCGGCAGATCGCCGCGATTGAGACGAAGCTTCAGCATGACGCGCCGGACTGGGCCGAGCGGATGGCCGCTTCGGAAAAAGCGTGGCGTGCGGAGAAGCGTCCCGAGTGGATTGTGGTGCGGCCGCAAATCGATAAAAACTCGACCGAAGGCCAGCGGTTTTTGCCGCAGCCCGACGGTTCAATTGTCGCCGCCAGCTATGAGCCGACGAAAAGCACCTGGACGATGACCTTTGCCAACGAGTTGGCGAACATTACCGGTTTTCGTTTGGAGTTGCTCCGCGACCCCAGTCTGCCCGGAGGCGGGCCGGGCCGTTCGTTCTTGGGAACATTCGCGCTGTCCGAGTTCAAAGCGGAAGTCAAACAAGAGGGCAAGAATCAGCCGATCAAAATCGCTTCGGCCACCGCCGATTTGAACGCGCCCGCGGAAACAGCCGTCCACCCGAACTTCAACGAAAAAAAGCCGCTCCACCGCGTCATCGGTCCGATTCAATATGCCTTGGATGGCAACAATGATACCGGTTGGTCGAGCGACCTGGGCCCGGGCCGCCGCAATTTGGAAAGCGTCGCGGTCTTTGCCGCGGAGAAGCCGATCCCGGCAGGCGAATTGACGGTCCGCCTGGTCCAAAACATCGGCGGCTATAATTCGGACGATTTGCAAGCGAATCAGATCGGCCGTTTTCGCTTATCGATCACGACGGCTGAACAGCCGCACGCCGATCCGGTTCCGGTGCTCGTGCGGCAGGCGCTCGACGTGCCGAGCGAACGGCGTTCGCCCGAGCAAGTCGCCACGATCTTCAGCTATTGGCGTACGACCGTCGTTGAGTGGAAAGACGCCAACGAGCAAATCGAAAAGCTCTGGCAGCGCCATCCCGAGGGCGCCACGCAGATGACCTTGACCGCGCGTGACGAACCGCGGGCCACGGCGCTGTTGAAACGCGGAGATTGGCTCAAGCCGGGAAAACTGGTCACGACCGGGGTGCCCGAAATCCTGAACCCGCTGCCGCCGGGCGCGACCTCCGACCGGTTGACGTTGGCGCGTTGGCTCGTCGATCGCAAGTCGCCGACGACGGCGCGCGTTTTCGTCAACCGGATGTGGCAAGCCTATTTTGGCACAGGCATTGTCAGTACGAGCGAGGATTTTGGCACGCAGAGCGAACCGCCGAGCCATCCGGAACTGCTGGATTGGCTGGCGGTCGAATTCATGGATCATGGTTGGAGCGTGAAGCATATTCAGCGGTTGATTGTGAGTTCGCGGACGTATCAACAGGCGAGCGCCATTTCGCCCGAATTATGGCAAAAGGACCCTTACAATCGGCTCCTCTCGCGCGGTCCGCGATTTCGCGTCGAGGGCGAAATCGTGCGCGATATCCAGCTCTCGGTGAGCGGGCTCTTGAACCCGAAAATGGGGGGGCGCTCCGTCATGCCGCCGGCGCCGTTGTTTATCTTTCAACCGCCGGCCAGCTATGCGCCATTCCCGTGGAAGGAGGAGCAAGGCGAAGATCGCTATCGCCGCGCGGTCTATACTTGGCGCCGCCGCACGACTCCGTATCCCTTTTTGCAAACCTTCGACACCCCCGACGGCAATGTCGCTTGCATCCGCCGCACGCGTGCGAACACTCCCTTGCAAGCCTTGATGGGCCTCAATGAAACCGTCTCGCTCGAAGCAGCGCGGGCGTTTGCGAAGCGGATCTTAAGCACTTCGGCTGACGATCATGAACGAATCAGCTACGCCTTCCGCGCCGCGGTGAGCCGCCTGCCGAGCGAGCGCGAGCGGGCCACGATCGACGCCTTATTAGCTAAACAGCGTGAACGGATTGCCGCCGGTCAATTGAATCCGTGGCTGGTCGCGACCGGAAAGGCCGACGAGCAGCCGGACCTGCTGCTTAACCAGGCGACCGCGGCCGATCTGGCGAGTTATACGGTAGCGGCGCGGGTGATCCTCAATTTGGATGAAACGATAACGAAGGAATGAACCGATGAAGCTTTCTCCTGCTGAACTTGCTGCTCGCCAACAGCGATTGAACCGCCGCTGGTTTCTCCAAGATTGCGGCATCGGCCTGGGTTCGATCGCGCTGGGGGCGCTCCTTAGCCCGGCGACGCTCAATCCGGCTTTGGCTGGCGCGGCGCCGCCGGTCGTGAATCCGCTCGCGCCGAAGGCGCCGCACTTTCCCGGCAAGGCGAAGCGCGTGATCTATCTGTTTCAAGCCGGCGCGCCGAGTCATCTGGAGCTATTCGATCCAAAACCCGAATTGGCGAAGTGGGATGGCAAGCTGCCGCCGGCCGAGTTGCTCAAAGGCTATCGCGCAGCGTTCATTTCGCCGAACAGCGCGCTGCTGGGTCCCAAGTTCAAATTCGCCAAGCAAGGCCAGTCTGGAATCGAGCTCTCCGAGATCCTGCCCCACACCAGCCAAATCGCCGACGAGTTGTGCGTCGTGAAGTCGGTCGTGACCGATGCCTTCAATCACGCGCCGGCGCAAATCTTGATGAACACCGGCTCGTCGCAGTTCGGCCGGCCGAGCATGGGGGCTTGGGTTACCTATGGACTGGGCTCGGATAACCAGAACCTGCCGGGCTTTGTCGTCTTTTCAACCGGCAAGAAAGGAACCAGCGGCGGCGCGAGCAATTATGGCTGCGGCTTCTTGCCGACGGTCTACCAGGGCGTCCCGTTCCGCGGCGTGGGCGATCCGGTCCTCTATCTTTCCAATCCCGCCGGAATCGACGACCCGCTGCAAGGGGATACGATCGACGCCATCGCCGCGCTCAATCGCGAGCATCTGGCGGCGACGGGCGATCCGGAAATCGCCACCCGGATTCACTCCTACGAACTGGCTCACAGCATGCAGCATGTCGCGCCCGAAATCATGGACCTCAACCGCGAGTCGAAGGAGACACTTGCCCTATATGGCGCGGAGCCGGGCAAGCAATCGTACGCAAATGCTTGTCTGCTGGCGCGGCGGTTGGTGGAAAACGGCGTGCGGTTCGTGCAGATTTTTCACGAAGCGTGGGATCATCACGGCGATTTGACCAATGGCCTGAAGCGGCAGTGCGGCGAAACCGATCAGGCCAGCGCCGCCTTGGTCAAGGATTTGAAGCAGCGCGGCTTGCTCGAGGACACGCTGGTGATCTGGGGCGGAGAATTCGGCCGCACCCCCATGGTGCAAGGCGGCAACGACGGCCGCGACCACCATCCGAACGCCTTTACCATGTGGTTCGCCGGCGGCGGCGTGAAGGCAGGGAGCAGCCTCGGCCGCTCCGACGATTTTGGCTTCAATGTGGTTGAAGACAAGGTCCACGTCCACGACTTGCACGCAACCTTGTTGCACTTGCTCGGCTTCGACCACACCAAGCTGAACGTCCGCTTTCAAGGTCTCAACTTTCGGTTGACCGGCGTGGAAGGCGAAGTCTTCCAGAAAATGTTGGCCTGAGCGCGGCAGCGGCGCCTCGTGCATTATTCCTCGGCCGGCTCCGGCGGGATCCGCGCGAGGAGGGCGCCGACGAGGGCGGCGAACTCGTCCTCTCCGTGCAAAAACTCCAGGCCGATTTCGACGGCCCAAAGTGGCAGCTCGCCCAGCCGCGTCACGCCGATCTTCACCAGGTCCTTGTGCGTGCAGAGGATTTGCTGCACGGCGGCCTCCGCGGCCCAGCGGCCGAGCGCTTCGATTTCCTCGCGCGTGTAATCGTGGTGATCGGAGAATTCGCGCAGCGCAAAAACCTCGGCGCCGGCGGCGGCCAGCGTATGGCGAAAGCCGGCCGGATTGCCAATCCCGCAAAACGCGGCGCAGCGCTGGCCGTGCAGAAACTCGAGCGGTTGCCGCGCGCCGGCCGCATTAAGCAGGCTGCGCGGCCGCTGGGCCACCTCGATCCATAGCGCGGCCGGCGCATGACGCAAGGCCGTCTCTCGAATGCGCGCCCGTTCGCCGGCGTCCACGGCGTCGGCCCGCGACAGCGCTACGACCTGCGCCCGCCGCAATCCGGCGAGCGGCTCGCGGAGCGTGCCACGCGGAAAAACATGCCCGAACCCGAACGGCTCGAGCGCATCGAGCAATACGATGTCCAAGTCGCGGGCCAGCCGCCGATGCTGAAAGCCGTCATCGAGCAGAATCATCTGGCATTCACACTCTTCGATCGCGGTGCGGGCCGCCTCTACCCGATTGGGATTTTGCAAATGCGGCACGTCGGGCAGGCGCTGTTCGAGTTCGCGGGCTTCGTCGTTGCGGCCCCCTTGCTCGGCGCCGTACCCGCGGCTGATGAGCGTAACCCGGACTCCGCGGGAACGGAGCCACCGCGCCAGCCAGGCGACGAATGGAGTCTTGCCGGTTCCCCCCAGGGTCAAGTTGCCGACGCAGACGACCGGGACCGCGACCCGCGTGCTCAGCCTGCGGCCCGAGTCATACTGGGCGTTGCGCCACCGCATCGCCGCCGCATAAGGGGTTTCGGCGATCCGCAGCGCGCCGCGCGCCAGCGCAGCGAGCGCTCCGCGCCGGCGGCCCGAGATCAGATCGTAAAAGGTCGTCGGGTTCAATACGCTGCGAATTCCGTTTCCGACAAGGTGCCGACTTTAACGCGCGAGTCCTAATCAGCGAGCCAAACGACCAAATCGCCAGCACGAACGGTTTCGCGCCGCGCGTTTGCCGCCCATCGCCGCCGCCATTTTCCGTGTGGCTCCGTTGCCACAAGGCCCGTTCCGTCCTTGCTCACTTGGCCGTTTCATCGTACAGCGGCAGGTGGCGATAGACGACCTCAAGCGAGAGCAGATTCATCGTCGTGACGTAGATGCGGCCGCCGACGCTCGCCCAGCGGTCCGGAACCGGCCCATTGGGGTCCCAACTGCCGGCCAGCCGGCCCGTTTTAATTTGCGAATTGGCCAACAGCGGGTGAAGCCGCTCATTCCAAGTTCGCCAGTATTCGCCCCCCATGTGAAACATCACCTGGGTCGCGTAATACCAATAATAGGTGTCCCGTTTCTCTTCGCCGGCGTGACCGATCTCGGGGAGTTCGGTCTTGAGACGCTCGGCTCCGCGAATCATATTCTGGTTGGTCCGATTCCAGCCGAGATAAAGCCGCATCAGTAGGCCTACCGAATTGATGGTCGGGTTAGGACGCATGCCCGCCTCGCGACTCCAGCGCTTTCCGCTTTCATCGACATACGTCAGGCCTTTGGAACGCACTAGCGGATCGTAGACATATTGCGAGCCGTCGGTCGGCGAAGCCTGGGCGAGATCGAGCCAATTGCCGACTCGCTTGAAGGTGTCGTCCGGAACTTTCAATTCGGCATACTTTCCGCTTCGTAATGCCGTCAACTGCCAGCCCGCAACGGAAGTGTCGGAATCGACGCCCGGGCTATAGCGCCAGCCGCCCAGTTCTTTGTTCTGCGATTTGACAATGAAGTCGATCGCCCTTTGCGCCGGGGCTCGCAGGTTTTCGTCGCCGGTCATGCCGTAGGCCTCGCACAGGGCAAGAGTTCCGATGGCATGGCTATAAAGCCGCGAAACATTCCTTGAGCCTTCCGGCGCAATATACAAATCGCCGTCGGCCTTCTGATGCTTCAACAGAAACGCGATCCCCCCGGCAACTTGAGGCCGATACTTTTCCTCGAAATGATCGTACCCCGCGCCCAGAAACGACAACAGGGCCAAGCCGGTCGCGGCGGTGTCGGTTTGCATGTTGCCGACGTCGTCCGCGCTGGCGGCGGGAAATTTGTGCAGGCTCCAACTGCCGTCGGCCGCTTGCTGCTGCGCCAAGAATTTCAAGCCGAGTTCGATCGCCGATTCGGTGCGGGTGTCGGCGTCTCCGTGTTGGCCGCCGCGGCCCGCCTTGCCGCCGCGATTGCCGGTCCCTTCGCCGGCGCTGCTCCGCGGATCGAGCCTTCCCTCGAAGCCTTGGGCCGTGTCGCGGGCGCGGGTGTCCAGACCGATCGGTCCGGTTGCCGATTTTTTGGTCAAGGGAAATCGAGCGGCATTGGCGCTCACGAGCGGCGAATCGGTCTTGGCCAACTGCAAAGGCAGACCGACATTTTTGCCGATCTCGCTCCCTAGACCGCCGACTCCTTCTTCGGCGTCAACCGGGGTGAGAACGCCGCCGGCGGTGTTGCCGCGGCGGAGGACCGTTCCGGTGCCGGCTTGCAAACCCGCAGCCGCGGCGCCGGCTGTGCCGGCGCCAGTCCCGCCAGGCGAACCCGCCAGACTCGGTTCTTCGATCGCTTCGCCGACGCCGGCGGCTAAATTGTTTTTCGAGCCGCGCCGCAACGTCGCCGAACCGGCGATATTGCCCAGCGTCGGCCCATCGCCGGTCGCGCCATCGTGCTTGCGCTGACCGATGCCATTGCCAGGCTCGCCGACGACAACGGAATCGACCGTGCCGCTCCCTGCCGCAGCGCCAAATGGAATCGCGAGGTTTTCGCCAGGCACTCCGGTGGCTTGTTTGGTTGCCGTGCCGCCGGGAACCCCGACCAGCCCGCCCGTTCCATTGCCGGCGCCGGCTAGCGGCGCAGGAGCTTGTAAATCGTCGGCTTTCGTTTCGGCGGCGCTGCCGCCGTTCGCGCCGAGCGGTCCGCTGCCCAGCGCGCCGCTGCGGCGGAGCGAGGCCGGGCCGCCGGCGACGGCGGAAGAGCCATTCGGCTCGCCCGCGGCGCTCCCCGCCCGGGCGATGTTGGTGGCTAAAGCGCTTCCGAGTTCGCCTCCCGCGCCCAAGCCATTGCTGGCGCCGCCACGGTCTCCGCCCGTTCCGCCGGGCACTCCGCCCGCGACGCCGCGGGTCAATGCGATGGCTTCTGATTGCAACGGGCCGGGGCCTTTCTGCGCGCCATTTCCGCCCGTTCCGCCGTCGCCTTTGCCGCGGGGCAAGCCAGGTTCCACCAACGTGTCGGCAATGGGACCGATGGCGGCGCCGCCGCGGCCGATATGCGCGCTGCCGCCGCCAGCCAAGGTTGGCGTGACTGGCCCGGAGCCGCCGCTGGGGCCGGCCTGTCCATTGCCTGCCGGCCGCAGTCCCAGACCGCTGGTCGAAGCAATCTGAACTGCACCAGAATCGAGTCCGGTCGAATCGGCGGGACCTTTGCCGCCGCCGGCCGTCCCGGTGGTCGCGGCTTTGACAGCCGAAGTTCCGCCCGACGCTTGAAGCGACCCGCTCCCCGCGCCGCGCGGACCGGTCGTTGCGCTCGAGGCCAGATCGCCCGCCGGACCTTCGGCCTGGGTGCCAATGCCGCTGCCGGCCAGGGCGTTCGTCCGCCGCTGCGGACCGGCGCTGCTGATGCCTGCGACGCCGAGCGCGGGTCCGTCGCCGTTGCCCCCATTTCCCACCGGTCCGACGCTGCGTGTGAGCGGGGCCAGCGGCGAAGTTGAAGTGGTCGTTAAGGAGGGGATTCCCTCGGCGCCATTGCCCGAGGGAACGCCCGTCCCGACGTGGCCGGGACCGGAACCAATGCCGCGGCCGGCCGGTCCGGCGGCAGGTTGCAGCGCGCCGGGCGCGCCATTGACGGCCGTGCTGCTGGCGACCGCGCCAGGCGTGGGCAACGGCGCGTCGAGCGCGTTGCCCAGCGCCGCGGTCGAGGAGGGCTTGCCTAAGCGCTCGATATGAGTCGTATCAGCGGAGGCTAACTGCGGACCGGATTTATTAGACGAAGCGATGTGCAGCGCTGAGCCAGGCAGCCCTAGCCCGCCGGCGTGGCCCGGATCGGTCGCGGCGAGCGGCACGTTCGGCTCTGGCTTGCCGACGAACGGGCTGGCGGTCTGTTTGCCGGAGTTGATCGCGCCGGCCTGCAGCGGCGCCTGGGCGTTGGCGGCCACGCTGCCCAGCGATTCGGAAATCGCGTCGGTGTGCGGCAATTGGCTGGGGGCGTTGCCGAGCTTTTTGATCGCTGTCGGCAACGGAGCGGACGAGGTATCCGCTTTCGGCTCGTCGGCGCGGCGGGTCAACGACGCGACCCGAATCGGCTCCGCGGCGGCGCTGGGAGCGAGTTCGCCGGGCGGTTGTTTCGCGGTCACCGCGGCCGCGATTTGATGTTGCAACTCCTGCGTGCGGGCGGCCATCTGCGGGCCTGATTCGTTCGCATGTGGGGCCAGATTGGGCAATTCGGCGGGCGACGGCGTCGGTTGCGGCTGCAAAGGGACATGACGGCTTAGCTGCGATGGCGAATCGCTCCGCCGCGCGATGACTGCTGCTTCATCGGCCGCCCGCGCCAATTGCAGCGGCGCGGCGCCGGTCGCCGCGATCGCCAAGCCCGGCAAGTCGGGCTTCGACGCGGCCGGTTGGGTCGAGTTCGCTTCCTTGACGACTTTGTCCGCGACGCTGGGAGTCGCGGCGGGGGTCGTTTCCACCGGCGCCTGGGTCGTGAGGTCAACGGCGCCGGCGGCGGAGCGCGCCGAGTCGGAGTTCATGATGAAAACATTCGCGCGCGGCGCACTGGCGCTCGTCTTCGCGGTCGTTTGCTCGACGGCGGTGATCGGCAGCTTTTCGTCCTTGCGCAGGGCCGAATCCTCCGGCAAGGGGATCGTCTTGAGCGCCAGCGCGATCAGAATCGCGAGATGCGCGCCAATGCTGAACAGCGCCGCCAACTGATAACGCCGCGCGATCCGCTGTCCCACCAGGACCGACAGCCCCATCAAGACTCCCAGCGACACGACCAGCGAGGCGAGCCAGAAATAGGCGTTCTGCCACCAGACCGCGGCGTCAAACCGAAAGGTCACGAGAATCCAGCCGGCGACCATGCCCGACAGCACCAGCAAGGCCATGTTGATCGGCCAAAGCTGGTCTTCGAAGCCGCCTGTCGGCGCCGTGCGAATTTCGCGGATCGATTGCTTCGTGGACATGGTTAAAAGTTCGTTGAAGGAAGGCGCCGCGGCAAGAGAGGTTGCGCGGCCGGGCTGCTGGGTGCGCGGCTGCCGGTCACGGTCCACCGTCGGTTTGCACTTCGTAATCGCGAATCCCCGCCTTCTGACACGCATTCATGACGCCGACCACGTTTTGCCACATTGCGAGCTTGTCAGCGCGCACCTTGACCGCTTGGCGTCCGGCATTGTTCACGGAAACTTGCTGGAGCACCTGATCGAGTTGGTCCGGCGTCACGAGCATTTTGTCTTCGACGATGTGGCCTTGCTTGTCGGCCGAGACCGCCATCTGGCCTGCTTTGCTGACGGAGATAATCAATTCCTTCGGCTTGAACGAAAGGGGCGCGGCGGCGCTGGCTTGCGGCAAAGCGACCGGCAACTCCTTGTTCGCCGGATCGAATCGCGCCACCACCACAAAGAAAATGATCAATTGAAAGGCAATATCAATCAGCGCCGACGCATTGATCGCGCTGGGGAGCGAACTTTTTTGGATGTGAACGGCCATGACAATCTCGGGATGCGTTTTTTCGAGACAAAAAACTGCGTCTCTCGAGCGGAGACGCGATGGCTTGAATCCTTCGGACGCGACCGCGACCGGCCGCGCTACACTTTCGCCACGGCCGGGACGGCGCCATTGCCGGCTCCTTCGCCGTCGCCGGAGAGTTGTTTCTGGCTGACGCGGAGCTTGCCTTCGTAGCGCTCGATTTGCGGCACGAGGCTCTGCGCTAGATCGGCGATGTCATGAAACATCCAAATGATCTTTCCTTCCAGCAGTTGCGCGGCAATCACCGAGGGAATCGCCACGCAGAGCCCCGCAAACGTCGTGAGCAACTTTGTGTAAATGCCGTCCGAGAGAAACGCGGCCTTGTCCATGCCGGGCTGCGCCACTGCGGCGGCATGAAACAAGACGATCATGCCGAGCGTCGTGCCCAGCAGCCCGAGCATCGGGGCGACGATGAACGAGAGCGAGATGGGGCGGATGTTTTGATAGAGCCGCGAGGCTTCGCGGTCACAGACTTCTTTTACCGTTTGTTCCACTTCGACGTTCGGACGGCCGACCTTGAGCAGCATCGCGCGGATGACGTTGGCGGTGCTCGAAGGATATTGCTGACAGAGCTTGTACGCCTTGCGCGGATCGAAACCGCCGGGCGATGTCGCCAGATCGCCCAGCTTTTCCACGAGCGCATTCGGAACGATCTTGTTCCGCCGCAAGGCAATCATCCGCTCGATCGTAAAGGCGATCGCGATAAAGGAAAAGAACGTGATCGGATACATGAGCACGCCCCCCTTGTGATAGAACTCGAGGAGGCTGGCCTCGGTCTGCTTGGCCGTTTTGCCTTGGTCGCCGGCCCCTGGTTCCGCCGTCTCGGCGGAGGGCGCGTTCAAGGCCGCGTTCGCCTTTTCCGCGGCGCGGTCGGCGGGCGACCGGCCGGTCTCCTTGTCCGCGCTTTTGTCGGCGCCTTTGTCAGTGCCTTTGTCTGCGGCCGAGCCAGCTCCCTTGGCGGCCGGCGCGGCCGCCCGGCCCAGTTCAACCGGGCCGCCCAGGTTCGTCAGCAGGACGAAACACACGGCCCAGCGGCTGAGCCGACGCAGAAACTTCACAATGCGGAGCGACATACAAAACTCGATCGAAGGTAAAAGGAAAGCAAACGGCATACGGACAACGGCGCAAATAGAATGGCAGAACACGCGGATTCTGGCGCGCCGCCGGCGGACCGGAACCCGCGCGCCGCCGCGGATTATTTGTCAGCGGATTATTTGTCAATCGCCGCGAGGCGTTTTTTGGCTTCGTCGGTGTGCTCGCTCTTGGGATATTTGTCGAGCACTTCTTGATACAGTTTTTTGGCTTGGCCCTTTTTATTGAGCGACTCCAAGCAGAGGGCCGCTTCGTAAGTGGCATGGGCTTGCCACGGTTGAAATTCGGCTCCTTGCGGCGAGCTATATGCGACCATGAAGTATTGCCGGACCGCGTCGCTGTAGTCTTTCTTCTGGAATAAGATCTCGCCTTGCATGAATCGCGCGCGGACGCCGACAATTCGGGTTGGCGCCGCATCGGCGGCCTTTTCAAAGAGCTTTTGGGCTTCGTCCAGCTTGTCCTGATTCTTCTTCACCCAGCCTTGCTCGTACTCGACTTCGGCGAGATAAGGCGAGTCAGGGAACTCTTTCGCGCAGCGGTCGAGATATTCTTGCGCTTTCGACCAGTCTTTCAGTTGCGACGCGCTCTGGCCCGCATGCAGCAGCGTCAACGTTTCAAAATCCTTCGACGAGGGCTTTGATTTGGCCGCCAATTCATAGGCCGAAAGCGCCTCTTTGTACTTGTTCTGCTTGAACAAACACTCGGCCGACATGAACTGCGCGTCGGGGGCAAGTTCGCCAGTCGGAAACTGTTGGAGTTCGGAGGCGAAGGTTTTTTGCGCGCGATCGAAGTCGCCTTGTTGATAGTAGGCCCAGCCGAGTTTGTGATCCGCTTTTTCGGCAATGTCGGTTTTGCCGGCCTTGTTGACCGCCTCGAAATAGGCCGCGGCCGCGGCCGCATAGTCTTTCTTCTCGTGATATTGATATTCGCCCGTGTGATACAGGGCCTCTGCCGCGAGCGGGCTGCTCGGGCAATCCTTCGCCAAGCGGGCGAAGGCGTCGGCCGCCTCGGCTTCTTGTTTGTCCCCCTTATAGGCCCAACCGGTCTCGTACAGCACCTTATCGATAGCGGCATACTTGGGATCATTTTTCAAGATCTCAGCGAACGTCTTCACGGCCGCGGAGAATTGCTTGAGTCCCTCTTCTGACAGGCCGCGGACGTAGAGGGCGTCGGAACGCTCTTCATTGGTGAGCTTGCTCTCCAGATAGGGCTGTAAGTCTTCGACCGCGCCGGAGAAATTTCCCAACTGCTGCCGCGCCACCGCCCGCGCATAGTGCGAGCGGAGCGCCAACTCATGCATCGGGTGCTTCTCAAGCAACGCCCCAAACGTCTTGTCCGCCGCGGCATAATCTTGCTGATTGATCTGAGTCCAGCCCAGCCCGAACAGGGCATTGGCCACGAACGGGCTGTCCGGGTTGTTGGTCAAGACTTGTTGATATTCAGCAACGGCGGTCGGATAATCTTTCGCGGCGCTGGCATACTCGCCCAGGCGAAAGTGAGCCTGATCGAGCAGCTTGCTCTGAGGATTGTCTTTCATCAGCTTCTGAATCGTCGCGGAGGCAGCCTTCAGGTCCCCTGCTTGTCGCTGCGCCTGAGCCAGCGCCAAAGCCATCTTGTCAGCGGACTTGCTGGGCGGGAGCGTTTTCAGGGCCGTTTCGAGCGACTTGATGGCGTCGGCCGGCTGCTTCAGTTCCAATTGGGCCGACCCTTGCAGATAATAGGCTTCCGCCTGATTCTCCGCGCGTTTCAAACTCGGCAGGGCGGCCTTCAGGTTTTTCACCACGTCATCATATTTCTTTTGAAAACTGAGCGCCAACGCGAGCCGCAGCCGCCATTGCTCGGCTTCCGGATGGCTCGGATCCTGAGCGATCAACTCTTGATAGAGCGACTCGGCTTCCGCGTAATGTTTCGATAAGAGCTGGCTTTCGGCCGACACCATTTTCACATCCAGCGCCAGCGGATGCTTCGGATACTTCTCGAAGAACTTCTTCGCAAACGCCAGCGCCTCGTCGTACTTCTCCAGCCCAAGCGCGGCAAACGCGGCGTTGTACAGCGCCTGCGGGGCTGTCGAAGCGTCGGGGAATTTCTCCGCGACCGCCGCATACTCCGTCATCGCTTCGCTCTTGTGGTCGGGCAAGTCGAACGACGCATCGGCTTGATCCATCAACAAGTCGACGTAATGCTTGCTCTTTTCGGCCTTGGGCAAGATCGCATTGACAACCTTCAACGCCTCGGTCGCCTTGGCTTCCTTCAACCAACTCCGCGCGATCCAGTGGGCTGCTTCGGCCGCATGCTCGCCCCCGGCCGACAGCACTTGGTTCAATGAATCGCGGGCCTCGGGATATTTGCCTGCCAAGTAAAAATTATTGCCGGCGTAGAGATTCGAGGAGGCAAGATACTCAGACTTGGGAAACCGCGTCGGCAAGGTCAAGTACAGGGCGGCTGCGGCGTCGTATTTCTTTTGCAAACCGAGCGCGTCGGCTTGCCGCATCAAGGCTTGGTCGGCTTGCGGAAAGTCCTTTCCTTGCGAAGCAAATTGAAACGCCTGTTCCGCTTCGGGATAACTCTTGGCGCCCATCAAGGTCTCGCCTTTGTAGAGCGAGACCTCGGCCGCCTGCGGTCCTTGCGGATTCTCTTTCAGATAGAGGTCGTAATCTTGGCGGGCTTCGTCGGGCCGGCCTAATTCTTGGAGGACGACGCCGGCCGAATAGAGGGTGTCGCTACGCAGGGTGTCGCCGGGCTTGGTCGATTGTTTTTCCAGCAACTCCTTCCAAGCTTGGTAGGCTGCTTCCTTTTTGCCCGCGGCATAGAGGGCGTCGCCTTCGGTATACAGCGCCCGGGCGGTTAGTTTCCCATGCGGATACTTGACCAGCAATTTCGCGAAGGTCTCAGCCGCCTTACCGTTCTGCTTCAAACCGGAATAGGCCAAGCCCAGATCGAACATGGTCTGCTCGCCGAATTCAAAGTCGGGCTGTTTGGCGAGGACCGCTTCAAAGGCCGTTTTGGCCTCGTCGTACTTTTGCAACTGCAGCAAGCAGACGCCCCGATAGTGGCGCGCTTTCGTCGCCAAGGGATCATCCGGAAATCGCTTTAGAAAGGCCGCCCACTCGTCGGACGCCAGATCAAACACCGATTTGTTTTGCAAGGCGACCGCCGCTCGAAAGTGCAGCACGGCGGCTTCCGGCGATTGCGCCGCGGGGGCGTCGGCCGCGGACAGAGCTTGCGGAGCAACGCACAGCAACAAGGCGGCGGCCACGCTCCAAGCGCGCAGCAGCAGACGCCAATTTAATGCGGGAAGCATGGAGATCCTCTTCACGAACCGGATGCTTTAAGCGGGTTAAATTGATTATTCCACTTTAACTGCTGCGCCGCCAGTAGCCAACAGCCGGCCTGGGCTGATTCCGCCGGAGCGAGCAGAAATGGCCGGACGGAGCGTGTTGAACCCTGTTTTTCGCCTGCGCCGTCATTCGCCCCCGCAGGCGAGCGGGTTCTTAATCTTTTTGCGACGGACTGTCCGGAACCGCCGCTGGCCCGCGTTGGCCGGGGGTTGCAGTCGATTTCGACAGCCCGCCGTCGGCCCGTCGTGACCGCGATTCGCGAGGCACGGGCGATGATTAGGATGGCTGCCGCGTTCGCCGCCGCGCGCGATCGGAAGCCGTTTGAGTTGTCGGATTGGGCCGCGCGCCCTATTATGACGCCGCCTCGCCAACGCATGGAGGGGCGCTCGTTTTTCTCCGCGCGGCGCGAGACTCGCCGCGGATGGCGGCCAACTTCTTGACCTTGCTGGCGAACAAGCATTGTCCGAACCTGCACTCCTTCATTGGGCCGGCTTTACCGCGTTCGTCGTGGTCATGCTGGTGCTCGACCTGGGGGTCTTTCACCGCGAGGCCTACGAGCCGACGCTGAAGGAGAGTGCGCTCTGGACCGTCTTCTGGTGCGGGCTGGCCTTGATTTTTAACGGTCTGATTTGGTGGTGGTTTGGCGATCATGCGGCCGTCGAATTCTTGTCGGGCTATCTCATTGAATGGTCGTTGTCGATGGACAACGTGTTCGTGATCGCGGTCATCTTCTCGTTTTTTGGCGTTCCGCTCCGCGATCAATATCGCGTTTTGTTCTGGGGCATTCTCGGCGCGGTCGTGATGCGGCTGATGTTCGTCCTCTTGGGCGCGGCCCTGCTTCATCATTTTGAGTGGCTCAACGGCGTCTTCGGCGCCTTCTTGATCTATACCGGAATCAAGCTCGCCTTCCATCAAAACGAAAACCAGAAGCCGGAGGACAATCTGCTTTTGCGGCTGGCAAAACGGGTCTTTCCCGTGGCGGAACAAGGAAGCCAAGATCGCTTTGTTGTGGTCGAGAACGGCCGCCGCTGCATCACAAAGCTGTTTTTGGTGTTGCTGGTGATCGAGAGCACCGATGTACTGTTCGCGGTTGATAGCGTGCCGGCAATCTTTAGTGTCGTCAATCCGCATCAGAGCTACTTCACGTTCGTGGTCTTCACGTCGAACGTGTTCGCGATTCTGGGGCTGCGGGCGCTCTATTTTCTGCTGGCCGGCGTGATGGACCGCTTCCACCACTTGCACTACGGCTTGAGCGCGGTGCTGGCGTTCGTCGGCTTGAAGATGGCGGTCGAATACTTCTTCGACTTTACCTTTTTCAAAGATCGTCCGTGGGCGGCGCTATTGATTATCGTGGCGATTCTCGGCGTCGCCATTGTGGCTTCGCTGCTGACCACGAGAAAGCCGGCGAAGAAGCCCCTTCCGGCCGAGCCGCGCTCGGCCGATTCTGGACCTGCCGCGTCGAGGCCTGCCGATTCGGGAACAACCGGCGCCAAGGAATCGGCCGGAGGTAAATAAAACAGTCCGGGCGGCTTTTTGAGCGCGCCCGGACCGTACTTCCCCCCCGGGATTTTCCGAATCCTTATAGATGCTGACGGTCCCTTGCTTGGCCGCATTTGCGTGCGACGTGCTTCAGTTCGACCGTGGATGAGTTCTCTGTTTGCGAGCGGCGGAATCGAGTTCAAAGCGGAATCGAGGTAAAAATAGGACAGCGACCCTGCCGTCGCTGCCTGTTGCCCACTTCTCTGCCCGCTCTGCGTTTCTGCCCACTGGTCTTCGCAAGCAATCGATTGCAAAGCGATGATGCTGAATTTATCGGCGGAAAGTGCGCCGGACTTTGGCAAACTTTGCCGATTGCAGGAAAAGTCCGAGCGCGCCAGCGGTCAGCCGAGATCGGCGCGCGAAAGCCCGGGTTGTTCCCCTCAGCGTGATTTTGCGGCGACGCTGGCACTGGTTGCGATCGCCTACCGTACACGCGGCATCTTGCCGCGTTGGTTGCCGGCCGAAAGGAGCCGTGACTTGGCTCGAAAGTAGCGACTCGAACCCCGCGAACCGCGCCGTACTCGAGTTAGCGTTTGCGGCGCCACTGACGCCGCTAGCAGCCGCTTATATTGGTTGCGATCGCCTACCGTACACGCGGCATCTTGCCGCGTTGGTTGCCGGCCGAAAGGAGCCGTGACTTGGCTCGAAAGTAGAGTCCAACCCGACCGTAGCGAAACACGCGGTGCCATAGCTAATATAGTGTCTAAATCAGATGGCGCTTTATCGAGGACGGCGCGGGCGCGACGGGTTTTGGCCAGGATATCTTCGGCTTTGGCTGACTCTTGGTGGGCCTGCGCTCGCTGGTCCGCACCCGACAATTTCAATGCGCGCGGTCGATCATTGCGGAACATCGTCGTCGGGTGGCGACCGGAGTCGTCGATCCATACCTCTTGGGGCCGCACGGTTTGCAGCACCTCCGGCAGCCAGGAACGCTCCTGCGCATAAGCATCTTCGCAGGGAAAAACATCCCCATCGTGTCCGTTCCGCCGACCGCATCGTTTGACTTGTCGCGGGGCGCGTCATGCTGTCGGCCATCTCAAACCAGGAGGTGGACGATGCCGAACAAGATGCGGGACGCGGCGAAGGAATGATTCTCGCCGGGGAGTGCTGAAGCGACAGCCGGCGAGCGGTTTGTCGATGCGGGCATTCTGCCGCAAATAACAACTGGCCGAAAGCGCATTCTACGCTCCTCGGCCGCCGCACCGCCGACGCGGTCACGGCCTTGCCGGAGGGGCTGGACACCGCGGTTTTGCGGATCGAAACGACGTTCGACGTCCGCGGGCTAGTCACCCAGATCACCAGCTACGACGCCGCCACGAGCGGAATGGTGGTCAACGACGTGCAGCGGGAGTACAATGGCTTCCAGCAGCTAACCCGCGAGTATCAAGAGCATGGTGGCCCGGTGGACGGTTCTTCGCTCCATGTCGATTACTCCTACGCCGACGGTTCGGCCAACACGATCCGCCGCACGGGTTGCGTCTACCCGAACGGCCGGAATGTCAGCTATCTCTACCACTCGCCCGGCGATGACCAGCTTAGCCGCGTCAGCGCGATCGCGGATGGAACCTTGCTCCAAGGGCTGATATCGTATTGGCCGCTCAATGAAAGCGTTTCGTCCGGCGATCGCGACGATGCGCAAGACGGCAATACGCTCGTTGATACGAACAATAACGTCAGTCACGACACGGGGAATCCTTCCGGCAATCTCGGCGTCGCGGCCGCTTTCGACGGGTCTTCCGCTCAATTGCGGCTTTATCCCTTGGGCAATCTGAGCTTCAATCGCCAAAGTTTCACCACGACCGGTTGGATTTATTTTAATGACGTTTCCGCTTCAATCGGGATGTGGGGGGCTGGCATCGCCCACAGCAGCAATATTTTCAATCAAGCGTGGAGTCTGGTGCTCGACGCCACCCACTTCAAGATTTCGTTCCTCATTTCCGATGGGACCAACTATAACTTCAACGAATCGACCGTCGCGCCGAGCGTCGGCCAATGGTACTTCGTAGCCGCGTGGTACGACGCGGACGTGGGCAAGTCCTATATCCAAATCAACGACGGAACTCCCCATGAGTTCACAGGCGTCGGCCCGACCGACCGCGACTTTGAACTCGTCATCGGCCGCAGCTATGGCTATTGGCTCGACGGCCGCGCGCAAGCGGTCGGTGTTTGGGACCGCGTCTTGACCGACGACGAGCGCGCCGCGCTCTACAACGGCAGCGACGGCCTGCAATATCCGTTTGGCGTGCAGCCGCTGGCGGAGTATACCTATTTGGGCCTGGTTACGCCGGTCATCGTGGACTATTCGCAGCCACAAGTGAAATACGACTTGGCGATCAGCGACGGAATGGGCGACAAGTACACTGGCCTCGACCGCTTCGGCCGCGTCTTCAACAACCTCTGGCAGGACTACAACAGCACGCCGGTTAGCGCGGTTGAATTGCATTACGGCTACGATCGGGCCAGCAACCGGCTCTGGCGGCAGGACATTGTCGCCGGTTCGGCGAACTTCGATGAGCTTTATACGTATGACGGCCTCTACCGCCTGACCGACATGAAGCGTGGTCGGCTTAATGGCACGCAGACTGCTTTGAACAGCGGGTCGGAAAACTTTGAGCAACAATGGAACTTGGATAAGACGGGAAATTGGACAGGATTTCAAGAAGATTCGACGGGGGGAGGAAGTTGGACCCTCGATCAGTCGCGCGCCGCCAACCCGGTGAACGAGATCACCGACATTACGAACACGACCGGCGATGCTTGGACTCAGCCTGGCTACGACGCGGCCGGCAACATGACGACCATCCCGCAACCGGCCGACATGTCCGGACAATTCACCGCCACCTACGACGCGTGGAACCGCCTGGTGAGATTGTTCGATCCCGCCAACGGGTACGTTGTCCAAGAGAACGCCTACGACGGCCTCAACCGCCGCACAATTCAAAAGGTCTACGACTACGGCCCGCTGATCGAAGAGCGTCACTACTACTATTCTGATTCGTGGCAAATCCTTGAAGAGCGTCTCGGGGATATTCCGACCAGCACCGATCCCGATCGTCACTTCATCTGGGGCATGCGCTACATCGACGACCTCGTGCTACGCGACTGTTCCACGACAGGCACACTGAATGAGCGACTGTTCGCTTTGCAAGACGCCAACTGGAACATGGTCGCCATCTGCGACCCGTCCGGCTCAATAAAAGAACGCTACGCCTACACTCCCTACGGCGCGCCAATCTTCCTGAATCCCGACTTCACCCTTGCGTTCAACCAATTCATCAGCGCATTCGACTGGGAAACCCTCTACTGCAGCTACCGCTGGGACCGCGGCGATGATGGAAACGTGGCGCTCTATCAGGTTCGTAATAGGTATATGCACTCGCACCTAGGAAGATGGATTACTGTTGATCCCTTACTATCATCGACTCTGGAGCCGAGTTCTGATGCATATGCGTATTGCAAAGGAGCACCGATCGGACGTTATGATCCGCTCGGGCTGAAGCACTGGAGAGAATGTGAAGAAGAATATACAATCAATAATGCCACGTGTAGATCCACATTCGTTCGATGCCAAAAGGCATATTGGCAATGCGCTGTGGATTTTGCAGCGTGTACAATCGCAGCAGAAGAAGAGTACGTAGGTTGCATGTTTAATAGCACGGATACGCTGTTACTTGCAGGATCACTGATAACGACAGTTATTATCGGCGAGATACTGTTGTCGTCAGGTCCAATTGGTTGGGGGATCGCGTTAGGAGTGGTAGTTGTTAGCGCCTTTTCAAATAGAAGTGCTTCAGCTTGGGAAGGAAAGCTCTCGGCGAGCTTTAAAAACGCTTTCGGCAATATTCCAAAGCTTGGCAATAGCGACAAGTGCGACTGCTCTCCATCTGCGCCAAAACCCAAACTCCCGAATTTCGCCGAACAATCCAAGATCCCTTTGCCCAAACCAGATTCCGATCCTCGGCCGTACAGCCCATCATATTCTGATCGTATCTTCGATACTTCACTCGGGAGGTTCAGATCGCCAACCGCAGACGAGAGGGACGCCGCGTTTAAAGAATATGATAAGAAATTGCAAGCATGGAAGAGTCGGCATCCCTGCATGGAGTAGAATATTGTCACAAATATATAGCGAACTGGAGGGTCGGATGAATATGCGATTTACGGAAGATGCGCGAAAAATATACCAGTTGGCATTTGCCTATGCGGTTCCAAATACAACATTTGTTGGTCCTCCACATTTGCTGATGGCATTGCTCAATGAAGGAACTTGCATCGCATCAGATATTCTGCGAAATGAACATCTCGACAGGACCACTCTTGTCGAACTTTTGTCTGACTACAATTTAAAAGCACAAAGCAAAGTTGAGGAACACACTGATCTGTCGGAGCCGACAATCGATCCAAATCTGATAAATATTGTTCGGTTGGCTTGGTCTGAATCAGCGGCATTGCGGAATGACTACATTTCAACCGAGCATTTGCTTTTAGCAATAGAAAACGCAGAGCGACTCGGCATAACAAAAATACTGCAGCAATGCGATATTAATGGTAATAACCTGCGCAGAGCAATACTGCATCGACTCGAGAGTGCGTGAAAACCGAGGCTAGTCCTGCCAAAGCGCGTCCTGTCGCCACTCATGGGAGCGGTGCTTCCGGCGGGGTGGTCGGGCACCACGGCGAGCGCGCACTCTGGGGGATTTGGGCTGGCGCGATAAGATTGCTTCGGGTAGAACGAAACGCTTTCAGACCTCTCCCTTGGACAGGAAAGCGGTGGCCCGCTCATGCAAGTCGATCAAGAAGACATCCGGCAAAT
>DASRSE010000071.1:0-16026 GCA_035656655.1 Pirellulales bacterium
CCACGTTACCGGCTCCTCGTACAGAGGCAATTCGAGCGCGGCGTCGGCAGCCGATTTCACACGCCGCGGCGGCCGGTCGGCCTGCACGGATTTGATATGCCAAGAATCAGGCGACGCCAGGGCGATCAACGTCGGCTTGAATTCGCTGTGATCGTGGTCGGAGTATTCGTACGCGTGAAACCCAGTTTCCGGAGAAACGGTCAGTCGGAGTTTGAGGATGCCCCCTGGCACAACTTCGCTCGAGTCCAATTCGCCTTTCACAGTGGCATGCACGCCGCTTGGCCGGAACTCGGTCACTGCCGCGGCCGCCCGATCGGGCGCAACGGCGATCGGTTTGGGGCTGCTCGGCGCCACGGGGATGTTGGCGGCGCCAGGGCCGCGTGCAACCACGTCCGCCGGCGTGGCGGCGCCCAGACGGACCGCCGCGACAAAGCGGTAATCCTTCGGCAAGTTGCACTGTACTTTGCAGGCCTGGGCATTGACCGCCCCTTCAATCCGCAGCTTTTGCGCATCGGTCCCCGGCTTCAATTGGATCGGCGCGCTCCAGGTGACGCTGCTCGTATGCTCTTCCAAGGAGACGCCGGGAAAAGCCACCTCATCTTGATGCACCTTGGGAATCGGGTCGGGAACAAAATTGCCGACCAAGCTGAAGCCGCCCGACTCCGATAGTTTGAGCGTCGTCCGTTTGGGGCCGTGTGCTGGCTGCGTGATCGAGTAGATATGCCAATCCGGAGCGATTTTCGCCGTGACGTGCAGAATCGCGATGCCGGCGGAGTTTGGTTCGGTAAAATAGGCCGACGCCGTCACCGGCTCCGCGAGCGGATCGTCGGCAAAGTTGCTGAACGGACCGTCTAAGCCGCCGAGCGCCGGTTTCTTGAACTGGGCACGGGCGGACGACGTCCCCAATAGAACCAAGGACACGATCAACCCGGAGCGGAGAAAAGTGCGCGCCATTCCAGCAGTCTCGCCGATTTCGAAGGATGTTTTTCGACGCTTAACCCCTTAAGTTTAGCGGCGTTGTGAAGCGTGGGTCAATGCCGAAGCGCGGCGGAATCGCGCGGCATGGGGTGGCCCATCGGCCGCTGGCGCCAGTTCGCCGCTGCGCGGCGGCTGCAGGTGCGCAACACTTGCGCCACGGTGAACTTTCGCCCGCCGGCGCTGGTCATGCACGGTGCGACGAAGCGCGAGACGCCACAACCGTTCGGACGCGCCCCATTCCCCTGCTTCGCCGAGGCAGTAAAATATCCTGCTTCGCCCCGCAGGTCGATTCAACTTGCGAAATGCCGAGCCTAGGCTCCGCACGGCACGCAAAATAACAATTTACTTCGCCATTTTGACATCGTATCGGCGCACTGGCGCGGCCTGTGGATATTTCCCCAGGCTGCTCGCTGGCTCGTTTCACACTCCTGGATTTTTCCCTTGAAGGTCGCCCGCATGCCGTCCCAGCTCAATCGATTCTCGTCGCGCATCACGGAACAAAAAAGCCAAGGAGCTTCGCAGGCGATGCTCTATGGGACCGGCCTGTCCGATGACGATATGCACAAGGCTCAGGTTGGCATCTCGAGCATGTGGTACGACGGCAACACCTGCAACATGCACTTGAATGAACTGGCGACCCAAGTGAAGCAAGGGGTCGAGGCGGCCGGTCTGGTTGGGATGCGGTTCAACACGATCGGCGTGAGCGATGGAATTTCGATGGGGACCGAGGGCATGAGCTATTCGCTCCAATCGCGCGACTTGATCGCCGATTCGATCGAAACGGTCATGCACGCCCAATGGTACGACGCGAACATCTCGATTCCCGGCTGTGACAAAAATATGCCCGGCTGTTTGATCGCGATGGGGCGCATCAATCGGCCGTCGCTGATGGTTTATGGCGGGACGATCAAGCCGGGGCACGATCGCCACGGCGAAAAGCTCGACATCGTTTCCGCCTTTCAGTGTTACGGCGAATTTATCGCCGGCAAAATCGACGAGGCAACCCGCGAGGAGATCGTCAAGAAAAGCTGTCCGGGGGCGGGGGCGTGCGGCGGAATGTATACCGCCAACACCATGGCCTCGGCGATCGAAGCGCTCGGCATGGCCCTCCCCTATAGCGGTTCGATTCCGGCCGAGCACCCCGACAAACGCGTCGAATGTCAGCGCGCCGGGCAGGCCATCCGCGTGTTGCTGGAACGCGACCTCAAGCCGCGCGACATCATGACCCGCGCCGCGTTTGAAAACGCGATGGTCCTCGTGATGGCGCTCGGCGGTTCGACCAATGCCGTGCTCCATCTGATTGCGATGGCGCGGGCGGTCGAGGTGCCGCTGACCCTGGACGATTTTCAAAAAGTAAGCGCCCGCGTGCCGTTTCTGGCCGATCTGAAACCGAGCGGAAAATTTGTCCAAGAGGACCTGCACGAAATCGGTGGCACGCCAGCAGTCATGAAGTATCTGCTCGAAAAAGGACTCATGACCGGCGATTGCATGACCGTGACCGGACGCACGCTCGGCGAGAATCTCCAAGACCTGCCGGGGCTAAAGGCCGGCCAAAAAATCGTGCAGCCGATCGAAAAGCCGATCAAGCCGACCGGCCACATTCAAATCCTCCGTGGCAATCTTGCTCCCGACGGAGCGGTCGCCAAAATCACCGGCAAGGAAGGGAACCGATTCAGCGGCCCGGCCAAAGTCTACGATTCCGAAGAGGACATGCTCCACGCGCTCGAGCAGAAACAGATTATGAAAGGAGACGTCGTCGTCATTCGTTACGAAGGCCCGAAGGGGGGCCCGGGAATGCCGGAGATGCTGACTCCGACCTCCGCGATCATGGGCGCCGGACTCGGCAGTGATGTTGCCCTGTTGACCGACGGACGTTTTTCCGGCGGCTCGCACGGCTTCATTGTCGGCCACATCACGCCGGAGGCGCAAGACGGCGGCCCGCTCGGCTTGCTTCACTCAGGCGACCAGATCATCATCGATGCCGATCAGAACTTGCTGTCGGTCGAACTCAGCGAGGCGGAGTTGCAAGCGCGCCGCCAGCGCTGGCAAGCACCCCCATATAAGGCGACTCGCGGCACGCTCTACAAATACATCAAGAATGTCAAAACGGCGAGCGAAGGCTGCGTGACCGACGAGTGAAGTTTGGCCTATCGCCGCCCCCGCGACTGAATCCGTGGAAGAAATTGTTGATCCGCTCGCCCGCGCCCTCCAATCCCTTTGCCTCCCTATCAACCACCTTTGCCTCCCCATCAACTCCTTATCAGAACTGAATATGAGCCGCACGCAAAACTTGATTGATGCCACGAAAGCCGCTCGCACCCGCACTTTGGCGACGCTCGACGCGATCGAAAAGCTGCCTAATCCATCTGAGGCGCTGGGCTATCGCCCGGGGCCGGGGCGGGCGCATCTCGCCTGGCAGTTGATGCACATCGGCATCACCGAAGAAATTTTCGCAACCGAACGCTTGGACCCGGAGAAGCAACGCGCCTTCGAGGATCTCTGGCCGCGGTTTCGCGGCGGCAGCACGCCGGACGACCAGATTCCGACTGCAACCGAGATTCGCCACGTTTTGGACGAGTCCCGCGCGCATTTGCTGGCGACTCTATCGAAGTACGACGATAGCCGCTTAGGCGAGATCCCGGCAACCCTGCAAGCGCGCAATCTGACGGTCCTTGACGTGCTGCATATACTTGGGTGGCACGAAGCGCATCATCAAGGCCAGGCCCATCTGACGTTGAACCTCTACAAAGCAACTCACGAATTGGCCGCGCCGAAGTGAACGGTTTCGCCCCGGGGTTTCCTCCGACCTATGAGCATCGGTTCCTGCGATCCAAATCATCCGTCTAGAAAGCGGTTTTGGCTATGAGTGCTGCGCGTCCCAATAATCTTCGTGACCTGCGCGCGAGCGGGTGGAAATCGAAAACCGTCAAGCAAGAGATTCACGACAACTTCTTGAAGCGGCTGGCGGCGCGCGAGGAGCTATTTCCGGGCATCGTCGGCTATGATGAAACGATCGTTCCCGAGATCAGCTTGGCGATTCTGGCTGGCCATGACATGCTGTTTCTCGGCGAGAAGGGCCAAGGCAAAAGCCGCCTCATGCGGCTCCTCGCGCAGTTTCTCGACGAGGCGATTCCTTATGTCGACATTCCGGGCGCGCCGGTGCACGACGATCCGTACCGGCCGATTTCGCGCGCTTGCCGCGAATTCGTCGCCGCGCACACCGAGGACCAAGTGCCAATTGCCTGGTGGCCGCGCGACGAGCGGTATGCCGAACGGCTGGCGCCCGGCACGAAGTTCGCCGACATCATCGGCGAAATCGATCCCGCCAAACTGGCCGGTGGAGTCAGCATGTCGGCGGAGCAGGCGCTCCACTTCGGCCTGATTCCGCGCATGCATCGCGGCATTTTTGCCATGAACGAATTGCCGGAGTTGGACGAACTGGTGCAGGTCGGGTTGTTCAATATTCTCGAAGAGCGCGATGTCCAGATTCGCGGCTATCCAATTCGTTTCGATCTGGACGTGCTGATTCTCTTTTCGGCGAACCCCGCCACCTACAACCGCAGCGGCAAGGTGATCCCACAGTTGAAAGACCGGATCGGCAGCGTGATCCACACGCACTATCCGCGCGAGCGTTCGCTGGGGATCCAGATCATGGAGCAAGAGGCGGCGGTCGATTTGGGGGGCGATTTTCCCGTCGCCGTGCCGCTGTTCATGAAAGAAATCATCGAGCAAATCAGCATCGCCGCGCGGAAGTCGAAGTTCATCGACCATGCGTCGGGCGTGTCGGCCCGGTTCAGCATCGCAAACTATCGGATGATGATCGCCAGCGCGCGGCAGCGGGCCGCCCTGTTGGGCGAAAAGCCGGCAGTCCCGCGCATTAGCGACTTGGGGCACCTCTATTCCTCGTCGCTCGGCAAACTCGAGCTCGACATGATGGGCAGCCACCAGATGTCCGAGCGGCAAGTTCTCGATGCGATCGTGGCCGAGGCAATTCAAACGGTCTTTGCCGAATACGTCGATCGGCACGGCCTGGAGGAGATCGCGCAGATTTTCGGCGAAGGGGTCAAAATCGAAGTTGGCGACCTCCTCCCCTCGTCGCAGTACGCCGAACGCTTGAAGCGCGTGCCGTCGGCCTGGGACAAAGCCTTCGAGGTGAATGCCTCGTCGCATCCCGCCATGCGTGCCGCGTGCGTCGAGTTCGTGCTTGCCGGCCTCTACTCCGCCGACCGCATCTCGCGCAGCCAACAGCACGGCCGGATCGTGTACGAAACGTAATCGGCCGCTCGCCAGTGTCCCAGGCGGCAGCGGACGGCCGCGCACCGTCTTCACCCGCCCCTCGTCATCCCCGCGCAGGCGGGAATCCTTGCCCGGCCGTCGCTCGTCGTCACCCCCGCCCCTCGTCATTCCCGCGCAGGCGGGAATCCATGTCCGGCCGTCGCTCGTCTTCACCCCCGCCCCTCGTCATTCCCGCGCAGGCGGGAATCCATATCCGGCCGTGCGAGGACAACCGGAGATTCGTCCTGCGATTCGTCCTGCGCAGCCTACGGCGCCCTCACCGCGGCCCGCTCACAGGGGGAGCGGAGTCGCGGCGAGAACGGCGGAAAACTGCAACTATTTTCTTTGCCTCGTCCCCCCCATTTGGTAAACTCTGTGTCTACTCGGGCGGTTTCGCCTTCCGTATTCGCGGCATTTGAAGGGGCGCAAATTGTGATTTCCAGAGGCCGTTGGGCCAGCGCGCTGGGGCTGCTGGTTTGTTTGAGCTTGCTCCGCGGAATACTCCGCTTTAATGCCGCCGCCCCGTTGCGAGCGACCCTCATGACGTTCTCGCCAGCGGACTGCGCGCTGGGCGAAGTTGCTCTGTCCGACCGGCATCCTTGGCAACTGCGGGCCGCGAATCAGTCCGCGCTGCCGCTCCGCTTGGAGTCGCTCGATCTGCCGCCGGGCAGCGAGTTAGCCACGCCGTTGCCGCTCGACTTCGCGCCGGGCGAGCAGAAAACGCTCGCGGTCCGCTTGAATCTGGCCGGCGCTCCGGTCGAACCGTTCAGCCACGCGCGTTTCGCGGCGACGCTCGGGGCGCGCGTTTCAAATCGGTTCGGAGCGATCGAGCAGCAGCCGTTCTCGCTGACATTTTCTACGTCTCAGCCCTTGCGGGTCGAGCCGGCTCGACTGGAATTCGTCTGGAACGAAGACGAGCAGCCGGCGGCGGCGGCGCTGGTCGTGAGCGCGCGTCAGACGCTGAAGTCCTGTGATATTGAATGCGAGCAAGGCGATTTTGAAATTTCAGCCATGCCTCAGGCCGATTTGGCGGTTGGCGCCCCCTTTGTGGTGCGTCGCGCCGCCATGCCGCTGGGCACGCACCAAGACCGATTGCTGCGGATCGCCGCGGTCGACGTTTCAGGGCAATCGCTCGTCGCGTACGTTCCGTGTCATTGCGAATACCGCCGCGACTTGGTGGTTTTGCCGGCGCGGATCGAGCTGTACCCGGTTTGCCAAGGAACGCCCACGGAAACCGAGGCGATGATATCGAGCCGCGGCGGGCGGCCCTTGACCCTGATCGCGTGGCGCGCGGAATTCGAGCATTTAGAGATTGAGCCGATCGAAGGGGGCGGCACGTCCACGTTGTGGCTGCGCATTCGGCAGCGCGCCGTATCCGCCGGTTTTCAAGCCGAGCGCGTGTGGTGCGTGATTGCGGACGGCAGGCGCGAGCCGGTGGAATTGACTCTTGTTGTCATTTGTCACGGAAGCAGTTGAAGATACTGCGCCGCGTGCGCCAAGCGCCCGCGGATGCAGATGGGCGTGCGTTTGATCCCTCGATCCTGATTAATCCTCGAACACGAAGCGAACACGATGCGGGCGATTGCAGTCAGCCTCGTTTTTGGATTGCTGGTGGGCCTGGCTGTTCTGGGGGCCATTCGGGCGCGAATGCCGGTCGCCGCGGCCACCGGCGATTCGCCGGCGCTGCAGGCGTCCCCCGGCACCTACGATTTCGGCAAAATCGGCCAAGGAGAATCAGTTCGTGCGCAGTTTACCTTGACCAATGTCGCCGATGTTCCCTTTAAGATCGTGGCCATTCATGCGCCGTGTCAATGCACCGCGACTCATTCGGACCAGAATCGGTTGTCGCCGGGCGAGTCGACTTTGCTTACGGTCGTCTTTGAAGCAGGCGCGGCGCGCGGACATGTCGATCGGATCATTCAACTCCAGTACATTTCCGACGGCGCGAAAACCATGCAAGTTGCCCAAGTGTTGATTTCAGGCGAGGTCGAGCCTGATTATCACGCCAGCGAGACGCGTCTCGTGTTCGAGTCGAATCAAGACGGGAAGCGAACGATTACGGTCTGGCGCGGGCCAAACAAGCCGCATGTCGCCATTGAAAGCGCCTATTGCTCGGACGCGGCGTTTGAGGCGACGGTGCGCGACCCACCCATCCCGAGCGAAGCGAGTCGGATCGATTTGTCGTTTCACTCCGCGGAATGGGACCCGGAAAAACAGGAGGCCGAGTTGATCCTGCTGACGAATAGTCCCCATCAGCCGCAAATGCAGATCCCCTTGGAAGTGCCGCGACGAAAAGAGAGCCGCGTTTTTAAGCAGAGTTCTTCCTCCGTAACCAGCAGGTCGAGAGCACCATAATGCGGAAAGATCGCGGCGTCGGCTCGTGCGTAATTGTGCTCTCGACGCAGCGGGAGGCTCGATGATCGGCACGCGCCCGAGGTTAAAACCATTCACGACCTGCTTGACGTTGCTGGCGGTTGCGAGCCACTGCGCGCTGGCCTTGGCGTCTCCGGCCATGGAGATCATGCAGAAGGCGGTCGATAATCGCTTGAAGATCACGCAAGGAGATATTCATTTCACGATCGAGACCGCGAATGAATCGTCGCATGGCGAATATGCGAATAGGCAAACGCGCCGCGCTATTTTTGAGCCGGGACGGTTTCGAATGGACGCCTCTTATTTATATTTGCATGAGCTCAATCAGGACGGTAAGCCGGCCACGGCGCATGCCGCATCCTTGAACGGAGAAACATTCATCGCGTTCTCCGATTCCGTGACGCCGAGCGGACAAGGAATGCCCATCGAAATGGGTGAATTAAAGCGAATGCAATCGAATGCCCGAGATTTATTGATCAGCCCCTTGTCGCTCGGGATGTCGTCCGATACGCCGAGTAAAGAGTCAAGCGTGGATGAAGACTTGAAGATTTTCAAGGATCGCCGCGAGGAGTTCGCTCGAACAGAGACGTTGGATGGGCGAATGGTCGAGCATGTCGGTTGGACGCGGCCGGTGGATGGCGGCCGTTTTGAATATTGGGTCTCGCCCAGCGAAGGATACTCGATCGTGCGGGCGCGAACGACCGTGAAATATCCGCACGGACTCGCCGTCGAGAACGCGGTTATCACGATTCAGCAATATGGGAGCGAGGCGTTTCCGCTTTGGTTTCCGCAAACGTTCGAGTCGATTAATACCATGGATGGTAAACTCGAACGCAAACAGCGCGTGATTGTCACGGAGGCGACCTTGAACGAACCGCTCGATCCGAAATTGTTTGAACTGGCCGGCATGAATCCGCGCCCCGGCCAATCCATCTCGCGCGAACCGAGCAACGGCAAGCATGAAATCTGGGACGGAGAGAAGATCGCGACGGTCGAGTTCAACCATCGGCCAAAGCCGGCGAGCACGAACTGGACTTTGCTCCTGATCTCCGTTGCCGCGGGCATGGCGGCCACCGTTCTGGGTTGGTATCTGCTGCGCGAACGCCAGCGGACCGCATAGTTCACCTCAGCAGAATGCGACTCCGATGCGACATTCAGCCTTAATCCAAATCGAACTCGAGTTGCATGATCGCGTCCGCGGACCCGCGGAGGCAGTCCAGCCGCCGCGGCGCGCCATGGCTTCACGCGTTTTCTTTGCCATCGCCCTGATTGCCGCGGTGCTGGCCGGCGCCAGTGCGCCCGCTGCCGAGCCGACGGCGATGGTGCTTGAGCAGCGCGCCATCCACGAGCGCCAAAGAATCAAACAAGGCGATATTCATTATCATGTTGAACCGTTGCATGCGGCGCCTCGACACGACATGCTTACCACCGGCGACATGCGTCTCATCTTTCGCGAAGGGGCGGCAAGGTTGGATTTATCGCTTGCCGGCTTGAACACGCGCGGTCAGCCTGCGACGTCCCACCTCGCGATGTTTGACGGCAAGTCCTACATTGCCTTTGAAGACAGGCTCGTCCAAGATGGCCGGCAGATCTCCATCACGATTGGCGACATGAAGCAAATTGGGTATGGAGGTTCCAACATGTTCGATCCACTCTCGATCGGGATGTATCCAGGCCCGTTTTCGCCAATCTTTAAGATCAACGCCGACCTTACTTGCTCGGGTCGAAAAGATGAGACGGTCACGCGCGAGCGGCTGGCGGACAAGGATGTGTTTCATGTTCAATGGACGCGCACCGATGGTCCTGAATGCCAATTTTGGATTTCGCCGGAGGAAGGCTTTTCCGTGGTCAGAGCCAAAGACTCTTTTCTCGCCGGAGCGAAACGAATCGTGGATACGAACGAAATTGCAGTCAGTCGCTATGGCGATGGCGATGCCGCGGTCTGGTATCCGAAGCAAATCATTTGGGAACGCGTCGTTGACGACAAGGTCGTGCCCAGCAACGTCCTGACGGTGACGGAAGCCACGTTGAACGAGCCCGTTGACGACCAGCTGTTTGAACTGGCCGGAATGAATCCGAATCCGGGTCAGTCGATTGACAATTACTTAACGCCCGGCAAGCGCGAGATCTGGGACGGAGAAAAAATCGTCCCAGTCCAGTCTCAGTTGTCGTCGGCCGCGAAGAGTGGCAAAGAGGGCCTGAGTTGGGGCTGGCTCGCGGTATCGATCGCCGCAGGCGTCGCCGCCGCGGTGGTTTTCTGGCGGTACTATCGCGGTTCGCGAGCCCGGGCGTGACAATGAGGCTGTTGCAAGTTCACCTTTCGAGAAAACTTTGATGCACGCTTTATCAAGATTCGCGCGACTTATCGCGGCGATTACCATTACGGTAAGCTGCGGATGGAATGCAGTTGGCTCCGCCGAGCCGACGGCGATGGAGCTTGAGCAGCGCGCGATTCACGAGCGCCAACGAATTACCTCAGGCGACATTCATTATCACCTCGACCGCGAGGCGATGCATGGCGTAGAAAGCTACCACGGACTCGATTTTCGAATCGCTTTTCGCCCGGGGTCGCTTCGCTTTGACGGACCTTGGCTCGGCGTCAACGCCCAAGGTCTGCCGGCGGTGCATCACGTTTGCCTGTTTGAGGGAAAGTCGTTCATCCAGTTCGATGACGAAGTCAACTCGGAAGGCCAATCAAGACGGATTTTGATTGATGATATTAAAAATTTGGGTTTCGAAGCGGCTGCCGTATTCGATCCGCTGACGATTGGAATGCATCCTGGGCCTCCTTCGCCGGATATCAAGCTTAACGAATATCTCACGCGCGCAGACCGCAACAATGATGAGACGGTCACGCGTGAGCAGTTGGGAGATCGGGAGGTTTTTCATATTCGCTGGACGAGAAAGAGTGGCTCGAAATACCAGTTTTGGATTTCGCCCAACGAAGGCTATTCGGTTCTAAAAATCGTCGTGGACTTTCATGGAAACAACTACCACATCGTTGACACGAATGACATTTCCGTGAAACAGTACGGCGCGGGCGCGGCCGCGGTTTGGTATCCGGAGAAGGTCGTCTCGCGCCGCACCCTCGATGACCTGCCCACGCCCGGCCAAACCTTTACCATCACCGAAGCCATATTGAACGAGCCCGTTGACGACCAGCTTTTTGAACTCGCCAGCATGAAGCCCAATCCGGGCCAAGCGATTGATAATCGGTTAGCGCACCACAAGTTTGAAATCTGGGACGGAGAGAAGATCGCGACGGTCCAGTTTTCGCCGGCCACGACCGCCGGCAAAGAGGGCCTGAGTTGGGGCTGGCTCGCGGTATCGATCGCCGCAGGGGTCGCCGGCGCGGTGGTTTTCTGGCGGTACTATCGCGGTTCGCGAGCCCGGGCGTGAGTCGTGATAATGAGGCGGCGGAGTACCTCTTTTCCCAATCAGCTTTCATGAACCTTTCGCCTGCTCTTGTGCATCTTGCCGTGCTGACCGCGATGGTTGCAGGCGGCGGATTCTCCTATTCCGCCGAACCGACGGCGATGGAGATCGAGCAGCGCGCGATTCATGAACGCCAGCGGATCAAGCAAGGCGACATTCATTACCATCTCGAATTCGAAGAGTTGAAATCGACCGAGGGCTACGTCGGCACTAACTTTAGAATCATTTTTCAAGATGGTTTGCTCCGATATGACGAATCGTCTCCGGGGCTTAATGCCAGAGGGGAACCTGCCACGCGCCATATTTGCTTTGTCGACGGTAAGCCGTCGCTTCAGTTCGACGACGCTCTGGCCAAGGACGGAAGTCCAGCTTATATCACGATCGGCGAGAGCCTACTTCGCGACGATGAAACAATTGACCCAATTAGACCTTTGTCGATTGGAATGTACCCGGGCTTTACCGCGGCAACTCTCAAGATCAATGAGTATTTGACTCGAACGGATCGCAGAGATGACACCGTCGTGCGAGAGGAGTTTGGGGGACGCGAGGTGTTTCATATTCGTTGGACTCGCAATACCGGTTCAAAAGTCCAGTTTTGGATTTCGCCAAGTGAAGGATATTCAGTCGTGAGAGCGGCAGTTGAATTTCCAGCCAATGGCCAACGCGTCGCTGATACGGACGACATATCCGTTAAGCAATACGGCGAAGGCGTGGCGGCGGTCTGGTATCCGGACAAAATTGTCTTTCGACGGACAGTAGATGAGAAACCATTTCCGGGCGAATCCTTGACCATCACCGAAGCGGTTTTGAACGAGCCGATTGACAACAAACTCTTTGAACTCGCCAGCATGAAGCCCGATCCGGGCCAGCAGATAAATCGCGATCCGCCAGCCAAAACAGAGGAAATCTGGGATGGCGAGAAAATCGCGCCAGTCCAGTTTTCGCCGGCCGCGACCGCCGGCAAAGAGAGCCTGAGTTGGGGCTGGCTCGCGGTGTCGATCGCCGCAGGCGTCGCCGCCGCGGTGATCGGCTGGCGATTCTTTCGCGGTTCGCGAGCCCGGGCGTGATAATGAGGCGGCGGAGTACCTCTTTTCCCAATCAGCTTTCATGAACCTTTCGCCTGCTCTTGTGCATCTTGCCGTGCTAACCGCGATGGTTGCAGGCGGCGGATTCTCCTATTCCGCCGAACCGACGGCGATGGAGCTTGAGCAGCGCGCGATCCACGAGCGCCAGCGAATCAAACAAGGCGATATTCATTATCACCTCGATCGAGAGGTTATGCAGAATGTCGACGGTTATATCGGAACTAACTTTCGAATCATTTTCCGACCAGGCTTGCTTCGTATCGACGAGTCGTCCCAAGGGCTTAACGCCAATGGCGAGCCGGCGACGGAACACATTTGCTATGTCGACGGCAAACCATCAATCCAATTTGATGACGCTCTGGTTCAAGATGGACAGCAGACCTATATTAACATCGGCGAGAAGTTGCTCGACGACGATATGACTGCAAATCCGCGCGATCCGCTCGCGATTGGGATGTTCCCAGGCTTTCCAGAGGTCAGCGTCAAGATCAACGAGTACCTCACGCGGACCGATCGCAAGGATGACACGGTCACGCGCGAGCAACTGGGGGATCGCGAGGTCTTTCATTTACGGTGGACTCGCAACAATGGCTCGAAATTCCAATTTTGGATTTCGCCAAGTGAAGGTTATTCGGTCGTGAAAGCGGCGGTTGATTTCACCGTCAAGCGCCAGCGGATTGGCGACATGAACGACATATCCGTTAAGCAATACGGCGAAGGCGCGGCGGCGGTCTGGTATCCGGAAAAAATTGTCTTTAGACGCTCTGTCGATGGAAAACTCACTCCGCGCGAAACATTGACTATCACGGAAGCCGTATTGAACGAGCCCATTGACGACAAGCTGTTTGAACTGGCCAGCATGAAACCCAATCCGGGCCAGCAGATTTACCGCGATCCGCCAGCCAAAACAGAGGAAATCTGGGATGGCGAGAAAATCGCGCCAGTCCAGTTTTCGCCGGCCGCGACCGGCGGCAAACAGGGCCTGAGTTGGGGCTGGCTCGCGGTGTCGATCGCCGCAGGGGTCGCCGCCGCGGTGGTTTTCTGGCGGTACTATCGCGCGCAGCGGGCGGCTTGAGTGAATAAGAGGCACTTGATTTCGATGACGCGCGGTCCGCTCTTGCAAGGTTGCCTAGTCTTTGCGCTGGCCGCGACGATCGTCGATGGCGCCATCGAAATGGGACGCGAACGGCTCTGCGGCGAGCCGACCACGTGGCCGGAGTGCTGCGCCCGGTTCGACGGGACCCATTATCGCGAACTGGCTGAACGAGGTTACCGTTACGATCCGACCGATCGCTCGCCGGTCGCGTTCTTTCCGCTCTATCCGCTGCTGGTCCGCGAGGTCGCGGCCTGGACTGGCTTGGCGACCCTGACCGCCGGCGTCGTGGTCTCGCACGCGCTGCTGCTGCTCGCGCTCCTCGGTTTGGCATTTTATTGGCGCGTGGCGGTGGCCGAAGTTGCGGATGACGAAGTGAAGCAAGAGCAGGAGGCGGACCCGCCGTCGCGGCGCCGACGAAGCGAAGCAAGGCGCGCGTGCTGGATTGCCTTATTTCTGATCGCGCTCGGGCCGGCGAGCCTCTTTTATTACGTCGTTTACACTGAAGCGCTATTCTTGTTCTGCGCGGTCGCCGCGCTATGGGGAATGCGCCGGCAGTGGCCAAATCTAGCCATCGCTTTGACGATCGGCGCGGCGACCGCGACCCGCTCGGTGGGCGTCGCCTTGCTGCTGCCGTTTGCGCTCTATCTGCTCCAGCAAGCTCCGCCGGGCTGGCGCCGCTGGAGAGCGCTGGCGGTCTGGTTGCCGGTTGCCTGCTGGGGACTGCTCGGCTACATGGCGTTTCAATCCTGTGAATTTGGCGATCCGCTGGCGTTTGCCAAAACGCAGCAGTTTTGGCAGGTGCGGCCGGCCTTGCCGCCGCTTCAAAAAGGGTTGGCGCTGCTCACGTTGGAGCCGATCTGGAACGTGTATCGCAGCGCGCAGCCCGGCAATTGGCAGACGCTGGGCTCGGCCTATCCGTGGTTCAATTTCCAGTTCTGGAATCCGATCCTCTTGTTGTTGACCGCGGGGCTGGTCGTGTGCGGCGCGGTCAAAGGGTGGTTGAATCGCTTTGAAGTGGCCTATGCGGCGGGGGTGCTCTTGATCCCCTATCTGGCGAAAGGGTATGAGAACGCGATGCTGAGCCATGCGCGATTTGCCCTGTTGGCGTTTCCGGCGGCGCTGGTCGCCGGCCGGCTATTGGCGAAGCTGCCGTGGCCCGTCTTTACGCTGATCCTGCTCGGGGCGGCGGCGGAAGCGGCGATTTTCAGCTTTCTATTTGCCGGCGGTCGGCCCGTCTTTTAACGGCCAACACGGTTCGCGCGGCCCTCGGCCGTCCACGCGGCAGCTTGCTGCGTCGGGGGCGCGCGAGGTGACGGCCACCGCTTGTGTGGCGTGGCAGGCGCGGGTTGGCGGCGCGAAGCGGCTGGAAGCCGCTTGTACGGGGAAGCCGCTTGTACGGGGAAGCCGCTTGTGCAGGTGGCTTGTGCCTGTTGTACACGCGGCAGCTTGCCGCGTCGCGGGCGCGCGAGGTGACGGCGGCAGCTTGTGTAGCGTGGCGGCGCGGGTTGGCGGCTCAAAGCGGCTGGAAGCCGCTTGTACGGGGAAGCCGCTTGAACGGGGACGGGTCGTGGATGTCGCTCGTGCGGATTGATCTTCAGCCGCGTTTTACTTTCCAGCGCATGGTTGGGATTCAAAGGACACGGAACTAGAATGAGGTGACGGGCGCCAATGACCGCGCCCCGGCTTTGTTTTCCTGCGTGGGTTCGCCGCGGCAATGTCCTTCCCTTTGACTCGGATTCTGTTGATCGAAGACGACCCCGACAATGTCTGGGTGATGCGCAATCTGTTAGCGGGCAATTGGGGAGGGGTGAACGAGCTGATTCATGCCGAGCGCTTGGAGTTGGGGCTGCGGCTGTGCCAGCAGCGGCCGTTCGATGTCATTCTTCTCGATCTGAGCTTGCCCGACTCGAAGGGCATCGACACGTTTCTGCGGGCGTATGAAGCGGCCGCTCGGATTCCGATCGTGGTGTTGACCGACGAATCGCACCAAGACTCGGCGATTCACGCGGTGCAGTCGGGCGCGGAGGACTTTTTAATCAAAGGGCGGGTGGATGATCAACTGCTGGTCCGTTCGATTCGCTATGCGGTGGAACGAAGCCGGCGGCGCAAGGTCGAGTCGGACTTGGACGCCAGCCGGCACGAGTTTCAACTGGCGCGCACGATGCAACAGCGGCTCTTTCCGGCTGGGCCGCCGCAGATCCGCGGCTTTCGCGTTGCCGGAGCGACCTTTCCCGCTGAGGCGACTGGCGGCGACTTGTTCGATTATTTTCCAATGCTCGGGGGCGGCTGGGGAATTGCGATCGCGGACGTGAGCGAGCACGGCATCGCGCCTTCGTTTCTGATGGCGGAAACCAGGGCCTATCTGCGGGCTCTCTCGCAATCGCAGGGCGACCCCGGCGAGGTGTTGACGCAAGCGAACCGGTTTTTGTGCGAAGACACCGCCGGCCAGCAGTTCGTCACGCTGTTTTTGGCGCGGCTTCAGCCGGACCGCCGCTCGCTCGTGTATGCGGCGGCTGGACACGAGTGTTATCTGTTCGACGCGCAAGGGAACTGCCGCCGGTTGGAGAGCACGAGCCAACCGCTCGGTTTTGAGCCGGGCTTGATCGTGCCGACCGCGGCGCCGATCTCCTTGGCCGCGGGGGACCTGCTGCTACTGGCCACGGATGGCGTTTGGGAGGCGCCCTCGCCGGCAGGCCCGATGTTCGGCTTGCCGCGCATGTGGGCAACGGTTCGCGAAAATTACGCTTTGCCGCCGCGAATCATTCTGGAGAATCTGCATCATGC
>DASRSE010000072.1:0-30460 GCA_035656655.1 Pirellulales bacterium
GATATTGATACGCCGCCAGAAAGTGCCCCTCCGGCGCGTTATCATTCTGCTTGACGAAGTTTTCGAACGAGCGAAGTTCGGTCGTATACGCGGAGTCGTCGCTGTAATAGCTCGACAAGGTCTCCCAATTGCTGATCGGCCCGAGCGCGGCCGCCGCATGAGCTTCCAGCGCGGCGCCGCGGTAATCGCCCTGGGCGAAGAGCGACAAGGACATCAGCTCGTGGATCTTGGCATCGCGCGGCGACTCCACGGCCGCATGGTTCGCCAGCCGCAGGGACTCTTTGAAGTCGCCCGTCTTAAAGGCTTGACGCGCATCGCCCAAGAATTTGGCGGCGGCCGGATTGGGCGGAGCGCTTTCGCGAGCCAGGTTGGGCGCCGGCGGATGGGCCAACGGCGCATTGGCCGCATGCAAATTGCCCGGCGCGACAGGCCCGTTCGCGGGATCAACCGCGATTCCCTCGGGTGGCACGTCGGCGACATAGTTCGCGGTCACGACCTGCGGCACATAGGCTCCCAAGCCGAATTCCTGACAGTAGGTGTCCCAATAAGGATAGCCATAGTCGCTAAGTGGATCGCCATAGCCATAGTCGAATCCATAACCGCCCCAACCGAAGCTCAGCCCTACGACCGGAAAATACGAACAGTAGTGGTTGCCATTCCAACCGTGATCATAACCGGCGTGATTCCAGTCGCCGTGGCCATCGTGATTCCAATCGCCGTGGCCGTCATGATTTCCGTCATGATTTCCGTTGTGGGCAAAATTGTTCGCGCCGGCGTGGTTGCCGGAGAAGTTGTTATTCCCCGCCCAGTTGCCGTGATCGACGCCGTTCCAATTCGAGAGATTGGAATTGGGGGCGACTCGACTGAAGTTGTTTCCTTGGCCAAGATTCTGGCCGCCAAAATTCTGGCTTCCGAGGCTCTGGCTATTGAGGCTTTGGCCGCCAAAGTTTTGGCCGCCGAAGGACCGCTGTCCGGAATAATTGCTTTGCCCAGAGAAGTTCGATATGGAAGGAGACTGCGAGCTTCTGAAGTTGGAATAACCGGGTGAAGTGGAATAGCTGGGCGAATAGGCCGGGCTGCGCGAGAAACTGGAGCCGCCGCTGTAACTCGGGCTGGCATGCGAGAACGAACTCCCGCCGGGACTCGAGAAATGCGACGCGCCGCCAAAGCTGCCGCCGCTAAACCCGCCGCTGCTGTGTCCGCCAACACCGCCGCCGAAGCTACCGCCGCCGAAGCTACCGCCGCCGCTGTGGCCGCCGCCCCCGCCCGAATGCCCGCCCCCTCCTCCGCCTCCGCCTCCGCCTCCTCCGCGCGCGTGCTGGCTCACGCTGGCCAAATTAGCATGCGCGCTTGCGCACGGAAGAACGCTCAAGGTCCATAGCAAGGCGCTGCAAAGGGCAGCCCCTTTCGCCAGCAAGGAGGTCAGCACGGCAAATTCTCCACTCAAAGCGCCGCCCGCCGCGAAATCCTCCATGACACTTCGTGGGGGCAAAAACGAACCCGGTCCGTGCTCTCATTATAACCACGGCGGCGGCAACCCGCTTGCCTCTGAAATCAATATTTTCGCTGGCCGGCGATTTTCTCGCGCGAATTGTCGTGGTTCGCGCGGCCGGACGACCCGCATAATCAGGCGATTCGGCCGACTGGACAGCTAGCAATTCGCTGAAAAGCCAGCCGCGAAAAATGTTGCACCACTCTCGCGCCGCCGCGCAGCGCCAAGCGGCTGCCGGATCGCCACTACCAAATCCCGCGAAATAGACGATACGGCGTTCGTCGCCGATAGTCCGCGTACTCCGCTCCGCGAGCCGCCATTAGTTGCCGCTCTTCCAGTGGAATGAACCCAATGAAGGAGCCACTGATCAGCGCGACCCAAAAGAGTTGAGCCATGGTCGGATGAATCAACAAGGTGCTCCAGCACATCACGACCGCCGCGCGATACTTCGGATGGCGAACCCGCGCGTATTGCCCCGCGCTGAGGAGCGGCGCGGCGGCGAATTGCGAGAATTGCGCCGCGGCGCCGCGCAGCGCGATCATCCCATCCACCAGCGCCGCGGTCGTCCCAGCAAACATCAGCGCCAAGCCAACGAGAAAAAACAGCACGCCCAGCGCGGCGACCACGCGCTCATAGTCGCCAAGGTGCAGCGCGCCGCCGGGCAGCGGCGCGGCCAAAAAATAGAGCGCTCCCCACGAGGCCGTCGAGACCAGGATATAGACACGGCGTTCCGTCGCGGTCCCGCCGCGGCTGCCCCACGCGAGTTCTTTGAAACGCGGCTGCGTCATCACCAGATGAAGCAAGATAAAGCCCGCGTACAAACCGAGGTCAAACCCGTAGTTCGAAATTGGCCCCGGCCCGGAGGGAAACCCGAGCAGCAGCGCCGCAAACGTCGCCACCAAGCCCAAATAGCCAATCGCGCGATAGACTTGCCAAAGGGCCGTCCGAAGTATCCGCGCAGCGGCTTGACTGAACGTCCTCGGCGGCCGCACCGCCGGAGAAGTTTCAAGCTGCGCCATGCCGGACCTCCACGCGAAGAAGCTTTGCGGAAAACGAGGCGGGCCGCGGCAAATGCTCGAAAAAACGCGGTGAACGCTGCCCCTGCGACGCTCGAGAGGGCCAACTTCCGCGAGAAAAGCAGCCATCTGCATGGCGGCTCCGCGCGCGGCGGCTCACTCGCCCAGCACGTCGTTCAACACTTCTTCGGACACGTAAATCGGCAGCGGCGGGTCACAAGTCACCGCGACGGCAATCGCGTCGGAGGGGCGCGCGTCAATCTCAACCAGCTCGCCTTCGTGCCGCACTCGCAGCAACGCAAAGTAGGTGTGCTCCTTGAGTTCGCTAATGACGACATCTTGAAACTCGCCTCCCAACATTTCGACAGTCTGCACCAGCAGATCGTGCGTCAAGGGGCGCGGAGATTGAAACTGTTTCACTCGGCGATCGATGCTCGTCGCTTCAAAGATGCCAATCAAGATCGGAAATGTCCGGTCCCCTTCGACTTCTTTCAGATAGATGATCTGCTGATCGTTGATTTCGCTAATGATGATCCGCGAGAGTTCCATTTGGACGGGCATGGCCGCGACCTTTAATTACAAATAGCGGGCGAACAAGAACCACGTCGTCGGATCGGAGCGCCGGATAGCGCCGCCCGGTCTGCACTCCATTCTATCCGACAAGCTCGGGACGCGGGGTTACGCTCATTATAAAATCGCGGCAATCGGCCCGGCTAGGGGGAGCGAAAGAATTGCGCCGGCATTCGGCCCATTCCTCGAATCGAAGGATTTTGCCGCTTGCATTTCGCTGGCTCGCGCGGTTGGCAATTCGGCGCGAGTCGCGTCGGCAATGCGCTTGGGAACTCGCTCGCGAATCGGCGCGCGACCGAACCGCTCGCCCGCTTGACCCGCGGCCGGCACGATTTTCGGCGGTCTCTCGGCGCCGGTCAGAACGAAGGCGCCAATTGAACCCCTGGTTCCGGCGGCGTATTATCAAGAGAAGTCGACTGGTGTTGCTCCCAATTGAGGTTTTGCTGTGCGGTGGCCGCTCCGTTATCAGATTTTGGTGCCTTTCACCGGCGTGATGCTGCTGGCCATCGTGGGGGCCAGCGGCTTGAATGCGTACTTTGCCGCGCAGCGTTCGCAGCAGCAGGTGCAATCGCAACTGCTGCGGATCGCCGGAACGTTGCAGACCTCGCCGTTTCCACTGAACGACAGCGTGCTCCGCCAGATGCGCGGGCTATCGAGCGCGGAATTCGTGCTGAGCAACGAACAAGGCGACGTGCTGGCGAGCAGTTCGCCGCGGTTGGGGGCGGTCGCATCGGCCCCGCCGGCGCCAGCCACGTCGAGTTTTTTGCTCGGTCCGACGATTGAAGTCGCCGGCGAGCGGTATTTTTACACCGGCGCGAAATTGCAGCCGGCTTCGCCCGAGGGGGATCGCGGCGTCCTCCACATTCTCTATCCGGAGCGAATCTGGCGCGAGAGCCAATGGGACGCGGTGATGCCGCCGTTGGCGGTGGGCGCGGTGGCGCTGCTGCTGGTGGCCTTGGTATCGGTCGTGATCACGCGGCGTTTGAGCCGGCCGATTTTGCAATTGAAAACGCAAGTCGGCCGGCTGGCCGAGGGCCGGTTCGAGCCGATTCCGATTCCGGCGCGCAACGATGAGCTGCGCGAATTGGTGCTGTCGGCCAATTCGCTGGCCTTGCAACTCGGCGAAATGCGCCAAGTCATTCAGAGAACCGAGCGGCTCTCGCTGCTGGGACAACTGAGCGGCGGCCTGGCCCATCACCTCCGCAATTGCGTCACCGGCGCCCGGCTGGCCGTTCAGTTGCATCAACGCCACTGTTCCGATTCCGATCGCGAAAGCTTGGGAGTCGCCCTGCGCCAACTGGCGCTGTCAGACGAACACTTGCAGCGTTTTCTCGCGGTGGGCAAGCCGCAACCGCCGCAGTTGGCCGATGTCGATTTGGCGAAAATGTTCGCGGAACTGGACTCGCTGGTCGGCTTGACCTGCCGCCATCGCAAGATCGACGTGCAGTTTCCCGCCTTGTCGGCGCCGCTGGCGATTCAGGCCGATGCCGAACAACTGCGCCAATTGTTTTTGAACCTCGTGCTCAACGCGATCGATGCGGCCAGCGGTCATGGCTGGGTGCGGATCGAGGTCGAGCGACAACCCAGCACGCTGCGGATTCGGGTGCTCGACAGCGGTCTTGGCGCGCCGCCGGCCGTCGCCGCGAAACTGTTTGAACCGTTTGTCACCGGCAAGCCCGAAGGAGTCGGCCTGGGTCTGGCCGTGTCGCGGCAGATTGCCGAAGCGCACGGCGGCAGCCTCTGCTATTATCGCGACCCCGAAACGTGCTTTGAGCTAACGCTGCCCCTTGATGCGCGGCATAATGGGATGCTGAGCGGCCCCGCCGCAACAGCGGCCGCCGCTGCCGCCAGCAGCGGGGCGGGACGGCCTCCGGCAGCGCTATTGCCGCACGGCTAGCGGCGGCGGCCGCAGCCTGGGCTCGCGCCGCCGGCTCGCGACCGCGTCGATCTTCAACGGCGGCCCGCGCTGCGAAACTCGCGTTCGTTTCGAATCCTTTCTCGAAAGCAAATCTGCCCCTATGCCTGCTGCGCACTATGTATTGATTGTTGACGATGAAGAGAGCATCTGCTGGGGCCTCCAGCGGCTGTTGACCGAAGAGGGGCATGAGGTCGCGGTCGCGTCCTCGGCCGAAGAGGGGTTGGAGTCGGCCGCCGCGCGCCGGCCCGACCTGCTGGTGCTTGACGTCCGGCTGCCAGGCATGGATGGCCTGACCGCCATGGAGCGGTTTCATGAGGTTGCCGGGCCATTGCCGATCATCGTTATTACGGCCTTTGGCAATTTGGAAACGGCCGTCACCGCTCTCAAAAACGGCGCCATCGATTATTTGACGAAGCCGTTTGATCTCGAGCGCGCGACGAGCGTGCTGCGCCGCGCCCTGGCCAACGCGCGCTTCACCCTCGAGGCCCAAGCCAGCGCCGCCGCGCAGCGTCCGGTCTACGATCTGCTTGGCTCCAGTCCCGCCATGCAACGCGTCTTTAAGGAAATCGCGATTGTCGCGCCGTCGAATGTCTCGGTGCTGGTGACGGGAGAAAGTGGGACGGGCAAGGAGCTCGTGTCGCGGGCGATCCATCGCCACTCGGCCCGCTCCGACAAACCGTTCATCACCGTGAATCTGGCGTCGCTCAGCCCGACCTTGATCGAAAGCGAGCTATTCGGCCACGTCCGCGGGGCGTTCACCGGCGCCGACGCGGCGCGGCGCGGGCTGTTGGAGTTGGCCGACGGCGGAACGGTCTTTTTCGATGAGATCGGCGACGTGCCGCTCGATGTGCAAGTCAAGCTGCTGCGCGTGCTGGAGCAGCGCGAGATCACCCCGGTCGGCGATGCGCGGGCGCGGCCGGCCGATTTTCGCGTGATCGCCGCCACCAATCGCGATTTGCACGAGATCCTCCGTGAAGGCGCATTTCGCCAAGATTTATATTTTCGCTTGGCCGGCTTTGAGATTTCGCTCCCGCCGCTCCGCGAACGGCCCGAGGATATCCCCTTGTTGGCCGAACATTTTCTCAGTCTGGTGCGTTCGGGCAATAACACGGCGACCGGCATTTCCAAGAGCGCAATGACCGAGTTGACGCGGCGCCGCTGGCCCGGCAACGTTCGCGAGCTGCGCGGCGCGGTCCAACATGCGGCCCTCCTCGCCCGCGGACAACTGCTCGATCGCGAACATCTGCCCGCCCCGCGAGATTTGAACGTGCTGACCGGCAGCGATCTGAACGGGGCGGTGCAACGGGCGGTGCGCGAATGGACGATCGCGCAGTTGGAAGCCGAAGGTCCGAAGGAGAATTTGCATCAGAAGATTCTCGATCAGATCGAGCCGATCCTGTTTGGCGCCGTGCTTGAGAAAACGCTGCAAAACCGCGCCGCCGCCGCCGACATCCTCGGCCTGCACCGCGCGACCTTGCGAAAGAAATTGAATTGAAGGCCTGTCGCCATTCCGGCGCGCAACTCGCTCGTCACACTGCGTCTCGTCATTCCCGCGCAGGCGCGAATCCAGCGAAGCGCCGAACGGCGTCACCCGCAACGCCGCGCCTCGTCAGTCCCGCGCAGGCGGGAATCCAGCGAAGCGCCAAGCGGCGCCGCCCGCAGCGCTACGTCCCGTCATTCCCGCGCAGGCGGGAATCCAGCGGTGCGTCAAACCGCGTCGGTCGCAGCGCCATGCCACTGGATTCCCGCCTGCGCGGGAATGACGAAACCGGGACGCACGCGATTGTGGAAATCGGGAACGCACGCGGATGAGAAAATCGGCAATTGCGTCGGAAGGACGAATTTGGGGGCCTGCTGTGCAGGCAAATTGGTCATCGCCGCGTCCCGTCATTCCCGCGCAGGCGGGAATCCAGCGGTGCGTCAAACCGCGCCGCCCGTTGCGCTACGTCCCGTCATTCCCGCGCAGGCGGGAATCCAGCGAAGCGCCGAACGGCGTCGCCCGCCGCGCCATGCCACTGGATTCCCGCCTGCGCGGGAATGACGAAACCGGGGACGCACGCGATTTTGGGAATCGCGAACGCACGCGGATGAGGGAATCGGCAATTGCGCCGGAAGGACGAATTTGGGAGCCTGTTGTGCAGGCAAATTGGTCATCGCCGCGCCTCGTCATTCCCGCGCAGGCGGGAATCCAGCGAAGCGCCAAACGGCGCGGCCCGCAGCGCCATGCCACTGGATTCCCGCCTGCGCGGGAATGACGAAACCGGGGACACACGCGATTGTGGGAATCGGCAACGCACGGCCATGTCGAACGGATGCAATCGTCGCGTCGCGCGGCTTAGCGGCCGGCTTCGATTTGTTGGATGCGCGAGCGGATCACGACGGCTTCGTTCTTTTTCTTCATTCCATCGAGATAGGCGGCTTCGTTTTCCAAGGCCAGCACGAGCGACTCCGCGTCCTTGTCCGCCTCGAATCGCCGCTGGGCCTGATGGAGCCATTTCAAGCCGCTTTTCGAGTCGCCGACCATCAGATAAGCGAGCCCCAAATCGGCTTCAGCTTCGGCCCGTTCGGGCCAATCGGCCGTCTCGTCTTCTTCGATCGCCTTGCGCAAGAGGGCGAGGCCTTGTTGCGGCTGCTGATTTTTGGAGCGAATGCTGCCGAGCAATCCGCAGGCCGGCCGATACGCGACCGACGCTTTGTCCTTGGCCAACGCCACGAGAATGGCGGTGGCTGGCCCCGTCTGATCGAGTTGTACCAGCGCCCGCGCTTCTTTCAGGCGGAGCCACTGTTGCGTGTGGGCGTTGGCGGCCGCCGACTCGGACCGCTTGTAGCAGACCAGCGCGCCTTGTGCTTGATTGCGCCGCAGATACCAATTGCCGATTGAGTTCCACACGACAATCTCCGCGGCGACCGCGTCGGGACCATTCGAGGCCGCTTCTTGACGTTTGCCATAGTCGGACAAGTCGATGCCGGGCAGACTATCCATGTCGGCCATGGCATGCACGACATCGGTCGGCCACGGCTGATCAATTGGCCGCAGATAGCCCAGCTTTTCCCACAGGACCGGATCATAAACGCCGGCGTCGCTGAGCAGGACTTTTTTCGCCAACTCGACGGCCTGCCGCCACGTTTCGCTCGCTCCGCGCGGATCGCCGGCGCGGCGCTGCGCATCGCTGCGGAGCAGGAGGACATAGGTGGCTTGGTAGTCGCTGATGCGACTGGACAAATTGAACGCGGCATTGAACAGCGCAACCGCTTTGGCCGGCTGACCGTTGAGCATTTCGGTCGTGCCGGTCAGTTGCAGCGCGTCGATCTCGAGCATCGGCGCGCCGGTTTGCTGCGCCAGCTTCGGCAGATCGAGCCGCAAGGCAAAGTCGGGATGCCCCTGCGAAAGGCTCGCTTGGAAACGGGTGCGCGCATCAACATAAGCTTTGTAGACGTCAGGCCGCTTGGCCGCGTCGGCCAACATCTGCGTCCAATTTTGCGTTTGACCGCGATTGACGCACTGCGCGTCTTGCACTGCGGCCACCAGATTGTATGTCCCGTCGGGCTTGGTCGGAACCGTGGTTCGCAGCAGCGCCAACGCCGCCTCAGGATGCCGTTGCACCCAGCGGACCGAACCGGTCTGATGATCGGCCGTTTGCAAATCGTTCACGCTGCGCGCCAGCTCGTCCGGAGTCAGCGAAACCTCTTGACTGTCTCCGAGGCTGCCACCGACCACGTCGAGTTTCGCTTTGCCGTGCAGATCAGCGCCGGACTTGCCCGCCTTGTCGATCGCCTTGCTCAGGTCTTCCGGTCGGCGCGCGGAATCGAAGCAACCATTGACGCCGACCAACAACAGCGCGGTCAGGGCGAGCGCCCGGCGAAGTGAGCAATGCGGAGTTATCGAGATCATGGTTCGCTTCGGCAGAGGGTCAAAAATTCACGGAACGAATCGGAGATCGCGCCGGCCGGCTGCGGCGGTTAAAATCGTTTCGGCACCAGGCTATGAAAGCGAAACGTGTTCTGGGCCGGACAAAGGGGCGGATCGGCCCGCATGACTTCCCAAGGACTAAAGCTGTTCAAGGTGCCAATGGCGTCCGGCGCGTTCGGGTGCAGACTCAGGTCTTGCACCAGGTCATGACTCAAGGCGGCCGATTCGGCCGGCGTGTTGAACACATACGGCCGAATCATAATGACCAGTTCGTGGCGGCTCCGATTGGTCATCTGGCTGCGGAAGAAGAACCCAATCACGGGAATCTTGCCCAGGATCGGAATCTCCGACCGATTGTCATTCAAGCTCTCGTCGATCAATCCTCCCAGCGCCACGGCCAGCCCGTCCTTGGCGACGACGGTGCCGCTGACGGTGGCTCGTTGCACCGTGTCGACCGGCACATTGGTGAACCCGGTGGCGCCGTTGGTCGGAACCGGGATCATCCCGCCGCCCGGGTTAATTTTGGAATTCTCTTGGGCGATGCGCAGCGTTACGGTGCGGTCGGCGTTGATGTTGGGCGTAATCAGCAACGACTGGCCGACATCGCGCAGCTCCACGATCGGGGTGCCCGAGACCGTCGTATTCACGACGCCGCCGGCGACGATCTGGTTCGACGTGAAGCCGGTCGTGATGGGGACCGTTTCGCCGATAAAAATCCGGCTGACTTCGTTGTTGGCCGTCAACAGCAGCGGCGTGGTGAGATCGGTCACGCGGTTGTTGTTTTCCAGCAACTGCATCCGAGCGCGGAAGTTCGCGCTCACATATTGAAAGATCAGATCGCGCGAAGTGCCGGCCGAACTGCTCGACAGCCCGATCCCCGCTTGCGAGTTCCGCCGATCGGCGGGCGAGAGCACGTCGGCCGCCGGGGCGAGAATGTTGCCGGCGGTGAAACTCCCGGCGACGGTGTGCGCGTCGGTGAACTGATAATCGAACACCGAAGAGAAATCGTCGTCGAGCTGAATCGACATCACCTTCACCTCGAGCAAGACCAGCGGCGTCGGCACGTCGAGATTGCAGATCAGCTCGCGGATTCGATTCATGATCTGGTCGTCGCTGGTGCGGACGACCACTTGATTGTTGCGGCGAATGACCGTGACATAGATCCGCGCGCGGCGGCTCCGCAGCAATTCGTCGATCGCCTGCTGATCTTCCGGCGCGGCGCTATTGCGGGCTTTTTCCAACTGCTGAATCTGGTCCGGGGTAAGATTATCCAGCTTCGTCGCCCCCTGGGGCTGCTGGTTCTGCGGCGCGTTGAACTCGTTTTGGCCGAATTGGCTGCCGAGACCGTTGAGGCTGGTGATGCCGGTGCCGCCGGCCAACGAGCCGCCGAGAATGCCGCTACGGCCGAACGAACTCGAGCCAGTCCCCCCAATTCCGCTGCCGGTGAAGCCGTTGCCGGTCGAGTTGCTGCGGCCGAAGCCGCCGCCCCCCTCCGAACCGAGTCCTTGGTTGCGGGCATCGACCAGATCAAAGCGGTTGAATCGCTGCGACAGATCGTCGTACGCTAGTTGATCGTCGGCGCCGAGACTGAATTGAACTCGAGTGCCAAACAGCCCGCGGATCGCATAGGCGACATCCACGGGGTTGGGATACAGCAGCGTGAAGACCTCAGTCCGCTCTTCGCGAAAGCTGCCGAGATCGTTCTCGTATTCTTTGGTCGTGTAGATGCGAATAATGCCGTTGGCGCGGTCCTGTTTGTAGTAAAGACCGTTGGCCTTGGTTAACGCGTCCAAGGCGACGGTCGGTTGGACATCGCGCAAATAGAGCGAAACGTGCACCTTGGCGGCTTCGGCCGAGGGAACAATCTTGAGGCCCGACTGATCGGAGAGCGAGCGCAGCGCCTCGTCGAGCGGAATATCGCGAAATTCAATCAGCTCGAGCGGCGCCGTCCCTGGCGGCGCGGCCAATTGCGCCGGGGCGATTGCCGGTCCGGCGGCGTTGCTGGGGGGCGGCACCTCCTCGGCGCCGGGGGCCACGCCCTCCGCCATGGGCGGATTCGGAACGGGGCGCGCTGGGACGGCCGACAACTTGGGCGCGCGGAATGCCGGCGCCGTCTTGGGCGCCTGGGCCAGCGCCAGTTCCGTGCCAAGCATCATGCTGATTCCGAACAAGAGGATCGTCCTCACGTTCCTGGTCGCTCGTCCGTCCATGGACGTTGCTCCTCATGGCAATGGTAATGATTCCGTTCCCTCCGGCTCCGCCGCGAGGGGGCTCTGGCATTCCTTCGACGACTCTGATAACCGCAGCGGGCGCTGCGCGAACTGCACCTGCTAGTTGATCGAAATGGTCTGCTTTCGATTGACCAATTCAATCTGCACTTCGTTTGCCGTTACTTTGAGAATCTTCAATTGCGTCGGCGCGGCGCCGCGCGCTTTGCCGCTGACGTTGAATTCCATTCCTTCGCGAACCGCCACATTCCGACCGGCGATTTCCAGAATCGCGATCGGCGGCTTCTCGTGCGTGAAAATTCTGCCTTTGAGCCGCAACTCCGGAATGTCGGGCAAAGCGGCCGCCGCGGGGGTGCGCGCCGCCCCGTTCGGCCCGATCCCATTTTTCTTGGCGTTTTCTTGCTCGAGCAATTCGCGGATCGCGCGGCTGGGCTGCGTCGGATCACGCGACGGCTTCCAATTCGATCCGGCCGGCGGCGGAGTCTCCTCGGCCGTCGCGCCGCTCGCATTGCCGGCATCGGGAGCATGAATCGCCGGTGGCACGGCCGGCTTGGCCGCCGCGTCGGGAGTCAAAAAGCGAATTGTCGCCGGCGGCTCAGCCTCATTGTCACTCGCCGGCGCGTTCTCAGCCGGCGGAACCGGAGCCGGATTGTCTGCCGTGCTGGGGGCGGCGTCCGGCGGATTGCTGGCCTTCGGCGGCGGCAAGGTGAAAGGATCCGCCGCGCGAACCAGCAGCGCCGCGCCGCAGGCCAAACCGGCGAAAATGATTGCGGACGCGAACCGTTTCCAAGCAACGTTCCGCAGCGCATGCGGCGCGCGACCGCGCGGCGACGATTGGATTTTGGGTGACGCCCCAGGATTTGGTTTTTTGCTCATGTTAGCCCGCTCCTCCCGCCGAAAACAGGGCCATGAAGAACGCGATGTAAACAAATCCCACGATCACGCCGACGGACAAAATAATCGCCGGTTCAATGATCAGACTCAATTGTCGAATCGCGGCTTGCAACTGCGATTCGTGAAACGCCGCGACCTCATCGAGCACGTCGTCCATCGTTCCGGAGGATTCGCCCACGGCAACCATCCGGGCCAATAGCGGCGTGAACGCGCGCTTCGCCGCCAAGGGTTCAGCCAAGGTGCTGCCTTGGATGACCGCTAGCCGCGCAGCGGCAACTCGATTGGTCAAATAACGATTGTGAATCAGCCCTTCCACCGTTCGCAGCCCTTCTAGGATCGTAATCCCGCTGCGAATGAGGATGCCGAGAGTGCGGGCGAATGCCGCGGTCCCAGCCAACCGAATCAGATTTCCGATAAGGGGTACCCGCAGCAGAAAGCGATCAATCGCCAATCTGCCACGGGGGCGGGAGTATACGACAATCAGCAGAATGATCAAGGCCAACCCGCTTAAAGCCAGATAGCCTAAGTACTTTTGGAACCAGTCCGAAATATCGACGAGCATCTGCGTCATGGCCGGCAGCTTGCGTCCCATAGCGGCCAGAAAGACCTTCAGTTTGGGGATCACGTCAACGACCAAGAAGATCGTAACCCCCATCGCGGCCACGAATACGATCAACGGATAAGCCAGCGCGTAGATCAGTGTCGAGCGGAGGCGGCGCCGCGATTCCATGGCCTCGGCCGCGCGCGCTAACGAACGATCCAAATTTCCCGTCTGCTCGCCGACGTGCACGAGCCGGACCAAGAGTTGCGGAAAGCAGTCGGCCTCTTCGAGCGCCTCGGCAAAGCTGGACCCGCCTTGGATTCGCGCTGCGCATTGCCTCCAAGTTTCCCGCAATCGCGCGCTGCCGGCATGTTCCGCAACCGCCTGCAGCGCCGTCAGCAAGGTCAGTCCCCCGCGCAACATCACGGTCATCTGGCTACAACTTAGCTCGACGTGCACCGACCGCGGCGGCAGCAGATTGATCGGGTTCCATTGGGCGAGCGATTGGCTGAGCGTCTGCTCGGCCTCCGCCAGTTTGACATCGACGACACGCCAACCGCGCCGCCGCAGGTTTTGCACGACGATCATGGGCGATGGCGCATCGAGCACCCCCGCATGCGGGGCGCCGCCCGGATCGCGCGCTTGAAATTTGAAACTAGGCATCTTGGCAAATAGAATTAAAGCGAGGGACTCGCGGCAGTGGGGCAGTTCGGGTCAGACGACGAATGATTTCCTTGTGGTCCGGTTTTCAGGGGCATTCGGCGCCCCTTGGCCGCGGGCGAAATAAAACTACCAAACGGTGACGGCCGACATCGCCTCCTTGATCGAGGTTAGCCCGGCGGTCACTTTTTCAAAACCATCGTCGATCAAGCGCGGCATCCCTTGAGCCCGCGAGTAGGCGACGATTTCGGCTTCTTTCGCATCGCGAGCAATGTCCCGCGCGACATTCTCATCACAGGGCAACAATTCAAATAGACCGAGCCGCCCGATGTAGCCGCGGTTCGCGCAGTACAAGCAGCCTTTGGGTTCGTAGACGGTCGTGCCGGCCGCGTCGGGCCGATCAAACGCGATCGCTTCGGCGACGGTCATGGGGCGCGGGGTCCGGCAATGCTCGCACATCCGCCGGACCAATCGCTGCGCCACTGCCAGCCGCAAGGTGGCGGCGGTCAAATAGCGATCGATCCCCATGTCGGTCATCCGCGTGATGACGCTGGCCGCGGAGTTCGTGTGCAAGGTGCTGAGCACGAGGTGGCCAGTCAGCGAAGCCTTGATCGCCACGTCGGCCGTTTCGCGATCGCGAATTTCGCCGATCATCACCACGTCCGGATCGTGCCGCAGGACGCTCCGCAAGGCCTTGCCGAAACTGACTTTGTCGGCCGAATCGACTTCAACCTGGGCCACGCCGGGAATCCCATATTCGATCGGGTCCTCGATCGTCACGATATTCAGATCATCGAGCGACATTAACCGGCGAATGGCCGCGTACAAAGTCGTGCTTTTGCCGCTGCCGGTCGGCCCGGTCAGGAGGATCAGGCCATGCGGCTTGTTGATCGCCGACTCGAACTGGGCCAGGTCGCCCGCGAGCATTCCCAGCCGCTCGAGCGTGAGCGACTCGGTCTGCAAAGCGAGCAAACGGAGGGTCATCCGTTCGCCATGCGCGGTCGGCAAGGTGGCGACGCGGATATCGACGGTTTGGTTCGTGGGTCCATAACGATGGCGAAATTGACCGTCCTGCGGCGCCCGCTTTTCCGCGATGTCCATTCCGGCCAAGACCTTGAAGCGGCTGACGAGCCCGTTGTGCAATACGCTCGACAGCTTGCGATACTTTTCCAGTTGGCCATCCACGCGAAAGCGGATCTGCACGCCGTCTTCGTGCGGATCGATGTGGACGTCCGAGGCCTCACGCACCACGGCCGCGTGCAAGAGTTCGTCGCATAAGCCGGTGGCGTCCTTGAGATCGGTCTCGGAGGTGCGCCCGCGCGCAATCGCGGCGCCGGCCGCAGCGCTTTTCAAATCGCCAAAAATTCGGCCCAGCGACCGCTTCAATGAAAGCGGCTCGGCCCGCTGCGGACAGATCGGCATGTCAAAATGGCGCTGGACGGCTTGCAGCGTTTGCAAATCGGTCTCGTCGGCGCAGGCTACATAAATCTGGCCATCCACGGCAGCGATTGGCAAGACCTGCCGCCGAAGCGCCAAGGACGGCGGCACGCGCAACGCCCAAGCTGGGTCGATCCGTACCCGATCCATGTCCAACAACTTGCCATTGGTCTCGCTCATCGGCTCCCTCCATTGACGCGTACTGGCCCGGAACGCGAGAGAAGGCGCGCGGCGCGATCGCGCACGATCGCCGGATTGCGCGACAGACTGAGGGCCGCTTCTTCGGTGAGCCAGCCGGCAACCCACAACTTGGCCAGGCTCTCTTCGATCGTTTGCATGCCGCTGCTGCCGCCCGACTCCATTGCCGAATAAATCTGGTTGGACTTGCCCGTCGCGATCAAATTGTTGACCGCGCTATTGCCGGTGAGCACTTCGCTGACGACGACGCGCTGGCGGCGGACGTGCAAATTCAGCTCGCGATCACGCTCTCCGCGCTCGCCGTCGGCCACCACCAAGTGTTGCGTCACAATCGCGCGGAGCACCAGCGACAACTGCCGGCGGACGCCCAGTTGCTCGTCGGCGGGAAACACGGAGACCAGCCGTTCAATCGTGCCGACGCAGTCGCCGGCGTGCACGGTGGTGAACACCAGGTGCCCTGTCTCGGCCGCGGTGATCGCCGTGCGAATCGTGTCCAGATCGCGAATTTCGCCGACGAGAATCACGTCGGGGTCCTGCCGTAGCGAAGCGACCAACGCTTCGTTGAATTCGCCGGTATCCAAGCCAATCTGCCGCTGATTGACCAGACAGAGTTGCGGTTCATGCAGATATTCGATCGGGTCTTCGATCGTCACAATATGCGCGCGGCGCTCACGGTTGATCGCGTCGATTAACGTGGCCAAGGTCGTGCTTTTGCCTGCTCCGGTCGGACCGGCCACCACCACGAGGCCATCCGGCAAGCGACACAAATCGTAGAGCGACTCGGGCAAGCCCAGATCGGCGAGCGTGCGAAAGCGATCCTCCAGGCGGCGCAGCGCGATCGAGATTTTTCCTTGGCGGCGAAAGACGTTGAAGCGGAAACGCGTGCCGTCGGGCGCCGTCACCGCCCCATCCAGCGAGCCGGCGCCGGCGAGCGGCGGACGATCCGCGCGCCGCGCTAGCTCTTCGCCCACGGCCGTGGTAACGTCGCCGGAAAGGACCGGCGTCGGCGCTTCCGGAGCCAGGACGCCATGAATCCGAAAATACGCCGGCCGGTCCGGGGCAATGTGCAGATCCGACGCATCCAGCGTCACGCATTCCGCCAACAGGGCATCGAGCATCGAGCCGATGTCGTTCGGTTTGGATTGCGGTTGGTTCACAAAAACATCCTCGGTTCGTCCTGCGATGCGTGTCAGATCGACAATTGGGCTTTCCATTCCGCCGGTTCCGCTGACCTCACTTGGCCGCGCCGGACCGGCACGGCGGTTGCGTTGCGCCGGCCCGACACTACGTTCTTAGCTTCAACTGCGCGCCGCCGCTTGCACGCTCCACCGCGGCTCGTCACAGCCACAGCACGAGCGTCCAACTGCGCCAATTCGTCTCCAGCACGGCGTCGTTCATCGTGATGCTCAAGGGGATGATTGGCAGCCCCGTCTTTTCCAATAAATCAAGCGTCTGCATGACGTCGGCATAGCGCCCATAAAAATGCACCTTCCACAGCCGCGGCGCCGTCGTCGCTTGGTCTTTCGCCAGATGCTTGAGCATTTCGTCAAACGAATCGGGCAGTTGGCGCTGCGTGTCTCGGACCTGGGCCTCGTCGACCGTGTACAGTCCTCCTTGCCAAAGCAAATGCGACAGCCGCTGCAAGGCGACCGCCCGCGACTCGCTTGTCGGCCTGCAGAGCTTGACCAGATCGTTCCACCGCGCGGTGAGTTTTTTCTCTTCAGACCGAACCTTGTTCAAATCCTCGTTCAGCCGCATCAGCCGAGCTTGCTCGGCTAGCACCGCTTCGGGCCGTGGAGCGGCGGCCTTTGTCGAGGCGAGGCGCTCGTTTTGCTTCACCCGCTCCGAGTCCGGGTTGATAAAACTCATGTAGATGCCGCCGACCACCATGGCCGGAGCGATCACCATCGCCAGTCGTTGTCGAGTTGTGCTATTCATAAGGCTTTCGCGTTGCCAGACATTGCATTCGCGGCGCTCGTACTTCAGTGCGCTGCCGCGTCTGGAGGTTTCACGACGGTGGTCCGCGCGGCCGGCAGCAGCGGCTTGCGCACCACCGGTGATTTCGGCTTTTGCAAATCGCGAATGTGCAAATCGAACGTCCAAGGACCGCCGCTGTCGGTCCAGTTCGTCGCCTGTTGTTCAGCCGGTTCAACGCCCCAACCGAGGCTCGCCAGCTTGCTCGACAACTCGGTCGCCAATTGATCGACGTGATCCGGATGCATGGTGGTGCCGTTGAGAATCAGCTCATGCCCGTCGCCGGAAATCTTCTGAAGCACCCATTGATCGGAAGTCGCTTGGGTCAATTCTTTGAGCAGTTCGCTCAGCCGGCGGCGTTGGGCGGAAAGGGTTGCTTCCGCCGCCTTGACATCGTCGGCCAATTGCTCCTGCTTCTCTTTCTCGGATTTGATGTCCTTTTCAACTTGCGTTTCTTGCTGCTTCAATTGCTTCAATTGGGCCGCCGGCTTTTCGGAGGCGGTGATTTCGGCCTTGGCCTTGGCAATTTGAGCCGTAGACCAATAATAGTGGGCCGCGCAGACCCCCATCAGCAAGACCGCGAAAATCGCGGCGTTGCGGTTCGCTTGCTGCTGCGTAAAGACCCGCGCCGCCGGCAACACGATCGGGACCGCCGCCCCTTTGTCCTCGACCCGTTGCAGCCAACCGCCGAGCCAGGCCCGCAGCGCCGGTTCTTCGACTGGCGCGCGATACGCATAGCCATCCATGCCCGGCTCGAGCGGCGTGTCGCACGGGTGCGCCACGCCGATCAACTTGCCGCCGGCCGCTTTGACCGCCTCGCCAATCTGGTCGCGGACGTACGTTTGAACCTGCGTCACCCAGTATTGATTGGTGACGTTTCCGCTGGTGAGCGCCGTGGCGCTCGCGGCCTTGTTCCGGCCGAGCGGCACGACCGCGATCGAGGCGTCAAACGGCGCGATGCCCGACAGCGGCTCCGAATCGAAGTTCAGCATCTGCCGAATTTCGTCTTCCGGCATATTGGCCACATTGACCGCCGGGACTTCCAGCGTATGGGTCCACAAATCGTTCAATAAAACCAAGACCTTCGACACCTTGCGGCGATCAAAGCTCAGCGCCGAGGCGACCAGCGTGGCCGGATCCTCTTCGTCGGGCCGCGGACGAATCACCAACAGCGTCGGCTCCACCGCGCCGCGCGCAAAATCGGCTCGGATCATCCGGTCGCGGAGGATCGCAATCAAAGTCGTGGTCGTCGAAAACAACATGCCGTTCAATCTGTCTACGAACTGCTGACTAAAGAGGGTGGCGATTTACATTCCGCTGGAACCGGTGCCGCCACTGCCGCCAGAACCACTGCCGCCAGAACCACTGCCGCTAGAACCACTGCCGCTAGAACCACTGCCGCTGGAGCCACTGCCACTGATCGGCGTATATTGCAAATTGACATTCATCGTCGCGCCGGGCAGCACGTTCAAATAGACGGGCGACGTGAAGACGCCGCCCGTTACGTTCCCCGCCCCGTCGACCGTACCCCCGACATTGGCGCGCAGCGCCCGCGGCCCAACGGTCAAGTCGGCCCCGATGTGTTGTGGGTCGGTGGCGACGGTCGTGCCATTGCGCGCATTAATCGTGCTGTCAAAAATCGTGAACGTGCCGTCCAACGAGGTGAATTGGAGCACTTGGCGCAGCACCCCATTCATCGCCGGCGTCGCCGGATCGGGTCCATAATAAGAGATAATCACCGGCGTGCTGGCCGGCGCCGGAACTTTGTTGCCGGACGTATCGAGTGAATAGACCGAGCAATGGATTAGCAACCCGCGATATTGCGTCGGGTCGAAGGAGACCGCCAAATCGCGGGTGTATGCGTCCGCGGTCGTCGCGCTGCCATCGAGCGTATTGTCCGACCCATAGCTGGTCACGGTGGCCAGATAAGGATAGGCGGCCGACAGGGTCGTTTCGATGAAGGCGTTTCCCCACCCATCCTTGAACGCAGTCGCTCCGACCGGCAAGTTCACGTAGGGCCCGCGCCAACCGGTCGGGACCGCAATCGAATCTTCCAGCACGACGGAAAAGGGCAAGAGGTTATTCCCATTCGCGGCCAACTCGTTCAAGCTGGTTGGCGGGCGGCCCACGTCGGCGACAAAGCTCCGCAGCGCCGCCGAGGCGTCGGTGGTGGTTTGGTTCGGATCGCCGAGCACCGCTTTTTGAATCGAGCTTAGCGTTTGCTGCGTCGTTTCAAAGCGCGATTGGTCGCCGACGCGCGTCGTCGCTTGGATCGCAATCGTCGCGAGCGCCGCCAGAATCGCCAGCACCACGACCAGTTCGAGCAAGGTCAATGCGCGTCGCGCTGACGCCGATATTTTTTGGTGCTGGATCATGGGCTCGGGCGCAGGTCGGGGACTTTCAAATACAAAACCTCATCGTCGCCGCATGAGGCGCGCGTCGGATAGATCACCGAGTTGCTGGTTTCGATCATGCCGTTTGAGCCGGCCGCCACGATCCGCAAATAATCGGCAGGGCTGCCGGTCGTGACAGCGCCCACGTAGTACTGAATCACAATCGGATGGCCCCACGAGTCCAGCACTGCCGGGTCGCCCGCGATCCCGTAGACGGCGTTCGCCGGAAAGAACCCGAGGCTGCTATAGGCGTTGCCATTGCTGTCGAGATCGGTTGATTTTGGGTACACGCTGCCGGCGCCCTGCAAATAGGGTCCATTCCAGCCACGCTTGACCACCGGATCGTAACTCTGCAAGGTGCTGGGCAATGCCGTCGAGGCGCGGAACAAATCGGCGACGGTCTGCGGCCATTGCCCGAGGTCTTGATAGTACTGCAGCGCCGCGGCCCGAACCGCGATCACGCTGGCGGTCGAAGCCTGGGTCTGGGCCGACGAAAGCTGGTTGCGGATCAGCGGCACAATGATCGACGCCATGGCGATCAAAATTGCCATGACGACAACCATCTCCATCAAGGTTAAACCGGCTCGGCGAAGTTTCATAAGCAGAGGACTGACGTTCATTTCAACCCCCGTGGCTGCGCGTCGCGTTTCGCAGGTTCGCGGAGCGTTTTTCATCGTGGCGCTGCGCTCGGCCGACCAGTAGCACGGCGCCTCACCGCGAAGCGATACGCACCGACTCGACCCAGCGGCCCGAACCCGGAAAGGCAAGCAACTGGCGTGCCATTTGCCGTCGGCCGCGGCCGGAACGAGCCGGCTTGTCCCCGTGCAAAGCATCCGCGATTCTCACCTTCCACGCTAATTGTGCGGTTCTGGGCTGTAAAGTTATTTGGCTGCTAATTCGTTCATTCCATCGCACGAATTCGATAAATCCCTGGGCGCGATCGCTGGAATCGCGCCCAGGGGATTCGAGCCCGGCGAAGTTTTGTCCCGCGGCGGTGAAAAACCTATCGCTCGGCCCGAGCTTATTTTCGCAGGGACCGTTTGGTCGAGCGGACTCTTTCCGAGTCCGGGCGATCTGGTTTTCATTCGGGCCGCGGGCCGTTTATTTTGCTCCGTAGTATTCCTTTAAGTGCGAGTTCAGTCCGGCCAAGCCGCTGGCATGAAAGGCGCCGATTCCCACCAGCGCGGCCTTGGCAAGCGGAGCGGCGCCATCGTCGCTCGTGACTTGAAAAACGGCCGCCAGCCGAGCGTACGCCACATTGGGCGCACCGTTCGGATCGTCGTCGAAATGAACCGGCGCCTCTTGCAACGTATTCCCTTGCATCGTCGTGAACCGGCCGACGCCCAAAATCACGTACTGGGCCGCCGCGGAAACGCCAAACTCGCGCGAAGCCGCCGCCCCGGTAAGGCCGGCGAGCTTCGTCCCGGACGCCAACACGCTGGGAATCGGCGTGACCGTCTGGTCATTGCCATAAGGAAAGAACGTCGGGTCCCAATCGCCCGACCCGCTCGCCTGCAAAGTTTCCACCGCGGTGATTCCGGAACTGGCCAAAGCGTCGAGCGTTCCCACACCGTTGGTATCGGTCAGCGTCACGGGGGTGTAGTCGGTTCCGGTCGCCCCGACGACGATCGACAGCAAGTTGCCCGACCCATCGACCGGCGAATCAAAATCGTTCGGATAGCCAAGGTGAACTGCCTGATACATTTGAATGGCTTTCGCTAATTCGGCCACATTGGTGGCTTGCGATGAAGTGTGAGCGCGCGTAATCAGGTTGGGGAGCAACGGAACCACAATCCCGGCGAGCGCCGCCAAAATGGCCATCACCACGACCAACTCCATTAACGTCAAACCGCGAGTTTTTTGCGTCAAGCAGGGCCGAAGGGTCATTCGAGTATTCATGAAAATAATTCCTAGGTCTGGTATTGCGTAAGAAAGAAACGACGAATCGTCGTCCGACCGCAGCGCGCCGCAACGGGCACCGCTCGTCGGACGGAGGCGTGTTCAAACCGGAACCGTGCGAACGATCGCCCGCCGACGGCGAGCAAGGCCGCAGGCGAGGCCATTCGATTCGGAAGACCGGTTTTGAAAACGGCTCAACTTTCGAGCTGAGCCGCAGGCAGCAGATCAGCCGGCCGGGGCGGAGCCCGCGATTGATAGGGCTGCCGCGGCGCGACGATCGACTGAACCGGCGGTTCAGCGACGCAAAACAAACAACAGAAATCATTTTCCGCCGCAACCGGCGGCGCGAACCACTGTCCTTGTGCCTGAAATTGGCAAATCGGACATTCGTGCAACTCGCCATCGGCATCGGCCGGATGCGCGGCGATGGCTCCGGTCGAGCTAAGCTCGGTCGCAGCGTCAGCGCCTAGCAGGTCCGCTCGGTCGGATGCACAGTCGCGCACCAAGCCGAGCGGGTTTTCGCAATCGTGTTCGCAACCACACAATTCGTGCAGCGCCGAGCCGGTCAGCGATATGAGGACGTAGCTGAGGGCGGCGGCGCGAACCAGGGCGGTTTGAAGTCTCGCGAGCATGGCGGAGATAACGCAAATGAGTTGCACTTGCAAGTTAATTGCAAGTATCTCAAATACGCTCGCTGCCGTCAACTATCGAACCTTCGGCGAACGGAGCAACTTACCGCAAAACAAAGTGATTTTGAGACTCAGTATCATTTTATGTCGATTCTAAGCCAACTCCCATGATTTCGCAACCCTTGACCACAAACAATGGGCCGCGCGGGAATTCTCACGCGGAGACGCCGCGTCGCGGCGAAAGGAGCGGAGGTAACGGCGCGGTCGAACCGAGCAAATTCACGGTTGCTCGTGCCGGTAGCTCAGATCAAGCAGATCCAGCGGATGGAGAATCTTCAGCGCCTGCTGTTGCAGCCGAGCTTCTCGTTGAATTTGCAACAAGCAGCCCGCGTTGGCCGTCACCACGAGCCGCGCCCCGGTCTCGAGAATATGGTTCAGCTTGCGCCGGCTCAGCCGCGCGGACATTTCGGGTTCAGTGAGATTATAAGTTCCCGCCGCGCCGCAGCAAATCTCCGACTCCGGCAGTGCGACCAGCTTCAATCCCGGAATCTGTGCGAGCAAATTACGCGGCGCCTCGCGAATCTGTTGCGCGTGGCAAAGATGGCACGCGTCATGGTAGGTCGCCGTGAGAGGAATGCTGCCGCTGGGCCGAACGATGCCGAGATCGTCCAAAAACTCATGCACATCTTGGACTTTCGCGGCGAAAGCCTCGCGCGCCGGTTGCCGCGGATCGTGCCAGTGATGGCCATAATCTTTGAGCATGGCCCCGCACCCCGCGACGTTGACGATAATAGCGTCAACGGTCCGATAGTCGAACGCCGCGAGATTCTGATCGGCCAACTCCCGCGCTGGCGCGCTGCTGCCGGAATGAAAATGGATCGCCCCGCAACACGCTTGTTGCCGCGGGATGAGGACATCGCAACCGTTGCGCTGCAGGACCCGCGCGGTCGCCCAATGGGTCGCGCGAAACATCGCATCCGCAATGCAGCCTGTGAACAGCGCCACCCGTGCCCGCCGCTTCCCCTCGGCCGGCAACATTTCGGGCAAGCGGGAGAGATGCGGCGCCGGCGGCGGCAGCATTCGCACGAGTTGCCGCAGCCGACTCGGCAGCAGCTTCAGCATGCCAGTCTGTTCCGCCAACCAGATCAGCCCCAGCCGTTGCGCGAGGCGCGCCGGCAGCAATGCTTTGCGCAAGCGGTCGGGATACGGAAACAATCCAAAGAGGATCCAGCGATGAAACCAATCGTGGCTCTTGCGTTCCGCCGCCGTCTGCTCCATTGCGACGCGAAACGGCTCGATGAGCTTGCCGTATTGCACTCCCGACGGACACGCGGTTTCACACGCGCGGCAGTCGAGGCACAGTTCCAAATGGCGGCGCACTTCTGGAGTCAGGTCGAGCCGGCCATCGGTCACGCCGCGCATCAAATAGATTCGCCCGCGCGGGCCATCGTTTTCATTGCCCAGCTCGACATACGTCGGACAGCTCGCCGTGCAGAGGCCGCAATGTACGCAGTCCAAAAAACGTTGGTAGTCGATAGCCGCGCCCGGGTTCGCGGCCGCTTCGTCGTTCGCGCGACCGGCCGCAGCCGACCGTTGCGGCAGCAAAGGCAACGGAGATGGCAAGGACGGAGTCGTCATACAAAGCGCGCCGAGCAAAACGAAACGCCGCGCCGAACGCAGACGCGGCGTGATTCAATGTAACCGATCGCTAACCGGCCACAAATCGGCCCGGGTTCAAAATCTGATGCGGATCGAAGCGTTCTTGGACCGCGCGCATCCACGGACCGGCGGAATCGACCGCGCCCCACCACGCTTGCCGCGTCAGCTCGCCCCCGCTCCAAGACAGCACGACGCAGTGCCCGCCCAGCGAGCGGGCTAAGGGCTGCAACGTCCCTGGCAGCAGCCGGCCGACCTCGGCCGTCGGAAAATCGGCGAATCGCGCGATCAAGACGCCGTTTACCGCATGCGCCTCGAATGAGCCGCGCGGATCGATCGCGGCGACGGCTGCGATCAGGCGAATCAAATGCCGTGGGCGGACGACAAATTTCAACACCAGCGGGCCGGAGCGGTCGGCCGGAAACTGATTCACTCGCCGCAAGAACGCGGCCAAGTCGGCGTCCAGCAAGAGCGGCGGCGCGAAACCGAGCCTTTGCCACTCCGCCCGTTGCTCCGCGACCAGCCAGTCGACTTCCATGGAAGTTCCTTCCAAGAGAACCATGGCCGCCGCGCACCGGTCCGGCGGCAGCGCGCCGAGGGCGGGGTCGCCGGTCCAAGCCGGACCGGCCAACAATTCCACCGCCGCGGGGGTGACTTGCGAAGCGACGGTCGCGGCCAAGAGCGATTCGGCCTCGGCCCAATTCCGCAGCCCGCAGAGCAAGCCGACGCTCCGCTCCGGCAGCGGTTTTAGCTTCAAGGTCGCTTGCGTAATTACCCCTAGCGTCCCGAGCGAGCCGACCAGCAGTTTGCAAAAATCGTAACCTGCCACGTTTTTTACGACGCGCCCGCCGCCATGATAAAGCATACCTTGACCATCGACGGCGCTGATTCCGATGACATAGTCGCGAATCGTGCCGCAGGCGGCGCGGCGCGGCCCGCTCCAGTTGGTGGCGATCACTCCGCCGAGTGTGGCGCGCTGCGGATCCGGCACGTCGAGAGGAATTTGCTGCCGCTCCGCGGCCAGCGTTTCGGCCAAGGCTTGCATCGTGATTCCGGCTTCCACCGTGATGGTCATGTCGCGCGCCGGATATTCCATCACCCGATTCAGCCGCGTGAGGGACAGACCGATCCCGGACGATTTTGGCGTGAGACCATAATCGAGCGCCGTCGCCCCGCCAATCGGATAGACCGGCGTCCGCGTGCGTGCCGCGCGTTCGACCACCTCGCGCAAGGCGGCTGGATCGACCGGTTCGCAGGTCTCTCGCAGGGGCAGCGGTTCGGTCGCGGAGTTCACAGACAGGGCGCTCGCAGATATCGCAGCCGGTCGGGAACCGCCAGTTTATCGCGCGCACCACGGAACGAACAGACGCGAGGCGAGACGCGGCTGCGCGCGGCGGAGCGAAAACGGCCGCCGAGAATCGACCGAGCGAACCGGCCGCAAGATCACGTTTGGCCCGCGCCAAAGGCGTATTTAGCTCAGGCCGCGGCGGCTCGCTCCGACCGATAGAAGTCGAGCGGTCGGCCTTTTTCGATAAACAGAAAATAGACCCACATTCCGACTCCAATCAAGAAGAAGAGCAGGCTGATGTTCTGCGAAATCGTCCAGCCGGTTCCGAAGACGGCCCCCTCGTCGCTGCGCAGCGACTCGAGAAAATAGCGCGAGATCGCATGCAGCACCAACATCCAAGCCAAGATCTCGCCGTCGTGCCGCCGGTATGGATACCAAGCCAACAAGAACAGCAGCAAACAGAGGGCGTCAATCGACGAGTACAATTGCGCCGGATGGACCGGCAGACTGCCTGGCAAAGGCCCGGCGATCTGCCAGGTCGCCGCGGCGGCGCCTTCCTCAGTCTGCACCATGATCTGCGTTCCGGGCGTGGAGAGCCGCAGCAATTCGGCCTCGGCGTCGCGGACGGAATGAATCGCTCTCCATTCCGAACTCGCCTTGTCCGTCGCGGGACGATCGCCGATCGCGCGGATCGTCTCCCCCGCCTTCAGGCCCGCCAAAGCGGCTTGCGAGCCGGGCACGACCGCTTCAATCACCGGCTTGGCGTCATCTCCCTTGGCGAATTGCAAGCCATGCAAGGCGATCAGCCCTTCGCTGGCTTGGCGAACTTGCGGAGGGCTATTCCACGGAAACGACACGGCCCAAGGCAAGTTGCATGTTCCGCCGAAGCAACAGCCATTCATAAAGCAGCCGATGCGACCGAGCGCCAAACCGAGAATCATGCTAGGGGCGATGAGATCGAACGTCGCCAAGAGGGGCAGCCGCTTGCGGAGCGAGAAGAACACAAACGCCGCGCTCGCCCCGAGGAAGGCGCCAAAAACGACCAGCCCCCCCTGCGCGATGTTGGCGACCGCCGCGATCGTCTCGCCGAGGGTCGGCTTGGCAAACTGTTGATGCCAATATTCCGTGACATAAAAGGTCCGCGCGCCGACCATGCCCGCCAGAAAAATCCAAAACGCCAACGACAAGATCAATTCCGGATCGAGTCCGGCCCGCTTCGCGCGGGCGGCGGCCAGCCAGATGCCGCCGGCGACGCCGAGCAGAACCATGGTGCCGTAGCCGCGGATTGGCAAGCCTTGCGGCTCCGCCAGCGCCGGCAGCAGAAACAAAATCGCCCCGCCAATCAGGCCGAGGACCGGGACGTACCCGCGCGTATCGCGACTCCAGCCTTGTTTCTTGACAAGATAGGCCAAGAGGGCCACGCTCGCGACCGCCCACAAGGCCAAGAGGAGGCCGAAGCCGAACATCGGCAGCCCGAATAATTCGCGCGGAATATAGAACAGCGTTTGCAGCACGTCCACACCTTTCGCAACAACAGATCCGCTCGCAGCCTGAGAATTTCCCTTCGTGCGCTCTCATTTTCGCCCGAATGCGGCTCGCGATGCAAGACCAGCCGCCGGAGCCGAGCGGCCCAGCGCGGCCAGGGGTCGGCGCGGAGCCAAGCCCGCGGTACGATGAACAGCGCCGTCACCGACCCTGATTTCAAGGATTTGCCCCTGTGTATCAAAAGCAAGCGCTCCTCGATTTGGTCCGCCAGAAAGCCCTGAAATTCGGCGACTTCACGCTTGCCTCGGGCAAGCAAGCGAAGTACTATCTCGACGGCAAACAGGTCACGCTCGACTCCCACGGCGCGAAGCTGGTGGCCGAGGGCTTGCTTGAGTTGCTCGGCGACCCGTGGCCGCAAGCGGTCGGCGGAATGTCGATCGGCGCTGATCCGATCACCGGCGCGATCATCACCTTGGCCGGCGTGCAAGGAAAAAGCTTGACCGGCTTTATGGTTCGCAAGGAAGCCAAGGGGCACGGCACGCAAAAATACATTGAAGGGCCGGTCCGCAGCGGCGATTCCGTGGTGATCGTCGAAGACGTGGTCACGACCGGAGGCTCCTCCTTGCAAGCGATCGAGCGCTGCCTCGAGTTTGGCCTGACGGTGACGCGCGTGCTCGCCATCGTCGATCGAATGGAAGGGGGCGCCATGGCGTTTGCCAAAGCCGGCTACCAGTTCGCCAGCTTGCTCACCATTCGTGATTTTGGACTGGAACCGCCTGCCGCCTCCGCTTGAACGTCTGAGTTTGAATCGCCCCGCGTCTCTTCCCGCAGCGACGGATCGCCCCGTGGAAACTTCCCTTCATCGCGAACTAAAAGCGATTTACGCCGGCGACGCGGCCCAAACCGAAGTACGGCTAGGCCGCTTTCGCATCGACGCGGTCGTGGACGATGAATTGGTCGAGGTGCAGCACGGTTCGCTGGCGGCGATTCGCGATAAAATCGCGGCCCTGCTGCGAAAACACCACGTGCGAGTCGTCAAACCGCTGGTCGTGCGCAAAACCTTGATCAAGCGCGCCAAGGCCGGGGGCCGCGTGATCGAACGCCGCGCGAGCCCGAAACGCGCGGTCCTCTGGGACCTGTTCCACGAGCTGATCTACTTTACACGCGTTTTTCCGCACCGCCGGTTGACCCTCGAGGTCCCGCTGGTCGAAGTCGAGGAATGGCGCTTTCCGGGACACGGCCGCCGGCGCCGTTGGCGGCGCAGCGATTTTGAGGTGGAAGATCAAAAACTCGTCGCAGTGACCGGCGAACATGTGTTTCGAACGGCCGGCGATCTGACCGCGCTGTTGCCGCACACGTTGCCGTGCCCCTTTCATACGGGCGATTTGGCGCACGCCGCCGAGATCAATCGCTTCACCGCCTGCCGGATTGCCTATTGCTTGCGGAAGATGGGGGCCGTGGAACCAATTGGCAAGCGCGGAAACGCCGTGCTCTATCGCCGCGCCGCGTAGCAGCCTGGGAAAGCCCGCAGCGGGCTGGATCAATGCACCGAGCATCAATGGACTGAGATTTAAACAGCCGCCGCACGCGCTTGCTCGAAGCGGGTAATCTCGGGTTCATGCTTGAGCGTCATCGCAATGTCGTCCAAGCCCAGCAATAGGTTGTGCCGCCGCGCCGGGTCGATCGTGAACGGGATCGATAACCCTTGGCTGTCGCGGATCTGGTTTTGCTCCAAATCGACCGTCAATTGATAACCCGGAGTCCGCGCCACGCGCTGAAAGAGATCCTCCACTTGGGCTTCGCTCAGTTGAATCGGCAGCACGCCATTTTTAAAGCAGTTGTTGAAAAAAATGTCCGCGAAGCTAGGCGCAATCACCGCGCGTAAGCCGTAGTTCTCGATGGCCCACACCGCATGCTCGCGGCTCGATCCGCATCCAAAGTTGCGCCGCGCGAGGAGGATTTGTGCGCCGGCGAACTGCGGTTGATTCAACTCGAACGCCGGGTCGGGCGTCTGGCCGTCCGCAAAATAACGCCAATCATAAAACAAAAACGGCCCATAGCCGCTCCGTTCGATCCGCTTCAAGAATTGTTTTGGGATGATCTGGTCGGTATCGACATCGGCCCGGTCGAGCGCGCCGACCACGCCGGTTATTTTCGTGAAAGCTTGCATGGCCACATGGTTCCGTTAAGGGATCGCAGTTCGGGTGAGACTCGCAGAAACGAATCGGAGTGATCTTTTGAGCAGCGCCGCCGACGCCGTTATTTTGGCTGCATGCGACAGTGTATTGAGAAAGCCGCGGTGAGCGCCGGCGGTTTAATTCGGTCCCATAGACCGCCGGGCCAGCGCATGCCGTTGCTCTGTCATTGGTACTTCCACTCGCGGATGTCAACAAAGTGGCCCGCGACGGCGGCAGCCGCGGCCATGGCGGGCGAGACGAGGTGGGTGCGGCCCCCTTTCCCTTGCCGCCCTTCAAAGTTCCGGTTGCTCGTCGACGCGCACCGCTCGCCCGCCGAGAGCTTGTCGGGGTTCATCGCCAAACACATGCTGCAACCCGCCTCGCGCCATTCAAAGCCAGCCGCTTGAAAGATCTTGTCGAGCCCTTCTTGTTCCGCCTGGGTTTTGACTTCGCCGCTGCCGGGCACGACCATCGCGTTGACGTGGCTAGAAACTTTGTGCCCTTTCACCACCGCCGCCGCATTCCGCAAATCCTCGATCCGGCCATTGGTGCAAGAACCGATGAAGACGCGGTCAATCGCCACTTCCGTCAGCGGAACGCCGGCTTGCAAACCCATATACTCCAGCGCCCGCGAGGCCGTTTTCTGATCCGACGTGTCCGCGAACTGAGCCGGGTCGGGCACTTTTTCCGTGACCGGGAGCACCTGACCGGGCGTGGTCCCCCAGGTGATTTGCGGGGCGATGTCGGCCGCTCGAAAGACTTGCACTTTGTCGTATTTCGCGCCGGCATCGGAAGGCAACTCTTGCCATCGCGCGACGGCCTGATCAAACGCCGCGCCGTGCGGCGCGAACTCGCGGCCGCGAATATAGTCGAACGTGGTTTGATCGGGCGCGATTAAACCCGCCCGCGCGCCGGCTTCGATCGACATATTGCAAACCGTCATCCGCTCTTCCATGCTCAGGCCGCGGACCGCTTCGCCGGTGTACTCAAGCACATAACCCGCCCCCCCTTGCGTGCTGATCTGGCCGATCAAATAGAGGATCAGATCCTTGGCGGTGACCCCCCGCGGAAGCTTTCCTTCGACCCGCAGTTCAAACGTTTTCGGCTTGAACTGCAACAGCGTTTGGGTGGCCAAGACATGTTCAACTTCGCTCGTGCCGATGCCGAAAGCCAAAGCGCCGAAAGCGCCATGCGTGGCGGTGTGGCTATCGCCGCACACGATCGTCATGCCCGGCTGGGTGTAGCCGCGCTCCGGCCCGATGATATGCACAATCCCTTGCTGCGCGTCGTGGAGGTCATACATCCGGATGCCGAATTCGCGGCAGTTTTGTCGCAAGGTTTCGACCTGCTGGCGCGAAATCGGATCGGCGATGGGCAACGAGCGATCGGTCGTCGGGATATTGTGGTCGGCCGTCGCAATCGTGCGCTCCGGCCGGCGCACTGGGCGCCCGGCCAAACGCAAACCCTCAAAGGCCTGCGGGCTGGTGACCTCATGAACGAGATGCAGGTCGATATACAAGATCGCCGGCTGATTCGGTTCGGCATGGACGACGTGCGCGTCCCAGATCTTATCGAGCATCGTGCGTGGTGCGGACATGGCAGATTCAAATATACGGAAGGAGAGATTGAGAAAGGCGAATCGTGGAAATCAGGCGAGCGGCCCTGGCCGCGACGCAAAAGGGCAAGACTTTTGCTAAGTCTACCATTCTATCCAGACAGCGAAGGCCAGGGAATGGTTCGGAGCGGGTCGAGATTGTCGGCCGCACGCCGTGGAACTCGAATCAGCCGCTCAGCATCGTGGTTGGGGCGCGGCGGCGATGCGGTTGGCCACGGCTCGTGTCTTGCGCCATTAGAAATGTCCCCATCAGCGACCATTAGAAATGTCCCCTAAGATCGTTTCCTAAAAGGAGACGAGCATGGAGACGATTTCGATGAGTTCGAAGGAACGGAAGCGATTGGCGGCCTTGGGCCGGGTGAAAACCGGGGATTTGACGCTAGTGGGGGCCAGCGAACTGTTGGGGCTGAGCTATCGTCAGACGAAGCGGGCTTGGGCCAGGTATCAGAGCGACGGCGACGTGGGCTTGGTGCATCGCTT